>CAZUXK010000084.1:0-10248 GCA_964624025.1 uncultured Brevundimonas sp.
CTTGATGCCTTCCTCGCCGACTGGGGCAAGACGGGCCAGTCGATCCTGTAACCGATCGGCAGGGGCAGGGCGTGTTCGCGCCGTCAGTGGCGACGATTGGTGGGGTTCCCGCATCCCCCTGAGGTGGGTGAGCAGGGCTGGGCCGGCTTTCCTCAGGCGGAGCTCAAGACCCGCGCCTCGATTGCGTAATCGAGAATCGATGCCAAACGAAAGAAATCAGAAGAAATCGGATCTCTGTTGAGCTAATGTGGTCGTACTGGCCTTTCACGGCAGGGGATCCGGCGGAGGGACGATCACGACGCGGCTCGGGCCAAAGGAGGCGTCCCGGGGAGCGGGCAAGCCCCTGAACATTGTCGCCCAGGAGGAAGGTTATTGATCAAGGGAATGCTGTGCCCTCGCCGCAAGGCTCTGCCGTGGGCGAAGAGCCGCGGCTGTGGCGTGCGCGATGAACGCGAGCAGGGATTCCAGCAAGACACCGCCGGCTTCACCCGGTCCAGCGCGACAGGATCGATCCGGCTTCTCCCCCTCTCTGTTGCCTCCTCCCGAGATCAACAGAGCCTTGCCGGCAGGCTCGCAAGGGCCTGCCGGCCCTTTCTTGCCTACGGACATCGCCCGGGACGGTGAGCCATGAGGGCCAGTCGCCGCAAGCTACTCAAGTCTGGCGCTTCGGTGCTGGCGACCGCGGCGATGTCGAGCGGCTCAAGGTCGGCCTGGGCCGACCCGGCCTATGGTCCCCTCGAGCGCGTGTTTCTGTCACCGCCACCGGAGGCCAGACCCCGGGTGTGGTGGCACTGGGTGAATGGCAATGTCACGCTTGAGGGCATCCTCGCGGATCTCGCCTGGATGAAGCGGGTCGGGTTGGGCGGCTTCACCCTATTCGACGCCGCCTTCCGATCGCCCCCGACGCCGGTGCTGGTGCAGGACCCTGTCATCTTTCATTCGTCCGAATGGTCCCGTCTCATCGCCGCGACGGCGGCGGAGGCGGCGCGACTGGACCTCGACTTCGGCGTCCACATTTCCGGCGGATGGAGCCTGACCGGCGGTCCCTGGGTACAGCCGCACCAGGCCATGAAGAAGGTGGTGTGGAGCGAGACCACGATTGAGGGCGGGCAGGCGGTGGATCTGGTGCTGTCGACCCCACCGGCGCGGCCCGGGCCATTCATGGACTATCCCGCCTCCGGGGATGTGCCAGAGCCGGCATTCTACCGCGACATTGCGGTTCTCGCCTTTCCGGCTGACGTCGAGGTCCCGCCCTTCACGTGCACGACGAGCTCGGGTGAGCCCGCGCCAGTCGAGGTTCTCGGGCCGGGCGGTTACGATGTGGCGGCGAGTTTCACTGTCCCGCCCGGCGAGCCGCTGACCCTGACCTTCGAGTATGAGTCACCCTGGCTGGCCGCCTGGGCCACGCTGGCGCTCGCCCCGACAACTGTCACCGGGAGGGTGGAAGGCAGCCCCGATGGCTGTTCCTACACCCGTCTCGCCGACTGGCCCGGACCCGCGGAGAAGGGCGCGCCGGTCCGCACATTCGCGTTCGCGCCCCGCACGGTCCGGTCGATCCGACTGACGATCGATCCTCCGCCCGATGGCCAGGTGACCTTGCGCCGCATCGCGTTCGGCGCCGGCCCAAGGGTTCACCGGTTTGAAGACAAGTCCGGCCTCGGCACGCTCGCCGACTACGGCGATGTCGCAACGCCCTGGACGAGCGGCAGCCTCGACCCGGGCGACGTTCTCGACCTGACCGACCGGCTACAGCCGGGCGGACGGCTCACGTGGGCGGCGCCAGCGGGACGCTGGACCATCCAGCGCTTCGGCTACAGCCTGACAGGCAGGCGGAACGTGCCCGCCACCCCGGCGGCAACCGGCCTTGAGGCCGACAAGCTCAACCCCGACCACGTCCGCGCTCATCTCGAGGGCTTTTTCGGTCCGTTGCTGGACGCGGTCGGCCCGAACGTCGGCCACCGCGGTCTGCAGCACGCCATCGTCGATAGCTGGGAAGCGGGGCAGCAGAACTGGACGGAGGCCATGGCAGAGGCCTTCGCGGCGCGCCGCGGCTATGATCTTCGTCGCTGGCTCCCCGCGCTGGCCGGTCGCGTGGTCGGCAGCGCGGCCCGCAGCGACCGCTTTCTCTGGGATTTCAGGCGCACGATCGCCGACCTCCTGGCTGACAACCACTACAGCGTCATCCGGGACTTCGTACACGAGCGCGGTCTTGTTCTGTATGGCGAGTCGATGGGCGTCGATCTTCCGACGGTCGGGGATGGTCTGCAGTTGAAGGGCAGGGCGGATATTCCGACGGGGGAGTTCTGGGCCCGGGTCGGCGACACGCCGCCGCTATGGACCCACGTCGCCGATATCCGTGAGGCCGCGTCGGCGGCCCACATCTATGGCCGTCCTCTTGTGGCGGCTGAATCCTTCACCACGCTCGACGATGTCCCGGCCTGGAGCATGGGCCCCCGCGAACTCAAGCCGATTGCCGACCGCTTCATGGCTGAGGGCGTCAATCGCTTCATCGTCCACACGTCCGCGCACCAGCCCTTCAACGACCGGGCACCCGGCGTCACCTTGCGCAAGTACGGCCAACACTTCTCCCGACACGAGGCTTGGGCGGACCTGGCTGATACCTGGCTCTCGTACCTGGCAAGGAGCTCCTGTCTCCTGCAGCAGGGGCAGCCTGTGGCCGATATTGCCATATTCTATGGCGAAGGCGCCCCGGTGGCCGCACCCTTCAGAGAATCTCTCATGCCGGTCATCCCCCCCGGCCTCGACTTCGACTACATCAATACCGAGAGACTGGACGCCGCGACTGTAGCGCCCGATGGCCGGATCGTGCTCGAGAACGCCGCCGACTTCGCGCTGCTTTGGCTGCCGTCTCACGTCTGTTCGGTCACCCCCGGATTTGCTCTTCAACTGCAAC
The DNA here is from genome assembly GCA_964624025.1 of uncultured Brevundimonas sp. Taxonomy (GTDB): domain Bacteria; phylum Pseudomonadota; class Alphaproteobacteria; order Caulobacterales; family Caulobacteraceae; genus Brevundimonas. The sequence continues at coordinate 2,915 of CAZUXK010000084.1, forward strand.
GACTCGCCGCTTCCGGGGGCACGATCGCGATGGCCAGACCGCTCGACATCCTCGTCGCGGCGGAAGAGCCCGGTGCGGGACCGCGATCGGCCTCTCGCCTGCCCGGGCGCGCGGGTGATTATCGGGTCGGGCGGGGACGGGTGATCGTGGGGGCTTCCCTCGGCGAGGCGGTGGAGGCGATCCGGCTGTCGACTGACGTTGCGGGCCTCGCCAACACGCCTCTCGTCTGGAAACATCGCCGCTGGCACCGCGGTGACATCTACTTCTTCGCCAACCCGGACGGCCCGGCTGCCTCGGTTGATCTCTCGCTCCGGAGCACCGGCGCGACGCCGCAAATGTGGAACGCCCGGGACGGATCGCGCTTGCCGCTCGCCGCCGAGGTCGAGGACGGCCGAACACGCATCGCGCTCGATCTCGCGCGCGGAGACGCGATCTTCGTGGTGTTCGACACCAGGGCGTCGGCGGCACCGGTGGCGGCCGAGGGGGTGGAACGCGAGCAGGTCGTCTCAGGTCCCTGGCGTGTGACGTTCAAGGAAGGGCGCGGTCTGGAAGATCGGACGCGATCTCTCGTCCCCGGTTCGTGGACTGAGATCGAAGACCCCGGAGTTCGCTACTTCTCCGGCTCGGCGGTCTATCGGACGACGTTCGAGGGTCTATCCCGGAGACCGCGGCGCGTGGTGCTCGACCTGGGGGACGTCAGGGAGCTGGCTCGCGTCATCCTGAACGGCAAGGTGATTGGCGCGGCGTTCTCTCCACCTTTCCAGTTCGACATTACCGACGCTGTCCGTGCCGGCGAGAACCGGCTGGAGGTGACTGTCGCCAACTACTGGCATAACCGACTGGTGGGTGATCAGCAGCCGGGCGCGCGCGCCGTCGCCTACACCACGATCGACCAGTATTCCCGCTCGACGCCGCTCCGTCCGTCCGGTCTGCTCGGGCCGGTCGCCCTCAGGGTTCTGGACTGATCGTTCCGGGGCCGGGCTTCAGGGGCGAACGTCGATGATGACCCGCTGATAGCGGGTTAGCGCGGGTGTGCCGTTGTCCGTCACCGCGACGATCACGTGCATCTCGCCAAGGCGGAACACCCGGTCCGTCGGCACGGTCAGGCGCGCGGCGACTTGATCCGCGTTCTCGATTGCGACCGGGGCCCCCGTCGTGGCGCGTGACGTCACAAAAGTCCCTGCCTCATTGTATACGAACCACCGGTAGGAGAGCGCATCGCCGTCGGGATCGCTCGACCCCTCAGCGCTCAGGCTCACGATCTCGCCGAGCCGCGCGGTGACCCGGTCGGGCATCGCAAGGCGGGCGACCGGGGGATGGTTCGCGTCATCATAGGCGTGGGTGGTCCATGTCATGCGGGCGGCGAAGTCATTCTGATAGGCTTCGCGCCAGCGCCAAATGGTGGCCTTGTTGCTGGTGTGCCAGCGGCCATCAACGCCGAACACCTCGTCCTCGGCGTCAGTCCAGAAAGGCCGGGACTCAGGCCGCAGGAACCAGGCGCGGGTGCGGGGGGTGTAGACCTCGTAGCGTCCGCCCCAGCCGCCGAGATCCGGCCGTTCCGGGATGCTCAGGCCATTGTCGATCAGATTGAGGAAGCTCGGCGTGTCGCCTTCCATGAGATACTCGGTTTGCGGATACTGGGCGCCAAGACGCCCCATCGCCCGCACGTGCGTGTCCAGCCAGGGATTGTCGACGATGGTGTGGTCCGCCCCGTCAAACCGACCGTGGAAGTTGTCGCCGCTGATGCCCGACCAGGTCGCTGCGTGATATGCTCCGCCAGCGTGCATGCCGGGACTGGCGACGTAGAACAGCTCGGGGAAGTTTTCACGGATCCACGGGCCGGAGTCGTCCTGGTCGGAGATGGCGTAGACGCGCAGCTTCGCGACGAACCGTCGGGTCTCCTCCGGCGTTCGGGTTTCCCGAACGCGCCACAGCGCCTGGGCCAACGTGTTGGGGCCGCCCCAAACGAGCACCCACAGAGGACGGGTGTCCGCTCGGTCGGCGGCTTCGATGATCAGGCGCGACCCGTCGCTGTCCTTGCCTTCACCGATCGCCGCCAGACCATAGGCTGGTTGGCCCTCCCGGATCAGGCCCGCGAGGTGATCGCCCGTCGGAAAGCCCGGCTCGTGGCGCAAGAGGTTGGGTTGAACCTCGCCATAGGCGGCGACGATCTCGCGGATGCGCCAGGCCGCCGTGTGATCCCGCAGGTGGATGGAGGTGGTGGCGACAAGGCCCTCCGTATCCCACTGGTTGGAATAGGTGAGGAAGCGCACGAGGGACTGCGCATCGTCCGGTTCGTTCTCGATGTCCGTCAGAACGAGGACGCGCGGGCGTTCCCGCGGTGCTTGCGCGACCGCCTCGGTCGAGATGAGAAGCGCCGCTACGGCGGCGAACACGCGCGCAAACATCATGGTCTTGTGTGCTCCAGCCTGCCGAAGGCGAGGGCTGACGACGCTGCCCGACGGTCCTCGGAGATGGTGTTGATCCAAGCCGCAAGCCTGTCACACCGTCCGGAAATCCGCAAACGCACTTTCGAATTTTATCGATCGAATGCCGTTGGTCACAATGACGCACAATGTCGGTTTCCAAGGCATTCTTGCCCCGCCGAGTTGACCGTTCGAGTCGAGCCGGCGATCGATCGAGTGCGCATAGTCTTTCCATTTATGCGTTTTTCTGACGTAGTCCTCGGAAGGGGCTGCGCCGTGATCACGTGATGAATGCCGTGACGGGGCGACCTTGCCCAGACGCTCAGATTACAGGCGCGGCAAGTGCCGGTACCGGGAGGCTAAAATGCCGTCAAACCGCCTGCTCCGTTGGCTCCGTGTGCCCGTCAGATCAACTGACGCGGGGTGGCATTTGCGCGGGCCTGCTCCGGCGCGCCCCGCCGTGAGCCGCCGGGCGATGAGGTATGATGCGCTAGCTCTCGCTCTCGTCCTCGTCGGCGGTCTTTCGCTGGCGGCGGCGCCAGCGCGCGCTGCCCCGGAGCCTCCGGTCGTCCAGACGTCGCCGGACGTCTGGAACGCGGAACTGACCCAGCGGCCGCGGGCCTGGTACGCGGGGCCGGACGCGCGTGTCATAGCTGACGCGGTGGTTGCGCATCAGTCGATCGAGGGCGGCTGGCCCAAGAACACAGACCTGATCGCTGTCGATCCCGCCGACACCGATCCGGGGGCCGGCAACACCTTCGACAATGACGCCTTTATTCTGCCCATGACCTATCTGGCGTTGGTGGCTGACGCCACGGGCGACCAAGCCTATGTCGCAGCCTTCGATCGCGGTCTGAGCTACGCCCTCACCGCTCAGTACCCCAACGGCGGGTGGCCTCAGTTCTATCCCCTGCGGTCCGGCTACTACAGTCATGTCACCTTCAACGATGACGCGATGGTGCAGATCATGACCCTGCTCCGTCAGGTTGCACAGGGTGAGGCGCCGTTCGGGTTTGTTTCGCCCGCGTACCGTGAACGGGTTCGCGACGCCGTGAGCCGCGGTCTTGAGCTGATCCTCCGCACCCAGATCGTCCGGGACGGTCGCCTGACCGTCTGGTGCGCCCAGTACGACGAGACGACACTGGAGCCGGCCTGGGCCCGGCGCTACGAACCGCCGTCCCTCTCAGGGTCCGAAAGCGTGGGCATAGTCCGCTATTTGATGCAGGAGCCGGATCCGTCGCCGCAGGTGATCGCCGCAATCGAAGGGGCGGTCGCCTGGCTGGAAGCAAACGCGATGCAGGATGTGGCGCTGGAGCGGTTCACGAATGCGCAAGGCCAGCCGGATCGCCGGCTCGTGCCAAGCCCGGGACACCGACTGTGGGCGCGCTTCTACGATCTCGAGACACGGCAGCCGGTCTACATGGATCGCGATTCTGTTTCGCGCGGCCACCTTGCCGATATCGAGCACGAGCGCCGCAACGGCTACAACTATGTGGGCAGCTGGCCCGAACGGCTCCTTACCGAAGACTATCCCCGCTGGCGCCGGGACAGGGGTCTGAGCACCGCTGACCACGCGATCTGAAGCCGCCATTGACCTCGCCGCCAGGAGTTCTGATGCCCAGCGCCATTTTCCATATTGCCCTCATCGCGGCCCTGGCCTTGTCGGCCTCGGCGTCTGTCGCGGCGCAGGTGCGGCCGACCGCCGTCTCGGCATCCGCGCCTGAGGAAATTCGAAAGACGCGCCTTTTCGTGCTCACGGATATTGGCGGGGACCCGGACGATCGCATGTCGATGGTCCGCCTGATGACCTACGCCAATCACTTCGACATCGAGGGTCTGGTGGCGACCCGTAACAGCCGTGGGCTCTTTCCCGAACAGATCACGGCGGTCGTGAACGCCTACGGGGCGGTCCGCGATAATCTCGAACTGCACGAGCGGGGCTTTCCGCGCGCCGCCGAACTGCTTGAGACCATTGCGGCTGGCCGGCCTGAAGGCGGCATGCGGGCTGTCGGGGACGGAATGGATTCTGCAGGCTCGGATCGCTTGATCGCAGCAGTCGACCGGCGCGACGATCGCCCTCTTTGGGTCACGGTCTGGGGCGGACCAGACGTCCTGGCCCAAGCCTTGTGGGAGGTGAGGGCGACCCGCACTCGGGAGGAGCTGTCGCGGTTCGTCTCGAAGCTGCGCGTCTATGCGATCTCGGACCAGGACGACAGCGGCTACTGGATCCGGCGGGAGTTTCCGGACCTCTTCTATATCGTCAGCCCCGGCGGCAATTTTCACCTGTCGACCTGGATCGGCATTGGGGGCGACAACTTCCACGGCCGGTTCGGGGGTGCCGATTACTCCCTCGTGACCAACGAGTGGCTGGATCGCAATGTCCGCGTCAAGGGGCCGTTGGGCGCCGTCTATCCTCATTGGGAATTCATGATGGAAGGCGACACGCCGTCCTTCCTTCACCTGATCGACAATGGTCTGAGCGAGCCTGAACGACCCGACTGGGGCGGCTGGGGCGGCAGGTATGAGCTCTACACCCCGCCGACCCTGCGCGGTTCCTATTCTACGGAGACCCGGCCGATCTGGACCACGGTGATGGACGAGGTGTTTGGTCGTGATGGCAACTGGCATACGACCAATCACGCCACCATCTGGCGCTGGCGCGAAGCGTATCAGAACGACTTTGCGGCGCGGATGGACTGGACGATCAAGTCCTATGCCGAGGCCAACCATCCTCCAGTGCCCCGGCTCGCGCATCCGGACCGCCTGACGGCGCATCCTGGCGATCGCGTAGACCTGAGCGCGGCGGGAACCACCGACCCTGACGGCGATGCGGTCTCCTATGCTTGGTTCGTTTACGAAGAGGCAGGCACGCGCGGCATGATGAGCTCCCGTAGCGGCGTGAAGCTGGAGATCCAGAACGCTGACCAGCCGCAAGCGTGGCTGACGGTCAAGCGAGACCGTGTCGTTCCCCCCGGGACCGGTACCATTCACGTGATCCTTGCGGTCACGGATCATGGCGCCCCCAGGCTGACCCGCTACCGCCGCGTCATCATCGACGTCCGGTAGGCCCTCCGACAGGCCGGCGGACCCTGAGGCGGTCGTGGCCAGCCCCGCTCACACGCGCTGTGGTTGGTCTTTCGTGGCTGTCGCTACTGCCGACAGCGATGGTCTACATGCTACCGCTCCTAGACGTGACGTCCCTGATGACGACGCCCCAGAACAGCTGGTCAGCTGGAGGTCGTCCACACCATCACGTCAGCCGGAATCCCGCACCGCAGCAGGAAATCTTCACGACTGATGCCAAAGGGAGCAGGGTGCCCCCCGGCACCATCGAGTGGGAGTGAGGGGCGCGCGGACGGTGCGGCCCGGGCGGGCGCCGGGCGTCTCGCGCGGCGACCGGCGTATCCGCGGCCGAGCGGCGGGGACGCGGTGTCGCGCTCAGGGCTCCCCGCCAGCCTCGAACAGCAGGGCGCCGCCCTGCACGAGGTGCGAATGGGGCAGGGCGGTGGGCGCCTGGGGCCGACCGTCCAGCGTCAGCTTCAGGAGACGTTCGCCCGCGCCGGTTCGCCGGATCGTCAGCGGCGCTCGACCCGGCACGCGCAGGACCGCGTGGTCGACCAGCGGCAGGCCGGCGACATAGGTCGCGCTCGCAGGCGTCACCGGATAGAAGCCGAGCGTGGCGAACACATACCAAGCGCTCAGCTGGCCGGCGTCTTCATTGCCGATGATGCCGTCCGGAGTGGCCCGGTAGAAATCCCGCGCGATGCGCGCGACCAGGTGGTGGCCGCGCTCCGGCGCATCCGTGTAGGCATACAGCCAGGCGATGTGGTGGCTCGGCTCATTGCCATGCGCGTACTGCCCGATCATCGCTTCCTGGCCCAGGTAGGTCCAGCCTTCCAGCGAGGGCAGCTCGAAGAAGAACCTGTCGAGCATCGTGCGAAAACCCGCCGGCCCGCCCATGGCCTCGACCAGGCCGTCAGGGTCATGCAGCGCCGGCGTCCAGCTGTACTGCCAGGCGTTCGCTTCGGTGTAGTCGCCGGGGTTGTTGAGCGGGGATGTGGGGGTCAGCGGATCGAAGGGCTCGCGCCACCCGCCGGTGCTGTCGCGGCCCCGGGCGAGGCGGGTCTCCGGATCGACGAGGCTTCGCCATGCCCCCGCCCGGATCGTAAACCTGCCGGCCAGGTCGCTCCTGGCCAATCCTGCGGCCATACGGGCGGTGGCGTCGTCCCCGATGCCGGCCTCGAGCGTTCGGGAAACGGCCTCGCCTCCCGCAAGGTCGAACGGATAGTATCCGAAGCGGTCGAACAGGGACCAGGTCGAGAGGGCATGGTCGCCTTGGAAGACCGGGGTCGCGTCGATGCTGGAGGTGCGGATCATGGCGGCGAGGGCCCGCTCGCCGTCAAAGCCGCGAAAGCCCTTCGCCCAGGCGTCAGCGATCACCGGGAGCGCGGGCTCCCCGATCATGGTCCCCGTTTCGCCGCCCCAGATCGGCCATTTCGGCAGGCGGCCGGTGGCGTCGGCATGGTCGAGCAGGCTCAGCACGAAGTCATCGACGCGCTCAGGGACGAGGAGGGTGTAGAGCGGGTGAGCGGCTCGGAAGGTGTCCCACAGCGAGAGGGTTGAGTAACGCGCACCGCCATCCGCCCGGAGCACCTGGCCTTGTGGTCCGCGCCAGCGCCCGTCCGCATCCGAGATCGTGCTGGGATGCAGCAAGGCGTGGTAAAGCGCCGTGTAGAAGATCCTCTTCCGGGTGTCGTCCGCCGCGATCTCGACGCGGCTGAGCAGGTCGTCCCACGCCGCCACCGCGTCGCGCCTCACGCCGTCGAAATCCCGGCCGCTGACCGCGTCGCGGTTGGCCCGGGCCCCCTCGACATCCACGGTCGACAGGCCGACCCTGGCGTTCAGCTC
>CAZUXK010000085.1:0-9920 GCA_964624025.1 uncultured Brevundimonas sp.
AGGCCGGCGTCCAGGGTGATCTCCAGCGGATTGCCGGTCGGGATCTCGACCCCGACGATCCTGTCGTCCGGCACCGCGAACAGCAGCTTGACGATGGCCCGCAGGGAGTTGCCGTGGGCGGCGATCAGCACGTCCTCCCCGGCCTTCAGCCGCGGCGCGATCTCGGCCTCCCAGTAGGGCGCGACCCGGTCCAGCGTGGTCTTCAGGCTCTCGGTGTCCGGGATCGGCTGGCCGGCGTAGCGCGGATCAGCGGTGAAGTCGTACTCGCCGCCGGGCGCCAGCGACGGCGGCGGCACGTCGTAGCTGCGGCGCCAGATGTGGACCTGGTCCTCGCCGTGCTTCGCCGCCGTCTCGGCCTTGTTCAGCCCGGTCAGGCCGCCGTAGTGGCGCTCGTTCAGCCGCCAGTCGGCGACCACCGGCGTGTCGCCCAGCCCGGCCGCCGCCAGCGCCGCCGCGCCGGTGTTCTGCGCCCGCTTCAGCACCGAGGTGAACTTCACCGCCGGGCGGAAGCCGGCCGCGGCCAGCAGGGCGCCGGCCTTCTGCGCCTCCGCCTCGCCCTTCTCCGTCAGGTCGACATCGACCCAGCCGGTGAAGCGGTTCTCGAGGTTCCACTGGCTCTGGCCGTGGCGCAGCAGGATGAGGCGCGGCATGCGAAGCTCCGATGACAGGCCTTCCGCCTAGGTCCGGCCGGCGCAGGGGTCAAGCGTTCGCATCTGCACAAATACCCGCGTTCCGACATTGTGACGGACCCGGGCGGCGCCCTATAGCCTTCCGGTTGTCACCTGCTTTCCAGCCCCGGGACCCTTCATGCTGACGCCGCGCCAGGACCTTCGTCCGAACACGCCCGAATACGAGACCGTGCCGCTGGTGAAGCCGACCGGCTTCCGCGAGTACGACGCCCGCTGGGTGCTGGAGAGGGAGATCAACCTGCTGGGCATCCAGGCCCTGGGTCTGGCCCTGGCCACCTATGTGCACGAGATCGGCGTCCGCCCCCGGATCGTCACCGGCCACGACTTCCGGTCCTATTCGCTGAGCGTGAAGCAGGCCCTGATCCTCGGCCTGCTCGAGGGCGGCATGGAGGTGCTGGACGTCGGCCTGGCCCTGTCGCCGATGGCCTATTTCGGCCAGTTCGCGCTGGACGCGCCCTGCGTGGCCATGGTCACCGCCAGCCACAACGAGAACGGCTGGACCGGGGTCAAGATGGGGGCCCAGGCGCCCCTGACCTTCGGCCCGGACGAGATGGGTCGGCTCAAGGGGATCGTCCTCGACGGCCTCGGCGTGGCCCGTCCGGGCGGGCGTCTGGAGCGGGTCGAGGGTTTCCGCGAGCGTTACCTGCAGGAGGTCGCCGCCGGGGTGAAGCTGACCCGGCCGCTGAAGGTGGTCTGCGCCACCGGCAACGGCACCGCCGGGGCCTTCGCGCCGGAGGCCCTGCGCCGCATGGGGGCCGAGGTGATCGAGATGGACGCCGCGCTCGACTACACCTTCCCCAAGTACAATCCGAACCCGGAAGATCACGCCATGCTGAGCCAGATGGCGGCGCGGGTGAAGGAAACCGGGGCCGATCTCGCCCTCGGCTTCGACGGCGACGGCGACCGCTGCGGCGTGGTCGACGAGACCGGCGAGGAGATCTTCGCCGACAAGATCGGCCTGATGCTGGCCCGCGACCTCTCGGCCCTGCACGCCGACGCCACCTTCGTGGTCGATGTGAAGTCCACGGGCCTCTACAAGACCGACGAGGTGCTGAAGGCCAACGGCGCCACCACCGTCTACTGGAAGACCGGCCACAGCTACATCAAGCGCAAGACCGCCGAGCTCGGCGCCCTGGCCGGGTTCGAGAAGTCGGGCCACTTCTTCTTCAACAGCCCGATCGGGCGCGGCTATGACGACGGCCTGGTCGCCGCCGGCGCGGTGCTGGCCATGCTGGACCGCAACCCCGGCAAGTCCCTGTCGCAGCTCAAGTCGGCCCTGCCCCAGGCCTTCACCAGCCTGACCATGAGCCCCCACTGTGACGACGAGCTGAAGTACGACGTCCTCGCCCGCATCGTGAAGGAATACGAGGACCTGGCCGCGGCAGGCGGTTCGATCCTTGGGCGGAAGATCGTCGAGGTGATCACCGTCAATGGCGCCCGGGTGCACCTCGAGGACGGCTCCTGGGTGCTGGTGCGCGCCTCATCCAACAAGCCCGAGCTGGTGGTGGTGGTCGAGAGCCAGGTCTCCGAAGAGGACATGCGCGCCCTGTTCCGCCAGGAGGTCAAGCCGCGGCTGGCCGCCCATCCGGAGGTCGGCGGCTACAACCAGGAGATCTGAGTCCGGTTCCGCACAGTTTGACGAAATCCCGCGGCGAGCGAATAAGACAGCGCGGCTGTCGCCGCGGGGGCGTATGTGTCGGATCGGATCCTGATCGTCGGCGGAGGCTTCTCCGGCGCCATGCTGGCGGCCCGGCTGACCGCGACGGGCGCCGCCGTCAGCCTGATCAACCGCGATGACCGTTTCGGCCTCGGCGTGGCCTATGGCGCGGCCGCGCCCTGGCACCGGCTGAACGTCCGTTCGGCGCGGATGAGCGCCGACCCCGACCGCCCCGACGACTTCGTGCGCTGGCTTCAGGCCCACGCCCCCGACCACGCCGCGCCCGATGGATTCGCCCCGCGCGCCGTCTATGGCCGCTATGTCGAGCACCGGCTGGCCGCTGCCCGCGCCGCCGCCGGCGACCGGCTGGAGACCGTCGTCGGCGAGGCCGTGGCGGTCGACCCGGCCGGGGCCGTGACTCTCGCCGACGGCCGCCCCCTGACCGGGCGCGCCGTGGTGCTGGCCACCGGCAACCCGCCGCCGCGCACCGCCGACCCCGCCCCCGGCGTGATCCCCGACCCCTGGGCCCCGGGCGGCCTCGACGGGATCCGGCCCCAGGACGACATCCTGCTGGTCGGCTCCGGACTGACCATGGTCGATGTGCTGATGACGCTGGAGCACCGCGGCTGGATCGGCCGGGCCATGGCGGTGTCCCGGCGCGGCCTGACGCCGCGCGCCCACGGCCCGCGCCCGGAGGCCGGGCTGGACGCCCCGCCGCCGGAACACCCCCGCCTGTCGCGCCGCCTCGCCGCCGCCCGGACCGCCGCCGCGGCGGGCGGCTGGCGGTCGCTGATGGAGCTCTATCGTCCGGTCACGGCCGAACTCTGGGCCGGGCTGGACCCGGAGGCCCAGCGCCGCCTGTTGCGCCATCTGCGGCCCTGGTGGGACGTGCACCGGCACCGGCTGGCGCCCGAGGTCGCGGCCCGCGTCGATGCCCTCGTCGCCGCCGACCGGCTGCAGCTTCTGGCGGGCCGCATCGGCCGACCGCGCCCCGCCGCCGGCCGGCTGGAGCTGCCCTGGCGGCCGCGTGGCCAGACCGGCGAGGGCCGCCTCGTCGGCGACCGGCTGATCGACTGCTCCGGTCCCGGCCACGCCCCGCAGGACGACCCCCTGACCGGCCCGCTGCTGGCCTCGGGGGCCGCGCGGCTGCACCCCAATGGCCTCGGCCTCGCGCTCGACCCGGACGGCCGCGTCCTTGCCGCCGACGGTCAGCCGCAGCCGCGCCTGTTCGTGCTCGGCCCCCCGGCCCGCGCCGCCTTCTGGGAGACCATCGCCGTCCCCGACATCCGCGACCGTATCGCGGCGCTGGCGGCGGCGCTTACCCCGCCGTCCTGACCGCCTCGGCGATGTCGGAGACCACCTGCTTCACCAGCGCGGCGTCGTCGCCCTCGGCCATGACGCGGATCAGCTTTTCGGTGCCCGAGGGCCGCACCAGCACCCGGCCCGAGCCCTTCAGGGCCGCCTCCCCGGCGGCGATGGCGGCCTTGACCCTGTCGCTCTCCAGCGGCTTGCCGGCGCTGTAGCGGACGTTCTCCAGCCGCTGCGGCACCGGCTCGAACTGGCGCGCCAGCTCGCTCATCGGCTTGCCGGAATCCACCAGCACCGCCAGCACCTGCAGCGCCGCCATCAGCCCGTCGCCGGTGGTGGCGTGGTCATGCAGGATCAGGTGGCCGGACTGCTCGCCCCCGAGGTTGAAGCCGCCCTCCCGCATCCGCTCCATGACATAGCGGTCGCCGACCTTGGTGCGCTCCAGTGTCAGCCCCTCGGCCGCCAGCCGCCGCTCCAGCCCGAGGTTGGACATGACCGTGGCCACCACCCCGCCGCCGGCCAGCAGGCCGTGCGCCGCCCAGTCCAGGGCGATCAGGGCCATGATCTGGTCGCCGTCGACGATCTGGCCGGTCTCGTCGACCACGATCAGCCGGTCGGCGTCACCGTCCAGCGCGATCCCGATATCGGCGCGATAGGTCTTCACCGCCTCGATCAGGGTCTGCGGATGGGTCGAGCCGCAGGCCTGGTTGATGTTCATGCCGTTGGGCGCGACGCCGACGGAGAAGACCTCGGCCCCCAGCTCGTACAGGGTCGTCGGGGCCACCCTGTAGGCGGCGCCGTTGGCGCAATCGACGGCGATGCGCAGCCCCTTCAGGCTCAGCCGCTTGGGGAAGGCCTTCTTGGCGATCTCGACATAGCGCGCCTGGGCGTCGTCGATGCGCTTGACGCGGCCCAGCCGGTCCGGCGCCGCCAGCCCCTCGGACAGGTCCTGGTCCATCAGGGCCTCGATCTTGAGCTCGATCTCGTCCGACAGCTTGTAGCCGTCCGGGCCGAACAGCTTGATGCCGTTGTCGGCGAAGTCGTTGTGCGAGGCCGAGATCATCACCCCCAGATCGGCGCGCATCGAGCGGGTCATCATGGCCACGCCCGGCGTCGGGATCGGCCCGAAGGTGCGCACGTCCATGCCCACCGAGGCGAAGCCCGCCACCAGCGCCGGCTCGATCATATAGCCCGACAGCCGGGTGTCCTTGCCGATCACCACCAGATGGCGGCGGTCGTCCGCCGACATGAAGAAGCGCCCGGCCGCCAGCCCGACACGCAGCGCCACCTCGGCCGTCATCGGCTTCGTATTGGCCCGGCCGCGAATGCCGTCCGTGCCGAAGTATTTGCGACTGGCCAAGGTCGGGTCTCCGCCGAAATCATCCGAAACCGCTTTTTAGGTGTCGCGGTCTTAAGCCCGTCCTAGTGCAGACTCATCACAACGTCATCCTCGGCCGGGAGCCGGGGCATGGGCATGTCGCCCGCGCCGTGCTGCGGACGCGCGGCGGGGTGACGGCAGCAACAGGATACTCATCATGTGCGGGATCATCGGCATCACCGGCCAGGGCCCGGCGGTTCCCCGCCTGATCGACAGCCTCAAGCGGCTGGAGTACCGCGGCTATGACTCCGCCGGCGTCGCCGCCGTGGTCGAAGGGCGCACCGAGCGCCGCCGCGCCAAGGGCAAGATCACCGGGCTGGAGGCGGTGCTGGCCGCCGATCCCCTGACCGGAGCCGCCGGCGTCCCGACGGTCGGCATCGGCCACACCCGCTGGGCCACGCACGGCGCGCCCAACACCGAAAACGCCCACCCGCACCAGGCCGGGCGGGTGACCCTTGTGCACAACGGCATCATCGAGAACTTCGCCGAGCTGAAGGCCGAACTGCAGGCCGCCGGCCATGTGTTCGAGAGCCAGACCGACACCGAGGTGGTGGCCCATCTGATCGATCAGGGGCTTCAGGCCGGGCGCGATCCGCTGGACGCCTTCAAGGCGGTGCTGGACCGGCTGCGCGGGGCCTACGCCCTGGCCGTGCTGATCGAGGGCGAGGACGGGGTCATCCTCGGCGCCCGCCACGGCAGCCCGCTGGTGGTCGGCTGGGGCGAGGGCGAGATGTACCTCGGCTCGGACGCCCTGGCGGTCGGCCCCTTCACCCAGAAGATCACCTATCTGGAGGACGGCGACTACGTCCGCCTCGACCGCGACGGCGCCACCGTGTTCGACGTCACCGGCGCCCGCGCCAACCGGTCCGTGGTGCAGGTCTCCGCCTCGACCGCCCTGGTCGAGAAGGGCGAGCACCGCCACTTCATGGAGAAGGAGATCCACGAGCAGCCGGACAGCGTGCAGCACACCCTGTCGGCCTACCTCGATCTGGTGAACGCGAAGGTGCGCCCGCCCGAGGGGCTGGACTTCGCCGCCATCTCGCGGCTGCAGATCGTCGCCTGCGGCACCGCCTTCTACGCCGGCATGATCGGCCGCTACGCCTTCGAGCGGCTGGCCGGCCTGCCGTGCGATGTCGAGATCGCCTCCGAGTTCCGCTACCGCCACCCGGCCCTGATGGACGGGACCCTGGCCGTGGCCGTCAGCCAGTCGGGCGAGACCGCCGACACCCTCGCCAGCCTGAAGTGGTGCAAGGCCCAGGGCTTCCGCACCGCGGCCCTGGTCAATGTCCACACCTCCTCCATGGCGCGCGAGGCCGACCAGCTGTGGCCGACCCACGCCGGGCCCGAGATCGGCGTCGCCTCGACCAAGGCCTTCACCGCCCAGGTCGCCGCCCTGCTGGCCCTGGCCGTCACCGCCGGGGTGCAGCGCGGCCGCATCGACGCGGCCGAGGAGGCGCGGCTGGTCAAGGCCATGTTCGAGGCCCCGCGCCTGATCGCCGAGGCCCTGACCCTCGGCCAGGCCATCCAGGCGGTGGCCCAGGAGCTGTCCAAGGCCCGCGACGTGCTGTTCCTCGGCCGCGGGGCGATGTTCCCGCTGGCCCTCGAGGGCGCGCTGAAGCTGAAGGAGATCAGCTACATCCACGCCGAGGGCTATGCCGCCGGCGAGCTCAAGCACGGGCCGATCGCCCTGATCGACGAGGCCACCCCCGTGGTCGCCCTGGCCCCGCTCGACGACGTGTTCGAGAAGACCGCCTCCAACCTGCAGGAGGTCGCCGCCCGCGGCGGGCCGGTCATCATGATCGCCCCGGAAGCCGCCGGGACCCCGCACGGCGCCGTCATGACCCGCGTCGCCGCCCCCGACTGCGACCCGCTGATCGCGCCCCTGGTCTACGCCGTGCCGATGCAGCTGCTGGCCTATTACACCGCCGTGCAGAAGGGCACCGACGTCGACCAGCCCCGCAACCTGGCCAAGTCCGTCACCGTGGAGTGAGGGGGTTCGCCCCTCCGTCTCGACGCTCCGCGTCGAGCCACCTCCCCATTGCATGGGGAGGAGATCCGCCTTTCCTCCCCACGCAGTGGGGAGGGGGACCGCGAAGCGGGGGAGGGGCCCTTCAAGCCATCACAACGAACACAGCGAAAGACACAACGAACACAGCGGCGTCGCGGTTGCTGCGCCGCCTCGCGCCTCTCCCTTCCCCCTCGAGGGGGAAGGGTCGGGGATAGGGGTGGGTACGCTGCGCTTGACGAAGAAGGCGCCTGAGGCGGTCCCCTCATCCCGTCGCCCGTCATCCTCGGGCTTGACCCTGCCCGTCATCCTCGGGCTTGACCCGAGGATCGGGGGTCAGGTCAGGCGCTCCCGGCGGCCGGCGATCTGCGACGGCGGGCGCGATCCTCGGGTCAAGCCCGAGGATGACGGCTGTGGAGGGACACCCCCGCCCCATGCTACGCCCGCGCCCATGAGCGTGCGCGACCTGAGCCAGTACCGTCCCAACGTCGGCGTGGTGCTGTTCCATCCGGACGGCCGGGTCTGGCTGGGCCGGCGCGCGGACGCCGCCGAGCCTTTCGTCTGGCAGTTCCCCCAGGGCGGCGTCGACCCGGGCGAGGATCTCGAGGCCGCCGCCCGCCGCGAGCTCCACGAGGAGACCGGCGTGGTCTCGATCGCCCCGCTGGGCCGCACCACCGACCCGGTCGTCTACGACTTCCCGCCCGAGGTGCTGGCCGCCGACGCCGCCCGCGGCCGGGCCGGCTGGCGCGGCCAGCGCCAGACCTGGTTCGCCTTCCGCTTCACCGGCGAGGAGGCCGAGATCGACCTGGAGGCCCATGGCGAGGTCGAGTTCAGCGCCTGGCGCTGGGCCACGCTGGAAGAGGCGCTGGCCGGGGTCGTGCCGTTCAAGCGCGACGCCTATGCCGAGGTGATCGCCGCCTTCCGCCATCTGGCGGGCTGACGCCGGCCGTCCGAAACGCTAGAGGGCGCCATGACCGACGCCCCCCCGCCCCCGACCTGGGGCCCGATGCGCAGCTTCGGGCGCATCCGCTCGCGCACCCTCAAGCCGCGCCAGGCCGCCCTGTTCGACACCCTGCTGCCGGCCATCGCCGTGCCCGATCCGGCCGCAGGCCCGATCGACCCGGCCGCCCTGATGCCCGGCGCGACCGAGGTCTGGCTGGAGATCGGCTTCGGCGGCGGCGAGCATCTGGCCGAACAGGCGGCGCGCCGGCCGCAGGCCCTGATGCTCGGCTGCGAGCCGTTCCTCAACGGCGTCGGCTCGGCGCTGCGCCACATCGAGGAGCGCGGCCTGAAGAACGTCCGGCTGCACGCCGGCGACGCGCGCGAGGTCATGGCCGCCCTGCCCGACGCCAGCCTCGACCGCATCATGATCCTGTTCCCCGACCCCTGGCCCAAGGCCCGCCACGCCAAGCGCCGGCTCGTCCAGGCCGACACGGCGGCGGAATTCGCCCGCCTGCTGAAGCCGGGCGGGACCCTTCGTTTCGTCACCGACTGGAAGGACTATGCCGACCAGGCGCTGGAGCGGTTCCTGGCCACGCCGGGGCTGGTCTGGCAGGCCGAAGCCGCCGACGACTGGCAGGTCGCCCCCGCCGACCACGTGACTACCCGTTATGAGGAAAAACAACTCGGCGATACGGTGCCAGTTTTTCTTGGTTTTTCATCAATTAACCTTTCTTCGAGCACAAGACAGGGCCGCGCTTGAGCATTCGCCGACCCGGGCTGATGCCTGGGCTCGAGTAAGGCTCAGGTATCCATTGTTGCCATTGTCGTAGACGGTTGAGCGAGAAGATGACGTCTCGTACTATCAAGTTTCGGCTCCTCGCATGCTTCGCGGCGATCAGCCTCGGGCTTGTCCTGATCACCGTGAGCAGCTGGGCCGCCGCCCTTACGGTCGAGCGCCAGATCCAGTCGATCATCTCCGACCGGGTCATCCCCATGCAGCAGCTCAAGGTCGTCAGCGACATGTACGCGGTGAACGTCGTCGACGCCGTGCACAAGGCGCGGTCCGGCGAATACAGCTGGGACGAGGCGGCGGCCAGCGTGGGGGCTGCCGAGGCCGCTATCGGCGACAACTGGGACGCCTATTCGGCCACCCGCATGACGCCCGAGGAACAGGCGCTGGTGGCCGAGGTGGCCGCCCAGCTTCCGAGCGCGGACGCGGCGATCGTGGAGATCAAGTCCCTGCTCGAGACCCAGGACAGGGCTGGTCTCGAGGCCTTTGCCGCCGAGCGCCTTTATCCCACCATCGACCCCGTTACCGCGGCTGTGGGCTCGCTCATCGATCTGCAGACGCGGGTGGCGCGGACCGACGCCGAGAGCGCCTCGCGGGCCTTCGACCTGGCCCAGATCGTAATGAGCGTCATCACGCTCGTGGCCCTCCTCGTGCTGATCTTCTCGGCCCGATATGTGCTGACCGGTGTCAGCCGCCCCCTGACCGCCATGGCCGGGACGATGCGGCGGCTTGCGGACGGCGACAACGGGGTCGAGGTGCCCAGCGTCGGGCGGCCCGATGAGCTCGGCCAGATGGCTGACGCCGTGATCGTGTTCCGGGATGCGGCGGTCGCCAAGGCCCATGCTGACGCCCAGCTGGCGGAGTCCGGAGCCCGGGCGGCGCGCGAGCGGGAGGCTGCCACTGAGGCGACTATTCGTGAGCAGCAGGCCCTGGTCGTGGAGACCTTCGGGGTCGGGCTGGAGAAGCTGGCCAACGGTGAGCTGACCTACCGCATCGACGCCGACCTCCCGTCCGAGTACGCCAAGCTGCGCGACGACTTCAACCTCGCCATGACCCAGCTCCAGCAAGCCCTGTTGATCGTAAGCACCCATGCGTCCGGCATCCGCTCGGGCTCGGGCGAGATCAGCCAGGCGGCGGACGACCTGTCCCGC
>CAZUXK010000086.1:0-9780 GCA_964624025.1 uncultured Brevundimonas sp.
TCGGGGCGCAAGTCGTGCTCGCACTTTCTGGTGGAGGCGGGGATCAGACGGGTGGTGATCGCGGCGCTGGATCCCTCGCCCTTCGCCTCCGGCCGCGGCGTCGAGCGGCTGCGCAAGGCGGGGCTGGAGGTCGAGACCGGCCTGCTCGCCGAGGACGCCCGGGTGCTCTACGAGGGCTATCTGCACCGGCTGGAGACGGGGCGGCCGATGGTGCGCACGGCGCGGGACGGGGTCGGCTTCGACGCCCAGTTCGCCGCGGCGCCGCGCGCCGACCTGAAGGCCGAGCTGACCCGGCTGGGCGAGGCCGGCTACACCCGACTGTGGGTGCCCGACGGCGACCTGGCCGAGGCCCTGCGCGCCCAGGGGCTGCTGACCGCCTGAGTCGTCCCGGCGCAGAACTTCCTTAATTCTCGGGCGGATAGACTGGCGTCGCCATGACTGCCGCTCCGGCTCCCGCCTCGCCGCCCCCGCCACCCGGATCCCCGGATGCGGCGGCGCATGCGCACGGTCAGGCCCAGGGTCAGGGGGCCGTCGCCGCCCGCGACGGCACGGCGACCCGCCGGCGGCTGACCCAGACCGAGGTCGATCTGATCTGCGTCCGGCACGATCGGCTGTTCCGCTGCCAGAGCGGCGGGGCCCGGGCAGTGTTCGCCTGGTGCGACCTGAGCGGCCTGTCGCTGCGCGGCCGTCACCTGGCCGACGCCGACTTCTCCGGGGCCTGGATGAGCGGCTGCGATCTGTCGGGGGCGAAGCTCGACAACGCCACCCTGTTCGGGGCCGACCTGGCCGACGCCGTACTCGAGGAGGCCAGCCTGCGCCGCGCCGACCTGCGGGGCGCCTGTCTGAAAGGGGCCAATCTGGTCGGCGCCGATCTGTTCGAGGCGGACCTGCGCGAAGGCACCCTGGCCGCGGCGGACGCCAAGGCCGGCTTCCGCGTGATCGAGCCGCGCGCCAGCCACGAAACCCGGGCCAATGGCGTGAACCTGTCCGGGGCCAATCTGCAGCGCTCCCGCCTGTCCGGCGTGATCGCCATCTCGGCGGACTTCTCCGAAGCGGTGATGAAGGACTGCAAGTTGGTCCGGGCCAACCTGAAACAGGCCAACTTCCGGGGGGCGGACCTGGCCGGGGCCGACCTGTCGGGCGCAGACCTGACCGGGGCTGACCTGCGCGACGCGGTGCTGGTGGGGGCGCGCACCACCCTGTGGCGCGCCGACGGCGCGGCGCTGGAGGGAGCCCTGACCGACGACCGCTCGCCGGGCGCGGCGCTGGACACCCTGCCGGCGGCCGAGATGCTGCGCGAGCACGCCCGATGGTGCGAGAGCGGCGGGGCCGAGGGCAGTCCGTCGGTGTTCGACGGCGTCGATCTGCGGCCGCTGAAGTCGATCGTCGGATTGAACCTCACCGCCCTGTCGGCGCGCAAAGCGGTGTTCTATGGCCTCGACATGGAAGGGGTGCAGCTGCAGGGGGCGCGTCTTGAGGGGGCGGATCTGCGGTCCTGCCGGCTGCGGCGCGCCGACCTGCGGGGGGCGCGGCTGGTCGGGGCGCGGCTGGGCGGCGCGGACCTGCGCGAGGCCCAGCTGGGGCCGCTGCTGATCGGGCCGGACCGGCTGCTGCCGGCCGACCTGTCCGGGGCGAAGCTGCGCGGCGCGGACCTGTCCGGGGCCGACCTCAGCCGGGCGGTGCTGAGCGGCGCCGACCTGAGCCGGGCGCGGCTGCACGGGGCCCATGTGCGCCACACGGAGCTGGGGGACGCGATCCTCACCGCCGCCGTCGGGCTGGATCGCGGCGGCGTCTAGCTTCCTGTCCGGGCAGGAAAAAGGGGCGACGCCGCGCGCCGCCCCTTCGATCCTCCGGCGGGAGAATGTCCCTTACGCGGCCTGGCCCTCGATCAGGCCGGTCGGCGTGGCGATCTCGATGCGTCGCGGCTTGAGCGCCTCGGGCAGCTCGCGCTGCAGGGCGATCGACAGCAGGCCGTTCTCGAGCTTCGCCGAGGTCACCACCACATAGTCGGCCAGCTGGAAGCGGCGCTCGAAGTCGCGCTCGGCGAGGCCGCGATGCAGGAAGGTGCGCTGGCCGTCGTCATTGGCGGTCTTGCGCCCGGCGACGGTCAGCAGGTTCTCCTTGACCTCGACGGTCAGCTCGTCGGGGGTGAAGCCGGCCACGGCCACCTCGACGCGGTAGGCGTTCTCGCCGGTGGTCTCGATGTTGTAGGGCGGCCAGCCGCTGCCGTCGCCGGTGCGGGCGGCGCTCTCCAGCAGGGTGGCGAGGCGATCGAAGCCCACGGCCGAACGATAGAGGGGCGAGAAGTCGATGGTACGCATGTCAATCCTCCTGACATCAGCAAGGTCAACCCGTCCCGGCGGTTTGCCCGGGACGGACGGCGGCGGACAAACCGGCCCGCAAGTGGCCCCGGTCGTCCGTGGAACGCCCTGTCGGCGCGTCCCGTGAGTCCAGATTGGAAGCGGGTCCGGGCGCGTCAAGGGGCGGTCGGGGAGCCGTCGGGGGCCGGGCCGGCTGCGCCCATCGGTCGCCCCGCCGGCGCGGTCCTCGCCGGTCTGGGCGCTTGCCTCGACGCGGCGGCATGGGCCAGATGCCGCGCGCCCGCTGCAGACGGGCGACTCCAGGGAGACCCCGACCATGCGCCCGACGCTTCTCGCCGCCGCCCTTCTCGCCCTCGCCGTCCCCGCCGGGGCCGTGACCCTGCTGGCGCCGACCGCCGCCGCCGCCGAGGACGCCGCCCTGCGCGCCGCCGTGGCCTCGGAGGCCCGCCCGGCCGCGGACCGCGCCCGCGACGGTTTCCGCCGCCCCTATGAGAGCCTGACCTTCTGGGGCCTGACCCCCGGCATGACGGTGGTCGAGATCCAGCCCGGCGCCGCCGGCTGGTGGTCGAACATCCTGCAGCCCTACCTCGCCGCCACAGGCGGGACCTATGTGGCCGCCAACAACGCCCAGCAGCTGGCCGCGGTGGCCGACGGTTCGGCCGACATGGTGCTGGTGGCCCGCTCGGTGCACGGCTGGCACCGGGCCGGCGCGACCGACGCGCGCATGGCCGAGTTCGCGCGCATCCTGAAGCCGGGCGGCATCCTCGCCGTCGAACAGCACCGCGCGCCCGAGGGCAGCGACCCGGACGCCACCGCCCCGACCGGCTATGTGTCCGAGGCCTATGTCATCGCCGCCGCCGGACGGGCCGGCCTGACCCTCGACGCGCGCTCGGACCTGAACGCCAACCCGGCGGATGACCGTGACCATCCGTTCGGGGTCTGGACCCTGCCGCCGGTGCGCACCTCGCAGCAGGGCGAGCGCACCCTGACGGCCGAGGAGCGGGCCGCGTTCGACGCCATCGGCGAGAGCGACCGCATGACCCTGCGGCTGCGCAAGCCGGCCGGCTGAGCGGCCGCGCCGATCCGGGGCGGGTCAGGCTTTGACGCCCGGCGGGAACGCCGTTAATCCCGGACGCGCCGAGGCGGCCGCGCGAGCGGACGCGGGACGGGGAGTGTCGATGTCAGAGCGGTCGCCGGAGCCTGTCGTGCACGCCACCCGCCGGCGCTGGCTGGCGGGTGCGGCAACGTTGGCGCTGCTGCCGCTCGCCGCCTGCGGACGGGGCGAGCCGGCCGCGGAGGCGCCCGCCGAGGCCGTCGCCGAGACGGTCGGCCCGCCGGAAGGTTCGCTGGAGTGGGCCGTCGAGGGCTCGTGGCGCGAGGGCGACCGGGCGCGCGACGAATGGCGCCATCCGCTGGAGACCCTGCGCTTCTTCGGCCTGCGCCCGAACATGCGGGTGGTCGAGGTCTGGCCCGGCAGCGGCTGGTACACCGAGATCCTCGCCCCCTACCTCGCCAAGGGCGGCGGCAAGCTCTACGCCGCCGGCTTCCCGGTCGAGCCCGGGGCGGACCCGACCCAGGCCGCGCTGAACGCCGCCTTCCAGGCCCGCTTCAGCGAGAACCGCGGCCTCTACGGCGAGATCGAGTTCACCACCTTCGGCCCGACCAGCGAGGCCCTGGCCCCGGCCGGGACCGCCGACCTGGTGCTGTTCATGCGCACCCTGCACGTCTGGATGGCCTCGGGCCTGGCGGAGAAGGCCTTCGCTGACGCCTTCGCCGCCCTGCGGCCGGGCGGGGTGCTGGGCATCGAGCAGCACCGGCTGGCCCCCGACGCCGACCAGGACCCGGCGGCGGCCAATGGCTACGTCCAGGAGGCGTTCGTGCAGCAGCTGGCGGCCGAGGCCGGCTTCGCCTTCGTCGCCGACTCGGACGTCAACGCCAATCCGCGCGACACCAAGAACCATCCGTTCGGCGTCGACACCCTGCCGCCGATCCGGCTGACCGCCCCGCCGGGCGAGCCGCCGGACCCGACCTTCGACCGCTCCCGCTACGAGGAAATCGGCGAGAGCGACCGCATGACCCTCAAGTTCAGGAAGCCCGAGTGAACCGCGCCGCCGCCTTCGCCGCCCAGGCCCCGTTGATGGGGGTGCCCGGCGCCGCCGCCCCCCCCGGAGGCGTCGGGGAGTGGTTCCGCGGGGCCGGGGGCCTGCGCCTGCGCAGCGCCTTCTGGACCCCGTCCAGCCTCGTGGCCTCGCCGCCGCGCGGCACGGTCATCGTCAGCCCGGGCCGCACCGAGCCGATCGAGAAGTATTTCGAGGTGATCGGCAACTTCCTCGCCCGCGGCTTCTGCGTGCTGGCCCACGACTGGCGCGGCCAGGGCCTGTCGGCCCGCCTGCTGCCGGACCGGCTGAAGGGCCACGCCCGGGCCGTGGAGGAGTTCCTCGACGACTACAGCCGCCTGCTCGACGCCTATGAGGCGCGCGCCCCGCGGCCGTGGATCGCGGTCGGCCACTCCATGGGCGGCGCGCTCAACCTGATGAGCCTGCAGGCGGGCGAGGCGCGCCTGGCCGGCGCCGTGCTGTCCAGCCCGATGCTGCGCATCCGCACCGGCAAGCGCTCGATGTGGTCGGTCAAGCTGGCGGTGCGCTGGAACCTGCGCCACGGCCGGGCTGCGGACTATGTGTTGGGCGACATGGACGACCCGTTCGAGCACACCTTCGAGGACGACGCCCTGACCTCGGACGAGACCCGCTACGAGCTGTGGCGGCAGCAGCTGTTCGCCTGTCCGCACCTGGCCATCGGCGGGCCGACCTGGGGCTGGCTCGGCTTTGCGCTGGAGGTCGGCGAGCGCTGCCTCAAGCCCAAGGCGCTGAAGTCGGTCACCGTGCCGGTCACCATCGTCCAGTCCGGCGACGACGACCGGGTGTGGAAGCAGACCGCCCGCTGGGCCGCCAGGCGGCTGGGCCGTGGCCGGTATGTAGAGCTTGCCGGGGCGCGGCACGAGATCATCATGGAGACCGACGACCGCCGCGCCGCCTTCCTCGAGGAGTTCGACGCCCTGGCCGACTATCTGGCCCCGGCGGGGAAGACGGCGGCCATTCCGGAACCGGCGGCCGCGTCCGAGCCGGCGCCGTAGGGGCGCGGGTCAGGTCCGGCACTCTTTTCCGCCGTCACCCCCGGGCTTGTCCCGGGGGTGACGATCCTCTGAAATCAGACCCGGTGTCGGGTCGGGGGCGGGGCTCGCGAACTAGAGCGCCGAGCGGCGCAGGGTGACGAGGGCCTGGTCGATCAGGGCGGCGTCGCCGACCGCCAGCACCTGGCCGCCGGCGTCCGGGGCCTGGCCGCGCCAGTTGACGAGGGCGCCCCCGGCGGCGCGCACCACGGGGGCCAGGGCGGTCCAGTCCCACGGCTTGAGCCCGGACTCGACGACGATGTCGATGCGGCCGGCGGCGACCATGGCGTAGGCATAGGCGTCGCAGCCCAGCCGGGTCAGCCGCGCCGTGGCCCGCACCTGGGTGAAGGCGCCCAGCTCGGCGCCGGTGAAGAGGTCCGGATCGGTGGTGGCGAGGACGGCGTCGGTCAGCTTCGGGCAGGGACGGGCGGCCAGGGCCGTCTCGCCGTCGCGGGTGACCAGCCGCGCGCCCGACGGCCCGCCGGCGAACACCTCGCCCAGATAGGGCTGGCCGATGGCCCCGACGACCGGCGCGCCGGCTTCGGTCAGGCCGACGAGACAGGTCCACAGGGGCAGGCCGGCGACGAAGGCGCGGGTGCCGTCGATCGGGTCGAGCACCCAGACGTGCTCCGCCTCGGGACGGTCCTCGCCATACTCCTCGCCGATCACCCCGTGGTGCGGGTAGCGGGCGGCGATGGCCTGGCGCATGGCCGCCTCGGCGGCGCGGTCCGCCTCGGTGACGGGGTCGTATGCTCCGCCGGACGCCTTGTTCTCGATCCCCACCTCGCCCCGGAACCAGGGCAGGGCGGCGGCGCCGCCGATGCGGGCGAGATCGATGGCGAAGGCTTCGAGGTCGGTCATGGGGGCGTGATGGGTGAATCGTGAGTCGTGATTGGGGTCGGCGCGGCGGCCGCCGCCGGCCATCCTCTAGACGGCGCAGGGCAAGACCCTAAGTCAAATTCCGCATCGACGGCACAGGTCACGACTCACGAGTCACGACACACGCCCCCGCCTCAGACCGGATCGCCCTCGGCGTGCAGCGACTTGGCCAGGTCCAGCAGGCGGCGGCGCGGGCGCTCGCCGAGCTGGTAGTAGGCCTGGATCAGGTCCAGCGTCTCCTTGCGGGAGAAGACCTCGCCCGAGCCGGACCCGGAGTCGCGGCGGTCCAGGGCCTCGGTCAGGCCGTCGTAGAAGTAGCTGACCGGCGTCTCCAGCGCCTCGGCCAGCTGCCACAGGCGGGCGGCGGAGATGCGGTTGGCGCCGCACTCGTACTTCTGGATCTGCTGGAAGCGGATGCCGACCTGCACGGCCAGCTGCTGTTGCGTCAGGCCCAGCAGCCGGCGACGGCGGCGCAGGCGGCGACCCAGGTGAAGATCGATGTCGGAGGCCATGGCCTTCTAGTCCCCTTAGCTCAGGACCGTCCCGAAACGGCACGGTTCGCCCCGATCGCCGCAAGCTCCATGCCTGTCTCGCGTGACGGGCGAACGACGGCGACAAAGGGGCGGGTCGCGCCCTTGCTCCGGGCGGGACCGGTGGTAGCGTCGCGCCCGAACCGTTCGGGGACCTCCACATGTCGTTTCGCAAGCTGCTTCTCGCCGGCGCCGCCGGCCTCGCCCTCGCCACGGGAGCCGGAGGGGCCACCTTCAGCCAGACGCCGGATCCGGCCACGGCCACGGCGATCGCCCCGCCGGTCGAGGTGCGGCGCACGGAGGGGCTGATCCCGACGCTGGAGTACCGGCTGGCCAACGGGTTGCGGGTGATCCTGCACATCGACCGCTCCGATCCGGTGGCGGCGGTGGTGCTGGCCGCGCGGGTCGGCTCGGCGCGCGAGGAGCCGGGCCGGACCGGCTTCGCCCACCTGTTCGAGCACCTGTTCTTCCTCGATTCCGAGAACCTCGGCCCGGGCGGGCTGGACCGGATGAGCGCCCGCATCGGCGGCTCCGGGGCCAACGGCTCGACCAGCTTCGACATCACCGACTATCTTCAGACGGTCCCGAACGACGCGCTGGAGAAGATGATCTGGGCCGAGGCGGACAAGCTCGGCTACTTCATCAACACCGTGACCGACGCCGTGCTCGCCAAGGAGAAGCAGGTCGTCAAGAACGAGAAGCGCCAGTCGGTCGACAACCGCCCCTACGGCCATACCTACGGCGTCATCCTCGAGACCATGTTCCCCGAGGGGCACCCCTACAGCTGGCCGGTGATCGGCTCGCTGGCCGACCTCGACGCGGCCACGCTGGAGGATGTACAGACCTTCTACCGGCGCTGGTACACCCCGAACAACTCGACCCTGGTGATCGCCGGCGACATCGATCCGGACCAGACGATCGCCTGGGTGCAGCGCTACTTCGGCGAGATCCCGCAAGGCGCCGAGGCGGGCGTTCCGTCGGCGCAGCCGGCCGGGCTGACGGCCACGCGCCGGCTGATGCACGAGGACAACTTCGCCACCCTGCCGCAGCTGACCCTGGCCTTCCCCACGGTCGAGCGCGGGCACCCGGACGAGGCGGCGCTGGACGTGCTGTTCACCCTGCTGACCGACGGGCGCGACGCCCCGCTCAACCAGGTGCTGGTCGACGAGCTGCAGCTGACCGACCAGGTGTCGGGCTTCCACCAGTCGCAGCAGATCGCCGGCTTCGCCCTGCTGCAGACCACGGCCTTCGACGGCGTCGACCTCGACCGGGTCGAGGCGGGCATCCGCGAGGCCCTCGCGCGGTTCGAGGCCGAGGGGGTCGATCCGGCGGCGCTGGCGCGGGTGCAGACCCAGGCCGAGGCGGGCTTCTACACCAGTCTCGGCAGCGTGCTGGGCAAGGGCGCGGCCCTGGCCCGCTACGACCTGTACGGGACCACGGCGGACGCCGACCTGGCGGCGCTGCGGGCCCTGACGCCGGCGGACATCCTCAGGGTCTACCGCACCTATGTGAAGGACCGGCCGCATGTGGCCACCAGCTTCACCCCGCGCGGCCAGACGGCGCTGGCGCTGGAGGGCTCCGAGGTCGCCGAGGTGGTGATCGAGCCGATCGTCCAGGGCGCCGAGGCGCCGGTGGATCCGGGCGCGGAACAGGCCAGCTACGAGCGCACGCCCTCGTCCTTCGACCGCACGGTGGAGCCGCCCTATGGCCCGGCGCCGGTGATCACCCCCCCGGCGATCTGGACCGCCGAACTGGGCAACGGCCTGGACGTCTCGGGCATCGAGAACCATGAACTGCCGGTGGTCAGCTTCGAGCTGTCGGTCGACGGCGGCCGCCTGTTCGACGACCCGGAGCGCCCGGGCGCGGCCAACCTGCTGGCGCGCATGATGACCCGCGGGACGCGCAACCGCACCGCCGCCGAGCTGGAGAACGCCTTCAAGGCCCTCGGCGCCGAGGTGACGGTGCAGGCTGGCGACGAGCGCTTCCTGGTGCGCGGCACGACCCTGTCGCGCAACCTGACCGCCACGCTGGATCTGGTCGAGGAGATGCTGTTCGAGCCGCGCTGGGACGCCGGCGAGCTGGCCCTGGCCAGGGCGGCGGTGACGGCGCAGATCCAGGCCCAGCGGGCCCAGCCGACCGCCGTGGCGGCGCGGCTGTACGATGTGCTGGCCTATGGCGAGGACCACATCCTGTCGCGCTCGCCGCTGGGCGAGGCGGCGGCGGTCGAGGCCCTGACGATGGCCGACCTGCAGGCCATGCTGGCCAACTGGACGCCGTCCAACGCCCGCTTCCGCGTGGTCGGCGACGTCGACCGGGTGGCGGCGGTGGCGGCCCTGGACGGCCTGGCTACCCGCTGGCCCGACCGCGAGGTGGAGATCCCCGTCTGGCCGCGGCCGGCGCGCCCCGACCAGGCCCGGATCTATCTGTTCGACGTGCCCGGCGCGGCCCAGTCGGTGCTGAACTTCGGCTATCCCTCGCTGACCCGGGACGACCCGGACTTCTACGCCGCCACGGTGATGAACTACCGGCTGGGCGGGGGCGGCTTCGCCTCGCGCCTGACCCAGCAGCTGCGCGAAGGCCAGGGCTACACCTATGGCGTCGGCACCAGCTTCAGCGCCGGCCGCACCTTCGGCGACTTCAACCTGCAGACCTCGGTGCGCTCGAACGTGACGCTGGAGGCGGCGACCCTGGCCCGCGACATCCTGCGCGACTACGCCGCCACCTTCACCGAGGAGGATCTGGAGGTGACCCGCAGCGCCCTGTCCAAGAGCCGGGCGCGGGCGTTCGAGACCGCCGGGGCCAAGCTGGGCGTGCTGCAGGCGATCGGCGACTTCGGCCTGCCGGTCGACTATCTGGCGCGCGAGTCGGCGATCATCGACGG
>CAZUXK010000087.1:0-5345 GCA_964624025.1 uncultured Brevundimonas sp.
GTGATCGACGAGGCCGGGGCCAGCCAGAAGCTGCTGCCCGAGTCGCGGCGCAAGAAGGTGATCGGCCAGAAGGAGGTCGAGGCCGTCATCGCCAGGATGGCCCGCATCCCGCCGAAGTCGGTGTCCAAGTCCGACACCGAGGCCCTGCGCGAGCTGAACTCTGACCTGAACCGGGTCGTGTTCGGCCAGGGGCAGGCGATCGAGCAGGTCACCGCCGCCATGAAGCTGGCCCGCGCCGGCCTGCGCGATCCGCAGAAGCCGATCGGCTGTTTCCTGTTCTCGGGCCCGACCGGCGTCGGCAAGACCGAGGTCGCCAAGCAGCTGGCCGCGACGCTCGGCATCGAGATGCTCCGCTTCGACATGTCCGAGTACATGGAGCGGCACACCGTCAGCCGCCTGATCGGCGCCCCTCCGGGCTATGTCGGCCATGACCAGGGCGGCCTGCTGACCGACGCCGTGGACCAGCATCCGCATGCCGTGGTGTTGCTCGACGAGATCGAGAAGGCCCACCCGGACGTCTACAATATCCTGCTCCAGGTGATGGACAACGGCATGCTGACCGACGCGGTCGGCAAGAAGGTCGACTTCCGCAATGTGGTCCTGATCATGACCACCAATGCGGGGGCCGCCGACAATGCCCGGGCCGCCATCGGCTTCGGCCGCGGCAAGGTCGAGGGCGAGGACGAAAAGGCCATCCAGCGCCTGTTCGCGCCGGAGTTCCGCAACCGCCTCGACGCCATCGTGGCGTTCAGGCCGCTGGACTCCGAGACGATCAAGTCGGTGGTGACCAAGTTCATCCTGCAGCTGGAAGCCCAGCTGGCGGACCGCAACATCACCATCCAGCTGACCGACGAGGCGGCCGACTGGCTGGCCAAGAACGGCTTCGACGAGCTCTACGGCGCCCGGCCCCTGGCCCGGGTCATCCAGGAGCACATCAAGAAGCCGCTGGCGGACGATATCCTGTTCGGCCGCCTGACCAAGGGCGGGCACGTCAAGGTGGTGCTGAAGGACGGCAAGATCGCCTTCGACATCACCGCCGACGCCGGCGCTGCGGCGGCGGAAGCGGCCGACGCCGACGCCACGGCCTGATCACGCGGCGGCGTCATCCCCGTGTCACGCGGGGATGACGCCGGGCCGCGCCCGGCCTATGAACGGCCTCCGCTGAGAGGAGGCCTCCCCATGTTCAATCTTTCCGGCAAGACCGCGCTGGTGACCGGCGCGACCGGCGGCATCGGCGGGGCGATCGCCCGGGCCCTGCACGCCCGGGGCGCGACGGTGGTGCTGTCGGGCACCCGCGAATCCGTGCTGGCCGGGCTGGCCGCCGAGCTGGGCGAGCGCGCCGTCATTGCGCCGGCCAACCTGTCGGATCCCGAGTCGGTCGACGGCCTCGTCGGCGCGGCCGAGGCGGCCGCCGGGGCGCCGCTCGACGTGCTGGTGGCCAACGCCGGCATCACCCGTGACGGCCTGATCCTGCGCATGAAGGACGAGGACTTCGAGCAGGTGCTGAAGGTCAATCTGGAGAGCTACTTCCGCCTGTCGCGCGCCGCGGTGAAGGGCATGATGAAGCGCCGTACGGGCCGCATCATCGGCATCACCTCGGTGGTCGGCGTCACCGGCAACCCGGGCCAGACCAATTACGCCGCCTCCAAGGCGGGCATGATCGGCTTCTCCAAGTCGCTGGCGCAGGAGGTCGGCTCCCGCGGCATCACCGTGAACTGCATCGCCCCCGGCTTCATCGCCTCGCCCATGACCGACGTGCTCAACGAGCAGCAGCGCGACGCCATTCTCGGCCGCATCCCGCTGGGCCGTCTGGGAACGGGGGACGAGATCGCCGCCGCCGCCGTCTACCTCGCCTCGGACGAGGCCGCCTACGTCACCGGCCAGACCCTGCACGTCAACGGCGGCATGGCGATGCTGTGACCCTGAGGGGTAGGCGGTAGGGGGTAGGCAGTAGGCGGAAGGCTTTACGGCATCCCTACCGACTAACCCTACCGCCTACCCCTGAAGACTGCCCCGATCACACCCTGCAACAGACTATTTCCCGCCCCTTTGCCTGTGCTAAAGGCCGCGGGCGTCCCGGCGCGAAGGCGTCGGGGGCTTGCCTCCGTCGTTCCGACGTGAGACGGCAGGCGCAAGACCAACGAAGCGCTCCCGGGCGCAAACTGAAGGCAGAGACATGTCCGACACGCTTGAACGCGTCCGCAAGATCGTCATCGAACACCTGGACGCCGATCCGGACAAGGTGACCGAGAAGGCCAGCTTCATCGACGACCTCGGCGCCGACTCGCTCGACAACGTCGAGCTGGTGATGGCCTTCGAGGAAGAGTTCGACATCGAGATCCCGGACGACGCCGCCGAGCACATCCAGACCGTCGGCGACGCGGTGAAGTTCATCAACGAGAAGACCGCGGGCTGAGGCCCGTCCTTTTCGCACGGCATTCGTGGCCGCCCGGCGCGCCCTAGCGGGCGACGCGGGCGGCCATTAATGTTTCAGGGCTGACCAAGCTGAAGATTCGAAGGAGCGGGGCATGCGCCGCGTCGTCGTCACGGGCCTCGGGCTGATCACGCCCCTCGGCCACGGGGTGGAGCACAGCTGGAAGGGGATCCTGGAGGGCCGCTCCGGCATCCGGCCGATCACCCTGTTCGACACCGAGAGCTACGGCTGCACCATCGCCGGCGAGGTCCCGAGCGTGGATGGCCGCGGCGGCGGAGCTCCCGGCGTCGCCGGCGTGTTTGATCCCGACCAGATCATGTCGGCCAAGGAGCGCAAGCGGGTCGATGACTTCATCCTGTTCGCCATCGCCGCCGCTGACGAGGCCCTGGCCGACGCCGGGTGGAAGCCGGAGAGCGACGAGGACAAGGAACGCACCGGCGTCATGGTCGGCTCCGGCATAGGCGGGCTCGGGCCCATCGCCGACACGGCCATCATCCTGAAGGAACAGGGCGTCCGCCGTGTCAGCCCCTTCTTCATCCCCTCGGCCCTGATCAACCTGGCCTCGGGCCAGATTTCGATCCGGCATGGCCTGAAGGGCCCGAACCACTCGGTCGTCACCGCCTGCGCCACAGGGGCCCACGCCATCGGCGACGCGGCCCGGCTGATCGCCCTGGGCGACGCCGACGTCATGGTGGCGGGCGGGGCCGAGAGCTCCATCGTGCCGATCGGCATCGCCGGCTTCCTCGCCTGCCGCGCCCTGTGCACCAGCTTCAACGACACGCCGGAACAGGCCAGCCGGCCGTACGACCGCCGCCACGACGGGTTCGTCATGGGCGAGGGCGCCGGGGTGGTGGTGCTGGAGGAGTACGAGCACGCCGTGGCCCGCGGCGCGACCATCTACGCCGAGGTGGCGGGCTACGGCCTCTCGGGCGACGCCTACCACATCACGGCCCCGTCCGAGGACGGGGAGGGCGGCTACCGCGCCATGGTGGCGGCGCTGAAGCGCGCCGGCCTGCAGCCGTCGGACCTCGACTACGTCAACGCCCACGGCACCTCGACCATGGCCGACTGGATCGAGGCCAGGGCGGTCGAGCGCCTCGTTGGCGACCACGCCGCCAACCTGTCCATGTCCTCGACCAAGTCGATGACGGGCCACCTGCTGGGGGCCGCCGGCGCCATCGAGTGCATCTTCTCGATCCTCGCCATCCGCGACCAGATCGCCCCCCCGACCATCAACCTCGACGATCCCGAGCACGAGACGCCGATGGATCTGGTCCCGCACACGGCGCGGCCGCGCAAGATCGACGTGGCCATGTCCAACAGCTTCGGCTTCGGCGGCACCAACGCCGCCGTGATCTTCCGGAAGGTGGGCTGACGTGGTGTCCTGGAA
Organism: uncultured Brevundimonas sp.; assembly: GCA_964624025.1. Classification (GTDB taxonomy): domain Bacteria; phylum Pseudomonadota; class Alphaproteobacteria; order Caulobacterales; family Caulobacteraceae; genus Brevundimonas. The sequence goes on from CAZUXK010000087.1 coordinate 3,825, forward strand.
GGGGCAGGCGCAACAGGCGGCCCGGCGCCGTCCCGGGCTGTTCGCCGGGCTGCTGGCGGCGTCGGCCACCGTCAGCCTGTTCCTCATCGCCGGCCTGATCTGGGCCTGGAGCGTCTACTACGGGCCTGGCCCGGGGGCGCGGCAGGGCGACACGACCATCGTCACCCTCGCGTCCGGCTCCAACGTCGACGCCATCGGCGCCGCGCTGCGCCGGGCGGGCGTGATCCGCTCGACCGACATGTTCAAGGCGGCCGTCAGCCTGACCGGGGCCGATCGCCGGCTGCGGGCCGGGGAGTACGAGATTCCGTCACGCGCCTCCCTGTCGACGGTCATCCGCACCCTGACCGAAGGCCGCGTCGTCCGGCACTTCGTCACCCTGCCCGAGGGCTGGTCCTCGGCCCAGGCCGTGGACATCCTGATGGCCGAGGAGCTGCTGACCGGCGACATCCCTGAGGTTCCGGCCGAAGGCTCCCTGTGGCCCGAAACCTACGAGATCACCCGCGGCGAGACCCGCCGGTCGGTGATCCGACGCATGCAGCTGGCGGCGGACGAAAATCTCGCCCGGCTGTGGGCCCAGCGCGCCGGCAACCTGCCGGTCCGGACGCCGGAGGAGGCGGTGATCCTCGCCTCGATCGTCGAGAAGGAGACCGGTCTCGCCGCTGAGCGGCCCCGCGTGGCGGCGGTCTTCACCAACCGGCTGCGGCAGGGCATGCGTCTGGAGAGCGATCCGACCATCGTCTACGGCATCACCCAGGGCCGTCCGCTGGGCCGCGGCATTCGCCTGTCCGAGCTGCGCGCGCCGACGCCCTGGAACACCTATGTCATCGACGGCCTGCCGCCGACGCCGATCGCCAATCCCGGCGTCGACGCCCTTCGCGCCGTGCTCAATCCGCCGGTCACCGACGAGCTTTTCTTCGTCGCGGACGGCACCGGCGGGCACGCCTTCGCCCGGACCTATGACGAGCACCGGGCCAATGTCGCGCGCTGGCGGGCCATCGCGCGGGGCGACGCCCCGCCGGCGGTCGAGGCCGGGACGTCGGAGCCGGGCCCCCTCCCGACCGGCGAGGCCGTCATCACCCTTGAGCCCGAGGGCGGCGCCGCATTACGCCCCGCCCAGCCCTGATCCCTGTTCCTCTGTCCACGAGTCCGCGTCTTTATGTCCAACGAACGCAGCCCCCGCCGGGGCGTCCTCCTGATCGTCGCCAGCCCGTCCGGGGCTGGCAAGACGTCCCTGTGCCGGCGGCTGATGGCGGATCACGGCGGGCTGGAACTGTCGATCTCCATGACCACCCGCGGCATCCGCCCGGGCGAGGTGGACGGACGCGACTATCACTTCGTCGACCGGGCCCTGTTCCAGCGGCTGATCGATGAGGACGCCTTCCTCGAGTGGGCCGATGTGCACGGCAATCTCTATGGCTCGCCCCGCGCGCCGATCGAGCGCGCGCTGGCTGAGGGCCGCGACGTGCTGTTCGACATCGATTGGCAGGGGGCCCGTGAGGTCGCCCGCAAGTGCCCCGACGA
>CAZUXK010000087.1:5355-9742 GCA_964624025.1 uncultured Brevundimonas sp.
CGCGGTGCGCGTTTTCATCCTGCCCCCGAGCCTGGCCGAGCTGAAGCGCCGCCTGATCACCCGGTCGCAGGACACGCCCGAGGTGATCGAGCAGCGTATCGCCAACGCCAAGGGCGAGATCGAGCACGCTGACGAGTTCGACTACGTCTTCGTCAACGACGACTTCGACCGCTCCTATGCCGAGCTGGCGCACATCTATCACGCGGAGCGCAGCCGCCGGTTCCGGAACCTGTGGGTCGACGGGTACCGCCAGGCGCTGCTGCACGAGGTCGTCTGACGCGAACAGGGCCCGACCGGCAGGTCGGGCCCTTCGACGTTTCAGGTCAGTCCGGTTTACTGGACGCGGGCGGCGCGGACGCCGCGATCCTCAAGGATCTCCTGGACGCTGTCGTCGCCGGCGAGGTGGGCCGCGCCGACGGCGATGAAGATATCGCCCGAACCGGCCAGCATCGTCTGGATCTGGTCGGCCCAGTCGCGGTTCCGGGTCACCAGCAGCAGATCGTGCAGTTCCTCCGACTGGGCGCGCATCTCCTCGACGGCGAGCCGATCGAGGGCCTCCACATCGCCACTGGCCCAGGCCGCGACCAGTTGATCCAGCAGGGTGGTCGCCACTTCGTAGTCGCGGATCGCTGCGCGCAGGAAGTCCAGCTGCGTCGGCTCCGACATGCTGGACAGCATCCGGATCTGGGCCTCGACGCTCTCCAGTTCACCCACCGGCTTGCCGGCGGCGAGGGCCCGGGCGCGCAGCACGGTGTCGACACCGGACATCGGGTCGTAGCCGGCCGCTATCATCGGCGCGACCGAGATGGTCAGGCCGGCCAGCCACGGCCGCAGCGGGTCCAGCGCGGCGGCGTTCGCGCCTAGCGCTCCGGCCGCGGCGTTCAGCTCGGCCAGCTCCTCGGGCGTCAGCAAGCTGGATAGCGGCCGGTCGGGGGAAAGGCCAAACTGCTGGATCAGCGGTGCAGCAGCGGCCTGGTCGTTCGGGTCCTTGATCTCGAGGATCAGGGTGTCGGCCTCGGCCAGGGCGGCCTCGACCTTCGCGGTGCCCCAGGGGGTGTTGGGACGCAGCACGTGGACGGTGCCGAACAGCCAGATGCGTGAGTCGGCGTCCTCGATCAGCCACAGGGCCGGGCCCTGGCCGGTGGCCGGGGTGATGGCCGGGGCGGCGGGGGCCTGGGCGAAGGCGCTGTCGACGGCGACGAAGGTCAGGGCGAGGCCGGCGGCGACGCCGACGGCGCTGCGGGCGGCGGTCTTGAGCAGTTGGGTCAGGGACATGACGAGCTTCCTTGAAGGGGCAAGGGATGGAGGGATGCAGACGGCTCAGGCGAGGCCGCGGCGGATGGAGATGACAGTGGAGGCGACGAGGTAGAGGGCCATCAACACAACGTAGATGTCCCAGGCGGTGAGGGTCGGGGCGACGCCGGCCCGCTCGCCAGCAGCCCAGCCGAACAGGGCGATCTGGCCGCCCCAGAAGGTCACGACGGAGGCCTCCATCGTGGTCTTGCGCAGCATTTCGTCGGCGACCTTCCAGATGCGCAGGTTGAGCAGGGTGTGCAGGCCGAGCAGCACCGCGACCGGCACGAGCGACAGCAGGGGATCGGCCCCGGCCAGGCTGAACGCCGGCGGCATCAGCATGATCACCGCCGTGACGACCAGCAGTCCGGCCGACCAGCGCACGAGGCTGATCTCCGAAGCCGTGGCCGGCTCATCGAGCTTGAGCATCTTGCCCAGCGCGGCCGGGCTCAAGCTGGTCGCCGCGGCGAAGATCCCGCCGACGGCGAGGCAGAAGGCGACATAGAGCGCCAGCAGGTCGGACCAGCGCAGGTCCGGCAGGACGGGCAGGGTGTCGTCGGGGTAGGCTTCGCCGACGAAGTGGCCGACAGCGTATCCGGCAGCGCCACACACGGCCCCGATGAGCGCCCACCGCAGCATGGAGCGGGCCCAGTCGGGAAGCTTGCGGGCAGAGGTCGTGGTCATGGCGAACTCCTATTCCGAGAAGATCGACTCGATCGGCTGTTCAAAGACGCGCGCGATCTTGAAGGCGAGGGGAAGGGACGGGTCGTAGCGGCCGGTCTCGAGGGCGTTGACGGTCTGGCGGGACACCCCCAGCCGTTCGGCCAGCTCGGCCTGGCTCCAGTTGCGCTCGGCGCGCAGGACCTTGAGGCGATTGTTCATGGGATCACCGCCGCTGCAGCCACCAGACGGCCCAGGCGAGGCCGTAGCCGATCACCTGACAGGCCATCAGCGCCATGGCGCCGTTGTAGAAGGCTTCGGCCGGCGTCCAGCTGGCCAGTACCGGCGAGCCGTCGATCTGGCCGAACCGGGTGGCGGCGGCGACGGCGATGAAGCCGATGCCGGCGCCGCCGGAGCCGCCCCAGTACCAGGCCCATTTGTGGGCCTCGCGGGCCGCCTCATCCAGCCGGGCCCACCAGCGGAAGCAGACCCACAGGCCGGCAGCCAGCCCGACCACCAGAACGGCCAGAATGCCAAGCCGGGAGACGGCGTTGCCGCCTTCCTCGAGGATGGCGACGGCGACGCCGATGACGGCGCCGATCAGCAGGCTGACGCCTATGACCCCGGCGAAACTCCGGAGGCCTGGCGGTTTGCTGGACATGACAAGCACCCTCGTCGTTGTGACAAGGGTGCTTTACGACTCGGCGGCGGTCCTGTCAAGCGTCATTGTCATTTTGCCAAGGGGCAATGACAGGTCCGGCCAGTGTCAGGCGGCCATGCGCGCCATGTCGATGACGAAGCGGTAGCGCACGTCGGACTTCTCCAGCCGCGCGTAGGCTTCGTTGATCTGGTCGGGGGCGATGGTCTCGATCTCGCAGGCGATGCCGTGCTCGGCGCAGAAGTCGAGCATCTCCTGGGTCTCGCGGATGCCGCCGATCAGCGAGCCGGCGACGCTGCGGCGACGCCACAGCAGCGGCAGGGCGAACACCGGCAGGCCCTCGGTGGTCAGGCCCAGCATGACCATGGTCCCGTCGCGCGCCAGCAGCTGCAGGTGGCTGGCGATCTCGTGGGCGGCCGAGACCGTGTTGATGATCAGGTTGAACTTCTCCGCCGCCGCCTGCATGGCTGCGGCGTCCGAATTGATCAGGAAGTGCTTCGCCCCCATGCGCTCGGCGTCGGCGCGCTTGCGGTCCGATGTCGACAGCACCGTCACCTCGGCCCCCATGGCCACGGCCAGCTTGACGGCCATGTGGCCGAGGCCGCCGAGGCCGACAACGGCCACCTTCGAGCCCGGTCCGACCTTCCAGTGCTTCAGCGGCGAGAAGGTGGTGATGCCGGCGCACAGCAGCGGCGCGGCGGCGTCGAGCGGCAGGGCGTCGGGAATGCGCAGCACTTAGTTCTGGTCGACCGTGATGCGGTCCGAATAGCCGCCCTGGGTGATGCGCTGGTTGACCGGCCCGCCCTTGGGATCCGGCGAGCCATAGGTCTGGGTCATGCCGGGAACGCAGTACTGCTCCTCGCCGGCGCGGCAGGGCTCGCAGCTGCGGCAGCTGTCGACCATGCAGCCGACACCGACCCGGTCGCCGACCTTGAAGCGGCTGACATTGGCCCCGACCGCCGTGACCACCCCGGCGATCTCGTGCCCTGGCACGATCGGATAGCGGGTGTTGCCGAGATCGTTCTTCGCCACGTGCAGGTCCGAGTGGCAGACGCCGCAGTACTTGATCTCGATCGCCACATCGTCCGGGCCGGGGTCGCGCCGGTCGAAGCGGTAAGGCTCCAGCGGCTTGTCGGCGGCGACGGCGGCGAAGGCGCGGGTGGCGATGGGCATGGGCAGGGCCTCTGGGCTGGAAATCCGTATCGCCAACATGGGGATTGGCGGCCCGCGGACAACTACCCTAGGCGCGCGATCAGCGCCTCGGCGGCCGCAGGATTGCGCACCTTGGCCCCGGCGATGAAGTAGGCGAACACCTCGCCGCGCGCCGCCCACTGACGTGTCCGCTCGGCGATGGCGTCCAGCTCGGCGGCGCTCATGCCGGTCGGCTCGTCCTCGCGGCTGGACATCAGGCGGGCATAGGTGAAGTCGGTGGTCGGCTGGTCGATGCGGGGCCACTCGGGGGCCTCATCATCCTCGGCATAGACGATGGCGCAGCCGTACTTCGCCGCCAGCTCGTAGAAGGCCGGAGTGTCGAAGGTGGGGTTACGGACCTCGACCGCGTGGCGCAGGCGGACGCCGTCGCGCTCCTTCGGCAGCAGTTTGAGGAAGCCCTCGAAATCCTCGGGGTCGAACTTCTTGGTGCCCATGAACTGCCAGTTGATCGGCCCCAGCCGGTCACCCAGCGCCGTCAGCCCCTGACCCAGGAACCGGTCCATGGACTCGCCCATGTCGGACAGGATCTTGCGGTTGGTGCAGTAGCGGCTGGCCTTGACCGAG
>CAZUXK010000088.1:0-9711 GCA_964624025.1 uncultured Brevundimonas sp.
GGGTCAAGCCCGAGGATGACGGATCGGGTCAAGCCCGAGGATGACGGATCGGGTCGGGTCCGGACCCCGGGCCCTCGTCGCCCATTTGTCCGATTGATCCCCGACCTGACCCGGGTAGTGTGCTCGCCCTGTCTGTCGCCTGGGGACCCCTGATGACCCGCGTCGCTTCCCTCGCCGTGCTCGCCGCCCTGCTGGCCAGCCCGGCTTTCGCCGAGATCCGCATGCCCGAGACCGTCCAGGAGCCGCAGGCGCGGCTGCCCACCCCCGTCGCCGCGCCGGCGCAGGTGACGGAGGAGGACCCCTACATCTGGCTGGAAGAGGTCGAGGGCGACCGGGCCCTGGCCTGGGTGGCGGAGCAGAACACCCGCTCGCTGGGGCGGCTGCAGGGCGACCCGCTGTACGACCAGCTGCACGCCCAGGCGCTGGCCCTGGTGGAATCGCGCGACCGGATCCCGAGCCCGGCCTTCCGCCGGGTCGAGGGCGTCGAGGGCATCGACAACTTCTGGCAGGACGCCAACAGCGTGCGCGGCGTGTGGCGCCGGACCACGCCGGAGAGCTACGCCACCGAGGCGCCGGTGTGGGAGACGGTGCTGGACCTCGACGCCCTGGCCCGGGCCGAGGACGCCAACTGGGTGTGGCGCGGGGCCTCGTGCCTCGAGCCGGCCGGCCGCCTGTGTCTGGTCGAGCTGTCGGACGGGGGCAAGGACGCCTCGACCCTGCGCGAGTTCGACCGGGTCAGCCGCACCTTCGTGGACGGCGGCTTCGTCCTGCCGGAGTCCAAGGGCTCGGCCACCTGGATCGACGCGGACACCCTGATCGTGGCGCGCGACTTCGGCGCGGGCAGCCTGACCGAGAGCGGCTATCCGCGCATTCTGAAGCGCCTCGCGCGCGGGCAGGCGCTGGACCAGGCGCAGGAAATCTTCCGCGGCGAGGTCGACGATGTGTTCGTCAACGCCTTCACCCTGCGCGATCCCGACGGGCGGCTGCGCGCCACCCTGATCTCGCGGGCCATGACCTTCTACACCCGCGAGTATCACCTGGTTCAGGCCGACGGCTCCACGCGCAAGCTGGACCTGCCGGAGAAGGCCTCGATCACCGGCCTGCTGGGCGACCGGCTGATCCTGACCACCGATGAGGACTTCACCGCCGGCTCGGGCCAGAGCTTCCAGACCGGCGACCTGTTCAGCGTCGACCTCGACGCCTGGCTGGCCGACCCGGCCACGCCGATGCAGCTGATCCTGCGGCCCGGCCCGCGCGAGGCGATCGAGGGGGTGCAGATCACCCGCAACCGGCTGGTCGTGGCCCTGTACGAGAACGTCCGCGGCGGGGTGTATGTCTATCAGCCGACCGCCGACGGCTGGTCGCGCCAGCGCATGGACCTGCCGCAGAACGTCTCGGTCGGGCTGGGGTCGGCCAGCGATCTGGACGACCGGGTGTTCGTCTCGGTGAACGGCTATCTGACGCCCTCGACCCTGTACCTGGCCGACGCCGGCACGCTGGCGGCCGAGGCGGTCAAGTCGCTGCCGGCCAAGTTCGACGCCACCGGCATGGAGGTGCGCCAGTTCGAGGCCCGTTCGGCCGACGGGACGATGATCCCCTATTTCGTGGTCGGCCGCGCCGACCTGCCGACCGACGGCTCGGCGCCGACGCTGCTGTACGGCTACGGCGGCTTCCAGGTGTCGATGCTGCCCGGCTACTCGCCGACGGTCGGCAAGCTGTGGCTGGAGCGCGGCGGCGTCTATGTGGTGGCCAACACCCGCGGCGGCGGCGAGTTCGGGCCGCGCTGGCACCAGGCGGCGCTGCAGGAGAACCGCCAGCGGGCGCACGAGGACTTCCAGGCCGTGGCGCTGGACCTGATCGCCCGGGGCGTCACCAGCCAGCCGCACCTCGGCATCATGGGCGGCAGCCAGGGCGGCCTGTTCATGGGGGCGATGCTGACCCAGCGGCCCGACCTGATCAACGCCGCGGTCATCCAGGTGCCGCTGTTCGACATGCTGCGCTACCACCGGCTGCTGGCCGGGGCCTCGTGGATCGCCGAGTACGGCAACCCGGACGTCCCCGAGGAGCGCGCCTGGATCGAGGCCTATTCGCCGTACCAGAACCTGCGCGCCGGCCAGCCCTATCCGGAGGTGTTCATCCACACCTCGACCAAGGATGACCGGGTGCATCCGGGTCACGCCCGCAAGGCCGCGGCGCGGCTGGAGGAGCTGGGCTATCCGGTGCTGTTCTATGAGAACACCGATGGCGGCCATGCCGCCGGGGCCAACCTGCGCGAGACCGCCCGCCGGCTGGCGCTGGAGTACACCTATCTGTCGCGCCGCCTGATGGCGGAGTGAACGATCGTCTCCTCCCCCGCGATGCGGGGGAGGGGGACCATGCGCAGCATGGTGGTGGGGGCGACCGCTAGCGCCGCGCTCCCTCCCTCGCCCCCTCCACCGCTTCGCCGTCCCCCTCCCCCTCTGCGAGGGGGAGGAGATCCCAGCTTCCGGAGTTATCCCATGCGTCTGCTGCTGCTCACCGCCTCCGCCCTCGTGCTCGCGTCCCCGGCCGTCGCCCAGCAGGCGATGCCGCACTTTCCGGCGGCCCTGACGCCCGAGGGGATCGCCGCCGCCGACGACCATCTGGCGCTGGAGGAGGTGCAGGGCGCCGAGTCCATGGCCTTCGTGCGGGCGTCGAACGAGCGGGCGCTGGCGGCCCTGACCACGGACCCGCGCTACGAGACCTTCCGGGCCCAGGCCGAGGCCATCCTGACCTCGCAGGACCGGCTGCCCTATCCCAGCTTCCTCGGCGACGGCTTCGGCAACTTCTGGCAGGACGCGGCCAACCCCAAGGGCGTCTGGCGGCGCACGTCGCTGGAGAGCTACGCCACCGAGGCGCCGGCGTGGGAGGTGCTGCTCGACATCGACGCCCTGGCGCGAGCGGAGGGCGTGGACTGGGTGTTCAAGGGCGCCAACTGCCTGGCCCCAGATGACCGCCGCTGCCTGATCTCCCTGTCCGAGGGCGGCAAGGATGCGGTGGTGGTGCGCGAGTTCGACACCGTGACGAAGGCCTTTGTGGAGGGCGGGTTCAGCCTGCCGGAGGGCAAGCACCGGATCAGCTGGCTGGACGCCGACACCCTGCTGGTGGCCACCGACTTCGGTCCCGGGACGCTGACGGAGAGCGGCTATCCCTACATCGTCAAGACGCTGGGGCGCGGCCAGGCGCTGGCGGAGGCGACCGAGGTCTATCGCGGCGACGCCGCCGACGGCGGCTATGGCGTCAATGCCGCGGTGCTGCGCGACGCCGACGGGGCGGTCGAGGCGGTGCTGTTCCGCCGGCCGCTGGACACCTTCCGCGCCGAGACCTGGCAGTGGCTTGACGGCCGCGCGGTCAGACTGGACCTGCCGCAGAGGGTGGGCCTCCACGGGGTGCTGGGCGGGGCGCTGGTGGTCACGCCGGAGCAGGCCTGGAGCGCCGGCGGCGCTGCGATCGAGGCCGGAACGCTCGTCGCCGTGGACCTCGCGGGTCTGCGCGCCGGGGCGGCCGGCGCGACGGTCCAGACCCTGTTCGATCCGGGCCCGCGCCAGTCGGTCGAGGATGTGGCGGTGATGCGCGACCATGTGCTGGCGGTAGTGGCCGACAATGTCGTCGGCACGCTGCGGCGGTTCGCGCCGGCGGGCGGCGACGCCTGGGCGGCGGAGACGCTGGAGGTCCCCGCGAACAGCGCCATCGGCCTCGGCGACAGCGCCCGGTCGAGCGGCCGGGTGTTCGTCACGTCGCAGGGCTTCCTGACGCCGCCGTCGCTGGGCCTGCTGGAGGCCGGGGCGACCACGCCGCGCCCGCTGAAGGCGGCGACGCCGAAGTTCGACGCCTCGACCCATGTGGTCGAGCAGTACGAGGCGACCTCGGCCGACGGCGTGCGGGTGCCCTATTTCGTGGTCATGCCGCGCGACCTGGCCCGCGACGGCCAGGCCCCGACGATCCTGTTCGGCTACGGCGGCTTCCAGGTCAGCTTCCCCCCGGCCTACCGCGCCGAGATGGGCAAGCTGTGGCTGGAGAACGGCGGGGTGTTCGTCCAGGCCAATATCCGCGGCGGCGGCGAGTTCGGGCCGGGCTGGCACCAGGCGGCCCTGCGCGGCGATCGCCAGCGGTCGTTCGACGACTTCATCGCCGTGGCGGAGGACCTGATCGCCCGCGGCGTCACCACGCCGGACCATCTGGGCATCTACGGCCGGTCCAACGGCGGGGTGCTGACCAGCGTGGCCATGACCCAGCGGCCGGACCTGTTCGACGCCGTGGTGATCGAGAGCCCGCTGGTGGACATGCTGCGCTACCACCTGCTGCCGGCCGGGGCCTCGTGGATCGGCGAGTACGGCGACCCGCGCGTGCCGGGCGACGCGGCCTTCATTGCCGAGTACTCGGCCTACCAGCGCCTCGCCCCGGGGGTCGACTATCCCCGGGCCTACATCACCACCAACACCCTCGACGACCGGGTGCACCCGGCCCACGCCCGCAAGTTCGCGGCGCGGCTGGGGGAGATGGGCCATGACCACCTCTATTTCGAGGACACGGCGGGCGGGCACTCCAACGACGCCGATCCGGTGGCCAACGCCCGGCGCTGGGCCCGGCACTATGTCTATCTGGCGCAGCAGCTGATGGACTGATCCGCGGCCGCTTCACGCAGATATGAGCGGCGGCGAGCCCGCGCCCGGCCTAGAACGTCAACCATGATCAGACGGGGCTGTATCACGGCAGGGGCAGGCGCCCTGGCGCTGGCGCTCACCGCGGGCTCGGCCGCCCAGCCGGCGCGTTCGTCGCCGCTGCGCGTCGTTCCGGCCGAGACGGTGGTGGTGGAGCTGTTCACCGCCCAGGGCTGCGGCAGCTGCCCGGCGGCCGACCGCACGGTCGAGGCCCTGGCCGGGGCGCCGGGGGTGATCGCCCTGACCTATGGCGTCGACTACTGGGACTACCAGGGCTGGGCCGACACCTTCGCCCGGCCGGAGTTCGTCGAGCGCCAGCGCGCCTACCAGCAGGCGCTGCAGCTGCGCGGCGTCTATACGCCGCAGATCGTGGTGGACGGGCGCCGCGCCGTCTCCGGCGTCGACGCCGGGGCGGTCGGGGCGGCGGTCGAGGCGGCGGCGGTGCAGCGCGAGTTCCCGCCCGAGATCGAGTTCCGCGAGACCGGCGCGCACGTCGGGATCGGGTCCGGCCGGGTCCCCGAGGGCGGGGCCGAGGTCTGGGCCGTGGTCTATCGACCGGGCCCCCAGACGGTCGAGGTCGGCGCCGGCGACAACCGCGGCCGCGCGCTGCGCCAGGTCAATGTGGTGCAGGCTCTGGAGCCGCTGGGCGCCTGGCGCGGCCGGGCCACCCTGTTCGCCCTGCCCGAGACCGGGCCGGAGACGGCGGTCGCCGTGCTGGTGCAGAGCCGCGCCGACGGCCGGATCCTGGCGGCGGCGGCGCGGTAGACCGTCCGAGGCGGCGGCTCCGGGTCGGTCCGTTCCTCCCCCACCGGGGGAGGAGAGGGAGCTGATTGAGGGGTGTCAGCGCCGACGCCGGGAAGATGTTCCGACCGTTCAAGGTTCATCACAGAGAGCACAGCGAGACACGGAGGACACAACGGCGTGGCGGCGCCGGATCGGGGGCGCGTCTTTCTTTCGACATAGGAGGGGAAGGCGCTTCGCGCACACATGCCCGTCATCCTCTGAACAAGCCCGAGGATGACGGGGGGAGACCTCGATGCTCCTCCCCTCCCCCTGCGGGGGAGGAGAGGATTTCCTTCTCCCCTTGAGGGAGAAGGTGTCATGCGGAGCATGACGGATGAGGGGTGTCAGCGCCCCGGGGCGCCGATGCGGGCGGCATGGGCGCGGATGGCTTCAAGCAGCAGGTTCGGATTGGTCAGCACCGCCGCGTTGTCGAATCGCAGGACGGTATAGCCGGCATCTTTCAGCCAGGCGTCGCGCGCCGCGTCGCTGACCGTCCGCAGCACATGGACACCGCCGTCCAGCTCCACGATGAGTCGAAGGCCGGGGCAGAAGAAGTCGGCCGTGTAGCGCCCCACCGGGGCCTGCCGGCGGAACTTCCAGCCGAGGCCGCGGCCGCGCAGAAGACGCCAGACCGCCGCCTCGGCGGGCGTGGGCGCCGCGCGGGAGGCGCGGGCTGCCGTGCGCTGGCGACGGGACGGCTTCAGCATGGGGGCAGGTTAACGCAAAACGTGTGTGCCGGCACCCCTCATCCGGGCGCCTGCGGCGCCCACCTTCTCCCCCAGGGGGAGAAGGGAGAAGCTCGGCGGGCTGGAGTGCTTGCTCCCCGCCCCGGCCGGGTCTAGACCCGCCGGCATTCGTTTTCGCAACGCACCACGACCATCGGAGGCCTGAATGGCTCGCGCGAAGATCGCCCTCATCGGCGCCGGCATGATCGGCGGCACCCTCGCCCACGTTTGCGCCCGCGAGGCGCTGGGCGACGTCATCCTGTTCGACATCGCCGAGGGCACCCCCCAGGGCAAGGCGCTGGACATCGCCGAGGCCACCGCCGTGTTCGGCCAGGACGTGGCCCTGAAGGGCGCCAATGACTATGCCGACATCGCCGGGGCCGACATCTGCATCGTCACCGCCGGCGTGCCGCGCAAGCCGGGCATGAGCCGCGACGACCTGCTGGGCATCAATCTGAAGGTGATGAAGGCCGTCGGCGAGGGCATCAAGGCCCACGCCCCGAACGCCTTCGTGATCTGCATCACCAACCCGCTCGACGCCATGGTCTGGGCGCTGCAGAAGTTCTCGGGCCTGCCGAAGGAGAAGGTCGTCGGCATGGCCGGCGTGCTGGACTCGGCGCGCTTCGCCTACTTCCTGGCCGAGAAGACCGGCGTGTCGGTGCAGGACATCCACGCCTGGACCCTGGGCGGTCACGGCGACGACATGGTGCCGATGGTGCGCCACTCGACCGTCGGCGGCCTGCCGCTGCCGGACGCGGTCAAGGCCGGGTTCATGAGCCAGGCCGAGCTGGACGCCATCGTCGAGCGCACCCGGAAAGGTGGAGGCGAGATCGTCGCCCTGCTGAAGACCGGCTCGGCCTTCTACGCCCCGGCCGAGAGCGCCATCGCCATGGCCAGGTCCTACCTGCTGGACCAGAAGCGCGTCCTGCCCTGCGCCGTCTGGCTGTCGGGCGAGTACGGCCTGTCGGACCTGTATGTCGGCGTGCCGGCCATGATCGGCGCCGCCGGCGTCGAGAAGATCGTCGAGTTCAGCACCGATGAGTCCGAGAAGGCCATGCTGGCCAAGTCGGTGGACTCGGTGAAGGGCCTGATCGAGGCCTGCAAGCAGATCGACCCCAGCCTGGCGTAAGCCGGCTGACCGGTCCTCAGGGGGCGGGCGCCGCGAAGCCGACGTGCACGGCGAAGCGGCGCACGCCTTCGACCCACAGGGCGGTCGGGGCGGCGAGCGCCGCCTCCGGCGCGCCGGGCTCCAGGATCAGGTCGTACTCGACCGTGGCCGCGCCGTCCGCGGCCCAGGCCTTGAGGAAGCGCTGGTCGCGGTTCCAGGCGGCGACCGCCTCTGCCGTGGCCCCCGGCGTGGTGAATCGGGCCGAGAACTGCGCATCGCCGCACACCGCCGTCGTGCATCCCGGAAACGCCAGCCGCCAGTTGAGCGGGCCGTCGCGCACGTCCAGACGCGTGCCGTCGGCGTCGACCACGGGCTCGCCCACCTCCGCCCCGACCGAAATCAGCCAGGCGCGGGTTTCCGCGACGGAGACGCCCTCCTGCGCGACGGCCGGCGCGGCCAGGACGGCGAGGAACAGGGCGGACAGCAGGGCAGGGCGCAGGGTCATGCCCCTGTTGCAGCACCGAAAGACGGCGAAGACTAGGTCATCCCCCATAAACCCGTCACCCTCGGGCTTGTCCCGAGGGTCCATGGCGGGGTCAAGCGCAGCCGCGCGCGGCATTCACGTTCCGCCAGCCTGATCCACGGACCGCGCCTGGCGGATCGATGGGCCCCCGGGACAAGCCCGGGGGTGACGACCTTCTGAAATCTGAGCCGATGTCCCCGTGGGTTCGGGGGAGGCGAAGACTAGACCGGGGCCCGCTCGCCGGAGCGCTGCTCGATCCAGGCGCGGCTGCTCATCTCGTTGAGGCGCGAGACGGTGCGCTCGAACTCGAAAGCGCCGATGCCCCGCGGATAGAGGGCTTCGGGCAGGGCGGCGGCGAGGGTCACCAGCCGCACCTTCGCCTCGTAGAGGGCGTCGATCAGGGTCACCAGCCGCCGCGCCTCGCTGTGCCGGCCCTCGTCCAGCAGGGGCAGATCCTCGAGGAACAGGGTGTGGAAGCGCTCGGCCAGGGCCAGGTAGTCGTGCGGCCCCAGCGGCCGGGCGCACAGGGACTCGAAGCTGGCGCGGGCCATGCCGCCGACGGTGCGGTCGATCACCACCTCGCGGCCATCCACCCGGAGCACGGCGGGCTCCTCGGGCTCGTCGCCGCGCAGGTCCTGCCACAGGTGGTCGAAGGCCTGACGGCGGCCGATGTCGTCCGCCGGCGCGTACCAGACGCGCGATGCGCCCAGGCGTCCGACGCGCCAGTCCTGCGGCCCCGCCACCTCGACCACCTCGCAGCGGTCGCGGATCAGGTCGATGAAGGGCAGGAACAGCTGGCGGTTGATGCCGTCGCGGTAGAGGTCGCCGGGCTCGCGGTTGGAGGTCACCGCCAGCACCACGCCCTGGTCGAACAGGGCCTCGAACAGGCGGCCGAGGATCATGGCGTCGGCGATGTCGGTGACCTGCAGCTCGTCGAAGCACAGCAGCCGGGCCTCGCGGGCGATCAGGTCGGCGACCGGCCCGATCGGATCGTCGCCGCGGTGCTGGCCGAACACCCGGCGGCGCGCGGCGGCGTCGCTCTCGCGCCACTGGCGGATCAGGTCGTGGATGCGGGCCATGAAGGCGTGGAAGTGGGCGCGCTTGCGGCGCGGCTCGGGCGCGCCGGCGTAGAACAGGTCCATCAGCATGGACTTGCCCCGGCCGGGCGGGCCCCAGAGATAGAGGCCGCGCACCTTCGGCCGGCCGCCGAACAGGCCGCGCCGGCGCAGCCGGGTCTCCAGCGCCTCGAGATGGTCGAGGGCGGCCGTCTGGGCCGGATCATGCTTGAGGCGACCGGTTTCCAGTCGCTCGGCGTAGGCCTTTCGGAGGGCGGAGGGCATGGTCCGGGCTTGAAGGGCGCTTGGCGCGGTGAAAACTTGTTGCGTTGCAGGCGCGAAAGCCTACATCACAAGCCCTCTACAGATCCTTGCGTGGCCGATACAGGGCGGCCGCGCCTCTCCCCGAAGGACACCGCCATGGGCTATCGCGTCGCCGTCGTCGGCGCCACCGGAAACGTCGGCCGCGAGATGCTGGCCATCCTCGACGAGGTCAAGTTCCCGGTGGCCGAGATGCACGCCGTCGCCTCGCGCCGCTCGAAAGGCGTGGAGGTGGCCTTCGGCGACCGCACCGTGCGCTGCGAGGACCTGGAGCAGTTCGACTTCTCCAAGGTCGATGTGGTGCTGATGTCGGCCGGCGGGACGGTGTCGAAGGCCTGGTCCGAGAAGATCGGCGCCGCCGGCCCGATCGTCATCGACAACTCCTCGGCCTTCCGCATGGACCCGGACGTGCCCCTGGTCGTGCCGGAGGTGAACCCGGACGCCATCAAGGACGCGCGCAGGAAGAACATCATCGCCAACCCCAACTGCTCGACCATCCAGCTGGTCACGGCGCTGA
>CAZUXK010000089.1:0-9654 GCA_964624025.1 uncultured Brevundimonas sp.
GCGAGTGGCTCCGCGGGTAGGATTCGAACCTACGACCAGCCGATTAACAGTCGGCTGCTCTACCACTGAGCTACCGCGGAACGTTTGCTCGGGAGGCGCGCCTATAGCAGCGCCCGGGCCGGCGATGCAATGGGGAGCGACGAGGCTTTTTACGGGCGCGGCGCGGCCGGGACCCAGGCGGCGCGGACCAGCCCGTCGGGCAGACGCCAGGCGTAGCCCCAACCGGCGCCCGACACCTCGATCCGCACGTCCCGGCCCGGCTCCAGCCCCGGAAAGCCGGGCGCGACCGTCACCGCGCGGCCGGCGCTGCGCACCGTGACCGGGCCGTCGCCCGACACCGCCCCGCTCCAGCGCCCGGCCGGATCCGCGGCGAGGCTGCGCCCGCCGGGTTCGAGCCCGACCTCGGCCCCCGCGCCCGCGGTCCCCGACACGAGGCGGCCGAGCGGATCGCCGTCAGCGTCCACCGCCTCCAGCAGACGGGCGGCCGCGAACACGCGGCTGGCCTGGCCCGGGGCCGCCAGCAGCGGTGGGGCGGCCAGGGCGGCAGGCGGCAGCAGCAGCACGGCCGGGGCGCGGGCGACCGCCTGCCCCTGCCGGGTCTCCAGCGACAGCCGCCGCGCCTGGGGGGCCGGCGGCACGATGATCTCGAACGCTCCCCGTGCGTCGGCGTTGGCGGCGAAGGCGTCGGCGCCGATGCTGAGCGCGACCCGGGCCCGCGGCGCCGCCTCGCCCCGGACCGCCCAGCCGGCCGGCGTGGCCACCACCTCCTGCACCCGGGGCGCCCGCCGCCAGGCCGCCGGGTCCGCCGTCCCGGCGACGTCCGCGCCGCCCTCACCGCCGCCGGTCCGGGCCGCCTCGCCGCAGGCTGCCGCCATCAGGGCGGCCATCCCGATGGCGAGCAGGCGGGCTGCGGCCCCGCGCGACGGGGACGCCGGTTTCATCTGCGCCCGCAGACCGCTAGAGCAGGCGAGCCTCGCCCGCGTCCGGGCCCGGTCCGTTGCAGGAGTCCCATGTCCGCCGCCCCCGACATCACGCCGTTCCAGGGTCAGTCCGTCTGTGTGTTCTGCGGCGCGTCCGACACGGCTCATCCGGTCTATCTACAGGCGGCGGCCCACCTCGGCGAGGGCCTCGCGCGGGCCGGCGACCGCCTGGTCTACGGCGGCGGCGGCGTCGGCCTGATGGGCGCGGCGGCGCGGGCCGCCCATGCCGCCGGCGGGCGCGTGCTGGGCATCATGCCGGGCTTCCTGCGCAGCCGGGAGCGCCTGTTCGACGAGGTCGAGACGGTGGTCGTCACCTCGATGCACGAGCGCAAGCAGCTGATGTACGACCAGTCCGACCTCTTCATCGTGGCTCCGGGCGGCATCGGCACCCTTGAAGAGGCCATCGAGCTGCTGTCGTGGAAGCGGCTGGACCTGCACGCCAAGCCGGTGATCTTCCTCAACCTGAACGGCTTCTGGGATCACCTGCTGGACATGATCCGGCACAATGTCAGCGAGGGCATGACACCGGCGGCCTTTCTGGAGGCCTACAGCGTCGTCGACACGGTCGAGGCCGCCCTCGTGCAGCTGGCCGCGACACGGCCGACGCTTGACGCTGATCGCCGATAAGTTATCGCTGTAAACCTGCTGCTGGGCCGTCGTCCTCGGCGCCTTGACAGTTTCTTAAAAAAACGGTGTAGACCCAAGGTTCCTCCCCGCTCGCTCTGGAGTTTCCCTCATGCGCGCTCTCGTTCTCGTCGCCGCCCTCGCCCTGGCTGCCCCGGCGGTCGCCCAGGCCCCCGTCGCCAACCGCCTGACCCTGGCCGACACGGCCTCGGCCCCGACCCGTCCGGTGATCGTGGACGGCGCGTCCTGGCGCTGCGAGCCGACCGGCGTCTGCACCTCCTCGGGCGGCGCCAACCAGCCGGCCGCCCGCGCCTGCCGCCGCGCCGTGGCCCGCCTCGGCCAGGTCACCGAGTTCGTGTGGAAGGGCGAGGCCCTGTCGGCCGAGGCCCTGGCCGCCTGCAACGCCTGACGACATGACGATGGGGCGGCCCGCGCCGCCCCATAGTCTCCGGCCTGGCCCTCAGGCCGTCTCGCCGCGCAGACGCCTGAGGATACGCTCGCGGCCGATCAGCGGCGCCAGCAGCGCCATGTCGGGGCCATGCCCCTGCCCCGTCAGCGCCAGCCGCAGGGGCATGAACAGGGCCTTGCCCTTGGCCCCCGTCTCCGCCTTGACCGCACCGGTCCAGGCCGCCCAGGCGCCGGTGTCGATCTCTGCCGGCAGCAGGGCCGCCGCGGCGTCGAGGAAGGCCTGGTCCTCCACCACCGGCGTCACCGGCCCCTGCACCAGCCGCGCCATCTCCGTCACCTCGGCGAAGCTCTGCAGGTTGGGGCGCACCGCGTCCCAGAAATCCGGACCGAGATCGCAATCCAGCGCCGCCAGACGCGGCTGCGCCTCGGCATGGCTCATGGCGTGCAGCAGCTGGGCGTTGAGCCGGTCGAGGTCGGCCACGTCGTAGCGCGCCGGGGCCCGGCCCATCTTGCTGAAGGCGAAACTCTGGCCGAGCTCGGCCAGCGAGAGCGCGATCTCCAGCGGGTCGGAGGTGCCGATGCGGCCGAGATGGCTGACGATGGCCAGCGGCTCGTAGCCCTGCTCGCGCATCTCGGCGACCGACAGGGAACCCAGCCGCTTGGACAGGGCCTCGCCGTCGGCCCCGACCAGCAGCGGCATGTGGGCGAAGCCGGGCACGGGGCGGCCGGTCCCCTCCAGCAGGGCCTCGAAGATCTCGATCTGTGCCCCGGTGTTGGTCACGTGATCCTCGCCGCGGATGACGTGGGTGATGCCCATGTCGATGTCGTCGACCACCGACGGCAGGGTATAGAGATAGAGCCCGTCCTCGCGGATCAGCACCGGGTCCGACATCGACGCCGTGTCGACCTCGGCATGCCCGCGCGCCAGGTCCTCCCAGGCGACCCGGCGCCCTTCCAGCCTGAAGCGCCAGTGCGGCCGACGGCCCTCGGCCTCCAGCGCCGCGCGTTCGGCGTCGGTCAGCTTCAGGGCGGCGCGGTCGTAGATCGGCGGCTGGCCTCGCGACAGCTGCACCTTGCGGCGACGGTCCAGCTCCTCGGACGTCTCGTAGCAGGGATAGAGGCGGCCCATGGCCTTGAGCCGGTCCGCCGCCTCGGCGTAGCGGTCAAAGCGCTGCGACTGGTTGTGACGCTCGTCCCAGACCAGCCCCAGCCAGCGCAGATCGTCCTCGATGCCCTGCTCGAACTCCGGCGTCGACCGCGCCAGGTCGGTGTCGTCGATGCGCAGCACGAAGGCGCCGCCCTGCCCCTTCGCGAACAGCCAGTTGACCAGGGCGGTGCGGACATTGCCGACGTGCAGGCGACCCGTGGGCGACGGGGCGAAGCGGACCTTGACGGACATGCGGAGACTTTCTGACGCGAGGTCGCGCTAGAGCCTGATCGGTCGAGATGGGATCGCTTCGCGATTCCATCTCGACCGTGAATCAGGCTCTCGCTTGAAACTGGACCGAAACCTAATCCGGGTTGGACGGCGTCCAACCCGAACGATTTCGGTCTAGGTCGCGCCACCGCCCCGGCAAGTCAAGGCGGGCGCGTTGAGGCGCCCCGGCTATCATGATAGACTGCGCGCCATCATGAACGCGCCCGTCCAGATCCGGAAGGCCGAGACCGTGGCGCGGTTGCGCCGCCTTGCCGCGCTGGAGGGCAAGACCATCACCGACCTGGTCGACGAGATGGTGCGCGAGCGCGACCTCCGTTTCGAGGCCGAACGCGCCGCCGATATCGACCGGCGCCGCCAGGCGGTGGAGGAGGCCGTCCGTCGCTTCAACGCCCGGCCGATCGTCGGGCCCCTGCTGACGGACGACGACCTCTACGACGAGGACGGCTTTCCGAAATGATGGTGGTCGACGCTTCCGCGATCGTCGCCATTCTTCTCGATGAGCCGGACGCCGCTCGCTACCGGGAGCACCTTCTGGCCCACCCGGGCGCGCAGTTGTCTCCGGTCGGCTACTGGGAGGCGGCCACCCGTCTCGCATCGCTGCGGGGTGAAGGGGGACTGGAGGAGCTCGAGACTGTGCTCGACGGCCTCGCCATCGAAATCACCCCCGCCACGGCGGCCACGGCGCGCCTCGCTTCGGCCGCGGAGCGCGCCTTCGGCAAGCGCACCCCGGCCCGGCTCAACCTCGGCGACTGCTTCGCCCTCGCCCTGGCGCAGGAGCTGGACGCGCCGCTGCTCTACAAGGGCGCGGACTTCGCCCTCACGGACGCAAGGCCGGCGCTCTGATCAGTCGTCGCGATGGACGCGTTCGCGGCGCTCGTGGCGCTCCTGGGCCTCGACCGACAGGGTCGCCGTCGGCCGCGCCTCGAGCCGGCCGAGGCTGATCGGCTCGCCGGTCTCCTCGCAGTAGCCGTAGGAGCCGTCCTCGATCCGGCGCAGGGCCTCGTCGATCTTGGAGATCAGCTTGCGCTGCCGGTCCCGCGTGCGCAGCTCCAGCGCCCGGTCGGACTCCGAAGAGGCCCGGTCCACCAGATCCGGATGGTTCTCGGTCTCGGCCTTGAGGTTGGTGACGGTCTCCTTGCTTTCACGCAGGATCTCGTCCTTCCAGTCCAGCAGTTTCTTCTTGAAATAGGCCAGCTGCCGCTCGTTCATGAACGGCTCGTCGTCGGTGGGACGATAGCCCGCGTCCAGCCCGGGCTTGACCTCCACCGCAGTCGCCAAAGCGCTCATCGCACTCACACGGTTACCCGACGCCCCCCTGACGTCCGTCGCCGTATAGGGCCACGCGCGGAAGGCGGCAACGGCGCTCGCGTTTCCGTGATGCCGCATCGCTGTCAGGGCCCGGGCGGCGTGGCAAAAACGCCATTCCCTCAGGGAGTTTCGCCTGTCAGGCGCGTCCGGCCTTGGCCAGTTCCACGGCGGCGCGAAGTTCGATCTGCTGCAGCACCGCGCGCAACCGTGGATCATCCACCTCGTCGACCGTCTCCCCGACCGCCCTCTGCAGGCCTTCCAGCGCCGTCCCCCCAGACTGCCCGCCCAGCAGGGCCAGCTTCAGTTCATCCAGCCGATCCAGGAGGCCGCCGCCGCGGCGGATGGCCCGGCGACGGCGCTCGGTGGCGCTTTCCACGCCTTGCAGAGCCATCAGGGCGGACAGGCCGGTGACCGTGCTCGCCGCCGCGCTCGCCGCGGCCGGAGCCGCCGCCGCCGGGGCGGCGGGCCCTCCAAGGCTGAAGCCGCCGCTCGCGGGCCGGCCGCCGCGAGGGGCGCCGGGGGACGCGGGGCCGGCAGGGCCATTGACCTTCATCGCATGCGCACTCCGTGATCCGGCCACTCTGGGTCGCGCCCGTCACCGTTTGGTTAACGGCCCGGCAGGATTTGCCCGCCTCCGCCGAGGGGCGGTCCAACAAGTAATTGAAATTCCGAACATCTCTATCTGGCGTAGATTTCGCACGGACGCTCGCGGGCCCGAAGTTCCGGCCCGCGTCATGGATCGAGCCATGCAGAAACTGCTGAGCGCCGCCCTCGCCGCCGTCCTGCTGCTGACCCCGGCCGCCGGCTGGGCCCAGTCGCGCATCAAGGACATCGCCGCCATCGAGGGGGTCCGCACCAACCAGCTGGTCGGCTACGGCCTCGTGGTCGGCCTGAACGGCACCGGCGACTCCCTGCGCAACTCGCCCTTCACCCGCCAGTCTCTGGAAGGGATGATGGAGCGGCTGGGCGTCAACATCCGCGACGCCAATCCCAACACCAAGAACCTCGCGGCGGTGATGGTCACGGCCGAGCTGCCGGCCTTCGCCACCCCGGGCGCCCGCATCGACGTCAACGTCTCGGCGCTGGGCGACGCCAAGAGCCTGCAGGGCGGCACCCTGGTCGTCACCAGCCTGCAGGGCGCCGACGGGCAGGTCTACGCGGTGGCCCAGGGCTCGATCCAGACCGGCGCCGTCTCGGGCCAGGGCGCCTCGGGCTCGTCCGTCACCCGCGGCGTCCCCACCGCGGGCCGCATCGCCTCGGGCGCGACGGTCGAGCTGGAGACCGGCTTCAGCCTCGACCAGATGCACGAGCTGCGCCTGACCCTGCGCAACCCGGACTTCACCACGGCCCAGCGCGTGGCCGCGGCGGTCAACGCCGTCTATCCGAACTCGGCCCTGGCCGAGAACGGCTCGGTCATCGCCCTGCGGCCGCCGGCCCAGCTGGGCATGGCCGGCTTCATCAGCCGGGTCGAGAACCTGCCCGTTCAGGTCGACATGCCGGCCCGCGTGATCGTCGACGAGGTCAACGGCGTCATCGTCATGGGCGAGAACGTCCGCATCTCCACCGTCGCCATCGCCCAGGGCAACCTGACCGTGTCCGTGCAGGAGTCATCCTTCGTCAGCCAGCCGGCCCCCTTCTCCGGCGGCGAGACCACCGTGGTCCCCGAGAGCGACGTGACCATCGAGGAGGAGCTGGGCCGCGAGATCCGCATCGTCGAGGGCTCAACCTCGCTGCAGACCCTGGTCAACGGCCTGAACGCCCTCGGCGTCACGCCGCGCGACATGATCTCCATCCTGCAGGCGATCAAGGCGGCGGGCGCGCTGCAGGCCGACATCGAGGTGATGTGACGATGACCGATCTGACCGTCCCGCCTGACCTGCTGCGCGGGCCGACACGTCCGGCCGCGCCCGGCGCGGATCCCCTACGCATGCGCGCTGCGGCCGAGCAGTTCGAGGCCCAGTTCCTCGCCCAGATGCTGCGGCCGGTGTTCGACGCCCTGCCGACGGACGGCCCGTTCGGCGGCGGCGAGGGCGAGGCCATGTGGCGCTCGTTCATGGTCGACGCCATGGCGCAGCAGACGGTCAAGGCCGGCGGCCTCGGCCTGTCGGACGCCATCCTCGCCGAGATGATCCGCCTGCAGGAGGCCCGCCCATGACCGACGTCGAGCGCGCGCAGGCGCGGGTCACCCAGCTGCTCGCCCTGACCGAGCGTCTCACCGCGCGCCTCACCAGCGAGACCGCCGCCTTCGAGGCTCACAGGCCCCAGGACGTGGCGGCCGGCGTGGCCGAGACCCAGGAACTGGCCAACCACTACCGGCGCGAGGTGGCGAGGGTGAAGGCCGAGCCCGACCTCCTCTCCCCGGCCCCCGCCGCCGCGCGCCAGGCCCTGATCCGGGCCACGCGCAGCTTCGAGGACACGCTGGCCCGTCACGCCAGGGCGCTGGAGGCCGCCAAGACCGTCTCCGAGGGTCTGGTGCGCGTCATCGCCGGCGAAGTGGCGGCCCAGCGGGCCAAGGGCGTGGGCTACGGCGCCGGGGGGCAGGCCGCGGCCGGCGACGCGCGCGCCGTGGCGTTCAACCGCACGGCCTGACTGGCGGACGCCGGTGTCGGTCGAACGCCGTTAACCGTGCCGTTGAGGGCCGCCTTAAGATGTGTAGGTCATGGTGGCGGCATGACCACGCGCAGTCAGCTCCTTGGCCTCGCCTTCGCTGCGGCCGACCTCCTGATCGAGGTGGACCGGGAGGGGACCATCCGGCTCGCCCTCGGCTCGTCCCCCTGCGGCAAGAGGCCTGCCGACGCGCTCGTCGGCGAACCGGTGTTCGAACGCCTCGACATCGGCGGACAGGCTGAGCTGCGCCGCGCCCTCGCCGAACTCCAGCCCGGCCGACGCAGCGCCCCCCTGCCGATGACGCTGATCTGCGACGGCAATCTTTCCCGCAAGCTGGTGATGCGTCTGTTCCGCCTGCCCGAGGACGACGCCGGCATTTCGTGCGCCATCACCTTCGGGGGGCCCGTCGAGGCCTTCGAGTCCCTTCCTACGCCGCCCCTGCTGTCGCCGGACGCCTTCCTTCAGCGGACGCACCGCGCCCTGATGGGGCCGGGGGAGGAGCCGGAAGCGCTGGCCGTGGCCTTCGTGGACGTGCTCGGGCTCGCCCACGCGGAACAGGACCCCGCCACTCGCGCCCGCATCCAGGACCGCGTGGAAGGCACCCTTCAGGAAGCCTCGGTGGACGGCGCCTCCGCCGCCCGCCTGACCGAAGATCGCTACGCCCTGCTTCGACATGCGGATGACGCGCGGGACCTCGCCACAGAGGTACGCGAGGTGGCTTTCGCCGAGGGCGTGGACCTCGACGTGCGGGGCCGCGACATCGATCTGTCCAGCGCCGCGGCCCCGGTGCAGGCCCTGCGGGCGCTCCGCTTCGCGGTTGAGAGTTGCCTGAAAGATGGCGGCCTGGAGCGGCCGGATCTGGCCTTCACCGCCTCGCTGATGAAGACCCTCGAGGAAGCTGATCGCTTCCGCGGCATGGTTCGCCAGCGGCGCTTCGACCTGCACTTCCAGCCGATCGTCGACCTCACCACCGGCGGCGTCACCCACTTTGAGGCCTTGGCGCGCTTCGGCAACGGCGGTCCGGCCGAGACCCTGCACATGGCCGAGGAGCTGGCGATGATCGAGGGCTTCGACCTCGCCGTGGCCGACAAGGCCATCGCCCGACTGAACCAGACCGGGGCCGGATCGCTGCACCTGGCGGTGAACGTGTCCGGAGCGTCCCTCGCCGGCGACGCCTATGTGCAGAGCCTGCTCCAGCTGACCGCCAAGACCCCGGCGGTGCGTCGCCGACTGGTCGTCGAGGTGACGGAAACCGCGGCCCTGGCCGACCCCGTGGCCGCCAACCTCCGCCTCGCCGCCCTGCGAGAGGCGGGCATCCGGGTCTACATCGACGACTTCGGCTCCGGCTCGGCCGGTTTCGACTACCTGCGCAAGCTGTCGGTGGATGCGGTCAAGATCGACGGCAGCCTGATCACCGATTTCGAGACGGATATCCGCTCGCGCCAGGTGATCAGCCACATCGTCGAGCTGTGCCGGTCCATGTCCCTCAAGGTGGTGGCCGAGCGCGTCGAAACCGAAGCCTGCCGTCTGGCGCTGGTCGAGCTCGGGGTCGACATGGGCCAAGGCTACCTCTTCGGCAAGCCGACGGCAGAGCCGATTCAAACGCGCAGCCCGATCGCCTCGCGCCGGGTCGGCGTGGTGGAGGCCTGGGGCTAGATCAGCGCCGCCGGGGGCGCCGCACGGGCGCGGGCTTCGGCTGGGGCCGGGGCCCGGCGAGGGCCGCGAGGCCTGCCAGGCCGATCAGGACGCCGAGAACCGCTGCGGTGGCCATGTCGTCTCGCCTTTCATAACGCGACGATGACAGAGTGGGACCCCCAGCCGGCTCTGGCAAGGCCCTCGGACCTCGCACGCGAGGTCGCACCCCCTCGCACAGGCCGTGTTCGCATATTGTTCTTGCTGAATCGGCCAGCGTGATGCCCATATAGCGGCGCACAAGCGGTACTGGCGCGGGCGCCCTGCCCGGCCGTCGCGCGTTTCGCCGGACAGCATGACCGACAGCCAGGATTTTATTCGCGTCCGCGGGGCGCGCGAGCACAACCTCAAGGGCGTGGACGTCGACATCCCGCGCGGCAAGCTGGTGGTGATGACCGGCCTGTCGGGGTCGGGAAAGTCGTCTCTGGCGTTCGACACCATCTACGCCGAGGGCCAGCGCCGCTACGTCGAGAGCCTGTCGGCCTACGCCCGCCAGTTTCTCGAACTGATGAGCAAGCCCGACGTCGATCTGATCGAGGGCCTGTCGCCCGCCATCTCGATCGAACAGAAGACGACCTCGAAGAACCCGCGCTCGAC
>CAZUXK010000090.1:0-9301 GCA_964624025.1 uncultured Brevundimonas sp.
CCCCTGCTGGACCGCATGGAGGTCATTCAGGTGTCCGGCTACACCGAGGACGAAAAGGTCGAGATCGCCCGGCGCCACGTCCTGCCCAAGCTGATGAAGGACCACGGGCTGAAGGCCGGCGAGCTGGTCGTGCCGGACGAGATGATCCGCGACCTGATCCGCTACTACACCCGTGAGGCGGGGGTTCGCTCGCTGGAGCGGGCCCTCGGCGGGCTGGCCCGCAAGGCCGTGCGCGAGATGGCCAAGACCGGCGCCACGGCCATCACCGTCGATGCGGAGAAGCTCGCCGGGTACGCCGGGGTGCGGAAGTATCGCTACGGCGAGACCGACGCCGAGGACCAGGTCGGCATCGTCACCGGCCTGGCCTGGACCCAGTTCGGCGGCGATATCCTGACCATCGAGGCGATCCGCATGCCGGGCCGCGGCCGCATGACCGTGACCGGCAACCTCAAGGAGGTGATGAAGGAGTCGATCTCCGCCGCCGCCTCCTATGTGCGCGCGCGCTCTCTGGCCTTCGGCGTCAAGCCGCCGGTGTTCGAAAAGACCGACATCCACGTCCACGTGCCGGACGGGGCGACCCCCAAGGACGGGCCGTCGGCCGGCGTGGCCATGACCGTGGCGATGGTCTCGGTCCTGACCGGCATTCCGATCCGCAAGGACATCGCCATGACCGGCGAGATCACCCTGCGCGGGCGCGTCACCGCCATCGGCGGCCTGAAGGAGAAGCTGCTGGCCGCCCTGCGCTCGGGCGTGAAGACGGTGCTGATCCCGCAGGAGAACGAGAAGGACCTCGCGGATGTGCCGGAGAACGTGAAGGCAGGACTGGAGATCGTGCCGGTCTCCACCGCCGACGAGGCGCTGAAGTGGGCCCTGACCGGTGAGCTCACGCCGGTGGAATGGGACGAGGCGGCCGAGCCGCTTCCGGCCGCCCCGCCGCCGGAGGCGCCGGGCGCGGTGGCCACCCACTGACGGCCTGAAACGACCGACGGCCGGGGTTCGCCCCGGCCGGTTTCGCGCCGGCCTTGATCAGCGCGTCGGAGGCGGGCATCACGGCCCGCGTGGGCGGCTAGCTCAGCTGGTCAGAGCACCTCGTTTACACCGAGGGGGTCGGGGGTTCGAACCCCTCGCCGCCCACCAGAAACAACAAGGGCCGCCGGATCGCTCCGGCGGCCCGATTTTCTGTCGTCAGTTTGCGGCCTAGAACCGGAAGCTGGCGCGCAGCAGCAGGCTGTAGCGGACGTAGTCCTCGATCGACTCGCCGCTGGCTTCGATGGTCAGCAGGCCGAGGTCGTTGCCGATGCCGAGGCGCAGGCCGAGGATCGGTCCGCCGCCCTCGATGGCCCCATTGGCCAGCAGGAACTCCTGCGTGCCGCCGGCGAAACGGCCGATGGTCTCGCCCCCGTCGACCGAGATGTACTGCTTCCAGCCGACGCGCAGTTCCGGCCGGATCCAGCCGTCGCGGCCGAAGCGGGCGCCGATGTTCATGGCCGCCGTGGCGGTGAACATGTGGCCGTCGCGGTCGTCGACCTCGAGGTCGAAACCGTCGCCGGCGCCGCGCTCGGTGTAGCCATCCTCGTTCAGCCAGAAGTACTCGGCGAACAGCTCGGGGCGCACCTCGAAGCGACCGAAGGTGCGGCGGTACGAGACCCCGCCGGCGGCGGCCAGAGTCAGGCCGTTCCAGTCCGCCTCGGTCGTCAGGTTGAGGTTTTCGCCGACGATCTGGCGTGTGCCTTCCATGGTGGCGTAGCCGGCCGCGGCGCGGGCCCAGGTGGTCCAGTACTGGCCCTGGGCGCGCCAGTAGAGGCCCAGCTCGATCAGGTTGGCGGCGAGGTTCTCCTCGGCGGCGGCCTCGGGGTCCTCGATGTCCGAGGAAGTGAAGGCGACGCTCAGGCCGACATTGCCGAAACCGGTGCCGCGCTCGACCCCGCCGGCGACGCCGAAGCCCTCGGCGCGGAAGCCGTAGCTGTCGGTCTTGTCCTTGTCGGCGTAGAAGGTGATCTCCTGCAGCCAGGCGCTGGTCTGGCCGGCCGCCAGCACCTCGTTGCGACCGGTCAGGGCGCGGGTCACCGCGTCCACACCCGAAGCCAGCGAGGTCAGGGCCCCGCCCGAGTGCTCCGGCAGAATCTGCTCGTACAGGTCGATGAAGCCCTCGCGGTCGAGCTGGTTCAGGACCGAGCCGCGCAGCGTGGCGTTCAGGCCGAGGGCCTCATAGACGGAGTCATAGATGTCGGATTCCGACGCGATGAAGCCGAGGTCGCTGGCCGTCTTGCGGCGCGCGTCCACAAAGACGGTGTTGGCGGCGGCGTCGATGCCGGCGGAGACGCTGTACAGGAACGGCGAGTTCTCGCTGATCGAGGCCAGATTCACCCCCGAGGCCTGCAGGTTGCCGGCGCGGATCAGAGTCAGGCGCTCCTGTTCGTCGATCAGGGAGTTGAAGCGCGCCCCGAGCGTCGCGCCCTGGGCCAGGCTGGCCGTGCCCGAGACGTTCAGCCCGCCGGAGCCGCTGACCGGGTCCACGGCGACCAGCAGGGCGCCATTGGCCCCCACCGTAAGGGTGGTCAGGTTCAGTGTGGTCGACTGGCGCGTTTCCAGTGTGCCGTTGCTGACGGTGATGTCGAGCAGGCCGTCGGAGTCGGTCAGCGCCCCGCGCACCTCGGCGCCGCCGCTGATCAGCAGGCGATCTGCGCCGGCGCCAAAGCTGATGTCGCCGAGGACCTGCCCGTTGCGGACGTCGAAGGTGTCGGCGCCCGAGCCGAACAGCACGGCGCCGCTGATGAAGGGCTCCCGGTTGTTCGGGACGCCGTCGTTGTCGTTGTCGTTGTCGGCACTATCCTGGGCGTCCGGGATCCCGTCATTGTCGTCGTCGGGGTCGGTGATGTCCGGGATGCCGTCGCCATCGAAGTCGGCTGTCCGGTCCGGGGTCGCATCGCCAAACTGAACGATCGTGACGCCGACGGTGTTGGCGGAGACGTCGATCGCCACCGCCCGCCCGGTGACAACTTCGTCAGTCGCATCGGTGTTGCTGTCGTCGGTGTCGTCCTCGTCGTCCGTCGCGGTGACAAGGCCGAAGATGAGCCCGGAATTCGTGATCGACGTTAGGCTCCCTGACGCGTCGCGGACACCGATGGCATCACCGCGTTCGCCCGAAAGGTTGCCGCTGATCGAGCCGCTGTTGGTCAGGCTGTTGACGGTCGCACCGGCGGCGATGTCGAGACCGATGGCCCGATGGGTCTGTTCGGTCAGGGCGTTGCCCTGCAGGGTTCCGCTGTTCACGATCGCCGGGGCTGTGACGCCCGCACCGATTGCGACGCCGCGCGCGTCCGCCGCGTAGGCGGTGGCCGAGATGTTGCCGGCGTTGCGGAAGCCGCCGGCGATCGTCACAGCCTGGCCCGCGCCAATCTGGACAGCGGTCGAGGTTATGCCGTCAAGAATGCCCTGTGAAGCAATGGCGCCCCGGTTGATCAGACCGTAGGCGTTGTCGCCCGTGCCCACGGCTCCAATCGTCGTCGCCCGCGTGGCGGAGCCGACGAGAAGGGCAGGGGCGCCTCCGAAGACGGTGAGGCTGGAGTCCGTCTCCTGGGCGTCGGGGACGCCATCGCCGTTGCGGTCGCTGTCGTTGCGGTTGATCGTGCCGTCGCCGTCGTCGTCCTCATCGCCATTCTTGACGCCGTCGCCGTCCTCGTCGCCCTCGAGCCCGCCGAGGTAGCGAGGTGCGATATCGAGCAGGATGCCGGACGCGACGTCACCCGTGACGCGGACGGCCGGGCCGCCCTGCAGGATGTCGTCGGCGTCGAGATCTTCGTAGTACAGAAGCTCCGGCCGCAGCTGGGCCCCGCCGGCCTTCAGGGGACGCGAAGTGTAGCGGTAGCCGGTAGCCGACACAGCGCCCTGCAGCCGCACCTGGCCCGAAACATCGCCATCGACCGCGACGCCGACGGCGCCGCCGCCCAGCACATTGACGCCCGAGCCGATGCGGACGCCCACGACATCGCCGAGCGTTCGCACGCCGAAGCTGCTGTCGCCTACGACGGAGATCGTGCCCCGAGTGTCGATGCGGCCGGCGAATCCGGACTCGACAAGGATGCCCGCCGAGTTGTTCCCCTGAACCGAGATTGAACCCGTGTTCTCGACCAGGATGTCGCCGGTGAAGGTCCCGGGGCCGGTGACGCGCACGCCATAGCGGTTGTTGCCGCTCGCGAACGGGCCGTCGGCGTCGCCGTCCTTGTCCGTATCCTCGTAGGTGTCGATGTCGTCGGTGATGGAGATCGCGCCGCCCACCGTGACGCTGCCGGTGTTGCCGGCCTGCACCTGGATCGCGGTGGCTCCGCCGGCGGCGCGCGCCATGGTGATCTGCGAGCCGCTGTCGAGATCGACGGCATGGTTCGAGTCGAGGGTGATCGCTGCGCCCGAGGTCACATTGATCGCGCCGCCGCTGGCCAGGCGAATGTTGTCGGGGGCGGTCCCCGTCGCGTTGGCGGTCCGGATCACGGTCGTCCGGCTGGTCGAGATGACCACCTCGGCGTGAGCCCCGGCGGCGGCCATGAGCGGAGCGAGCGCCGCCGCGGTCGCGAGCAGGATACGCATTCAGAAGAACCCTTCAGGTGACACGCACGCCGGGCGTCGACGGCCCTCCCGGAGCGTCAGCCGACAGGTCCCAACTTTCGCGAATTTGAGGCGAATGCAAGGCTAAAGGCATCGTTAGACTCGCTTTCGCCGCTTCCCGGGACCCTCGGGAGGCCGACGCGGCGCAGGCGCTTGAGCTTCGCCGTCCTCGGGCGTAGGGGCCTAGGGGATGACCCCCAGAAAGCCCGCCCGTCGCATCCTGTCGCCAAGGTCGACCGTTGGATCGGGGATGGATCCCCTGTCGACGGAACGCATGCTGACCTACGAAGCGCTCGAGAGCGAGCTGTGGCCGATCCCCGGTCGCGCCGAGGAGGTGTCGGCGACCTTGCGCGCCGTAACCCGGGCGACGGAGGATTTGCGCCCGCGGCTGGTCGATACGACCATGCTGTTTGCGCCGCGGTCCGGCGGCGTGAAGCGCTATCTGATGTCGAAGAAGAGCTGGCTGACGGCGAACCGGCCGGCGGTCAGCCACGGCCTCGTCGTGCCGGGCGCCCGGCACCGGGTTGCGGCGGACGGCACGGTGCATCTGCACGCCGCCAAGCTGCCGTTCGGCGACGGCTATCGCTGGCCCACCAGCGTGCGGCGCTGGAGCGCCTGGGTCTCGGCCATGAAGCCAGCAGTGATCGAGGCGGGGGATCCCTACACGCCTGGCCAGGCCGCCCTGGAGGCGGGGCAGAGGGTGGGCTGCCCCGTGGTCGGCTTCTGCCACTCGGACCCGGCGGCCCTGGCGGCCCTGCACCTCGGCGAATGGGCCAAGAAGCCGGTCGAAAAGCGCTGGGCCCGGCTGTTCAAGCAGTTCGACCGGGTGGTGTCCCCGAGCCGCTACATCGCCCGCCGCCTCGAGGAGGCGGGGGTCAGCGACATTGTCATCCGGCCACTGGGGGTGGAGATCGACACCTTCCGCCCCGAGCGCGGCGATCGCGCCTCGCTGCTTCGCCATCTCGGGCTGGGCCCCGACGCCCGGCTGTTGTGCTTCGCGGGGCGGCCTGCGCGCGAGAAGAACGTCGACGTCCTGATCGACGCCGTCCAGCGCCTGGGGGAGCCGTACCATCTGGTGCTGGTCGGGGCGGGGCAGGGGCTGCCGCACGAGGACCGGGTCATCAGTCTGCCGTACGAGCGCGATCCGAAGGCCGTGGCGCGGATCATCGCCGGCTGCGACGCCTTCGTGCATGCCAACGACAAGGAGCCGTTCGGGCTGATCGTGCTGGAGGCCATGGCCTGCGGCCGGCCGGTAGTGGGCGTCAACGCCGGCGGCGTGGCGGAGACCGTCGATGATACGGTCGGCCAGCTGGCCGACGCGGCCGAGCCGGCGGCCTATGCTGCGGCCATCGAGGCCCTGTTCGAGCGCGATGTCGATGCCCTCGGGGCCGCGGCGCGCTTGCGGGCTGTGGAGCGCTTCGCCTGGAACCGCGTGTTCGAGGACCTGTTCATGGTCTACGGCGAGGTCAGCGGCGAGGCTGCCTTCGTCCAGCCGGCCGTCAACGTCGCGACCCACTAAGGCGCGCGTCGCGCCGCCCGCAGCGGGCCTTCACAGCGACGATGGCCAGAAAAGCGAAGCGCCACTCCCCGGGGGGAGTGGCGCGAGTGACGGGGCTCGAACCCGCGACCTCCGGCGTGACAGGCCGGCACTCTAACCAACTGAGCTACACCCGCGTTTCCCGGCCGGGGCGAGTTGTCGTCCCCGGCGAGGCGCGTCGTTTAGGCGGGGGCGCCCGAACCTGTCAAGCGCCCTTTTCCGCCTTACTGCGCCGCGGTCGCCTCCAGCGTCTGACGGGCCTGCTCGAGGTCGTAGGTGACGACCTCGCCGCCTCCCAGCGGCAGGCCGAAATAGACCCAGGCGCCGGTCATGATGAGCCCGCCGATCAGGAAGAAGAACGAGTAGGGCAGCATCGTCGCCATCAGGTTGCCGATGCCGAAGCCCGGCACCCACCGCTGGCAGAAGCCGAGGATCAGCGGGAAGTAGACCATCAGGGGCGTGATGATGTTTGTTACCGAGTCGCCCATGCGGAAGGCCGCCGTGGTCATCTCCGGGCTGACGCCGAGCAGCATCAGCATCGGCACCAGCACCGGGGCCATGGCGGCCCATTTGGCGGAAGCCGATCCGACCAGCAGATTGACGGTCGCCGCCAGCAGCACGATGGCCACGAGCAGCTGCCACGATTCCAGCCCGCTGGCCTTGAGCTGCTCGGCCCCGGTGATCGCCGTGATGACCCCGAGGTTCGACCAGTTGAACATGGCCACGAAGTGGGCCGCGACGAAGGCCAGGACGATGTACGGAGCCATCACCGCCATCGATTCGGTCATCATCCGCACCAGCTCGCGGTGGTTCTTCAGGGTGCCGGCCGCGACGCCGTAGGCCACGCCGGTCGCGAGGAACAGAACGAAGAAGCCGGCCACCAGGGAGTTGTAGAAGGGGTTCAGGCGCTCGTCCGCCGGCCCTTCGGCGTTGACCAGGGCGGCGTCGGGCAGCAGCGTCATGGCCGCCCAGGCGCCGATGACGAGCGCCGTCACCAGGCCGGCCCAGATCAAGCCGCGCTTCTCCGCGCCGGTAAGCGCCGATTCGCTGAGCTGGATCGGGGCGTCGGCGGACGGGGTCCACGGGCCAAGCCGCGGCTCGACGATCTTGTCGGTAACGAACCAGGCCAGCGGCACGAACACGACCGTCATGCCGATGATGAAGTACAGGTTGCCGGCGATGTTGGCGGTCCAGTCTGGCTGGATCAGCCGCGCCGCCGGCTCGGTGATGCCCAGCAGCAGGGCGTCGAGGTGGCCGGGGAACAGGTTGGCCGAGAAGCCGCCGGAGACGGCGGCGAAGCCGGCGGCGATGCCGGCCACCGGGTGGCGTCCGGCGGCGGCGAAGATCAGACCCGCCAGCGGCACCAGCACCACATAGCCCGCGTCGGCGGCGTGGTTGGAAACGATGCCGACGAACACCACAATCGGCGTCAGGAAGGCTTTCGGCGCATCGCGGATTCCCGCGCGCATGGCGGCCGAGAACAGGCCGGTGCGTTCGGCCACGCCGGCCCCCAACATCACCACCAGAACATAGCCTAGCGGCGCGAAGCCGGTCAGGGTCTTGGGCATGTCAACGAACAGCCGGCGAAGGTTCTCGCTGGAGAGCAGGCTCTGGGCGACGACGGCCTGGCCGTCGACGGGGTTGATGGCGCTCAGATTGTAGGCGGCGGCGGCGACGCTGCCGACGACCAGCGCCCCGATCAGCCAGACGAAGATGAAGACCGGGTCGGGCAGGCGGTTGCCCGCCTTTTCGACGAAGGTGAGAATCCCGTTGCCGATGCCCAAGCATGCCTCCCGTGACTGGCTGAAAATGGCGGGAGAGATAAGGAACGGTAGTGGCTTGGCTTGGCAAGCGCGAATCTGCTTGAGTTTGCGAGCCGGTCGCAAGAAAAACGTTTCGACGCATGGGTTTGAACGGCGCGGGGAGTAGGTCTAGAAAGCGCCGAATCCGCCGCCTCCCCCTCGGCGGCCCGGGGCGTTCCGATGACCGAATTCCTTCTCGAGTATCTGCCGATCGTGATCTTTCTGGGGATCGCGGCGGTGCTGGGCCTGCTGTTCATCGTGGCGGCGCTGGTGCTGGCCCCGAAGAACCCCGACAGCGAGAAGCTCTCCGCCTATGAGTGCGGGTTCAACGCCTTCGACGACGCCCGCATGAAGTTCGACGTGCGCTTCTATCTGGTGTCGATCCTGTTCATCATCTTCGACCTTGAAGTGGCGTTCCTGTTCCCCTGGGCCGTGTCGATGTTCGACCTGAGCCGCGAGGGCATGATCTTCGCCTTCTGGTCGGGCTTTACCTTCCTGGTCGTGCTGACGGTCGGGTTCCTCTACGAGTGGAAGAAGGGCGCGCTGGAATGGGAGTGATCACCCCCGGACTGCAGGGGCCGACCTTGGCGCTGACGCCCTACGGGACCGGCGCGCGCTCGTCGGTCGAGGGCTACGACCCGGCCGTCCACGACAAGTTCTTCGAGGCGGTCAACACCGAGCTGGCCGAGCACGGCTTCCTGACGGCCGCGCTGGACGACGTCATCACCTGGGCGCGCACCGGCTCGCTGATGTGGATGACCTTCGGCCTGGCCTGCTGCGCCGTGGAGATGATGCAGGCGTCGATGCCGCGCTTCGACATGGAGCGGTTCGGCATGGCGCCGCGCGCCAGCCCGCGCCAGTCGGACCTGATGATCGTCGCCGGCACCCTGACCAACAAGATGGCCCCGGCTCTGCGCAAGGTCTACGACCAGATGCC
This sequence comes from uncultured Brevundimonas sp., assembly GCA_964624025.1. Taxonomy (GTDB): domain Bacteria; phylum Pseudomonadota; class Alphaproteobacteria; order Caulobacterales; family Caulobacteraceae; genus Brevundimonas. Next base: position 8,879 of record CAZUXK010000090.1, read on the forward strand.
GGACCCGCGCTACGTCCTGTCGATGGGCAGCTGCGCCAACGGCGGCGGCTACTACCACTACAGCTACAGCGTCGTGCGCGGCTGCGACCGGATCGTGCCGGTCGACATCTATGTGCCCGGTTGCCCGCCCACCGCCGAGGCGCTGATCTACGGCATTCTGCAGTTGCAGAAGAAGATCCGCCGCACCGGAACGATTGAGCGCTGACATGGCTGAGACACTGCAAGAACTGGGCGAGCACATCGCATCCAAGCTGGGCACCGCCATCACGGGCTTCAAGCTTGAGTTTGGTGAACTGACCGTCACGGCGGAAGCGCAGGAGATCGTCCGCGTTCTGACCTTCCTGCGCGATGACGCCGCATGCGGCTTCCTCTGCTTCATCGACATCTGCGGGGTGGACTACCCGCAGCGCGAAAAGCGCTTCG
>CAZUXK010000091.1:0-3829 GCA_964624025.1 uncultured Brevundimonas sp.
GGCGCCTTTCCTCCCCACGCAGTGGGGAGGGGGACCGCGAAGCGGTGGAGGGGCGACGCCCCCCCCTCAGTTGGCCACCAGCCGCAGCAACGTCCCGTCGGGGTCGATCATATAGGCCACCCGCACCCCCGAGGGCTCGTCGCGCGGCGGGTGCAGGCGGGGCCAGCCGGTGGTGGTCTCCGGCAGGCCGGCGGCGCGGCAGAGCGCATGGAAGCCGTCCAGATCGTCCAGCCGCAGGCAGCACGAGAAGCTGCTCTGCGCCGGGTCAAGGTCGGGGTACGGGAAGAACTCCAGCGTCAGCCCGCCGCGCTCGAGGATCATCCAGCCGTCGTCGCGATAGCTCTCCCCGAACCCGAGCTTCGCATAGAAGGCCGCGGTCGCCGAAAAGTCCCGGGCCGGCAGGTTGGGCGTGGCGTGATCGGCCATGGCGGCCTCCCTACAGCAGTCGGGCGAGCAGGTCGGCGGTCGACGGGTCCAGCGTCCCCGACGGCGCCCCGGCGTCCACGTCCTTGAGGATCGCTTTCGCCAGCACCTTGCCCAGCTCGACCCCCCACTGGTCGAAGCTGTTGATGTCCCAGATCACCCCCTCGACGAAGGTCTTGTGCTCGTAGAGGGCCAGCAGCGCCCCCAGCGCCTCCGGCGTCAGGGCCGGCAGCAGGATCGTCGTCGACGGCCGGTCGCCGGGGAAGGTCTTGTGCGCCGCCAGCCGGTCGGCCGCGGCCGCCGACGCCCCGCCGGCCAGCAGCTCGGCATGGGCCTCCGCCTCGCCCTTGCCGATCATCAGCGCCTGGGCCTGGGCCAGGGCGTTGGCCCACAGGGGCGCCTCGGTCGCGGTCTCGTGCGTCCGGCGCACCACGATAAACTCGGCCGGGACCACCATCGGCCCCTGGTGGATCTGCTGGAAGAAGGCGTGCTGGCCGTTGGTGCCGGGCTCGCCGAACACCACGGGACAGGTCTGGCGTCCGACCGGCCGGCCGTCGCGGGTCACCCGCTTGCCGTTCGACTCCATCTCCAGCTGCTGCAGGAAGGCCGGCAGACGGCGCAGGCCGTGGGCGTAGGGTGCCACCGTGCGCGCCGGCCGCTCCAGCGCGTCAACATTGAGGATCTGGGCCAGGGCCAGCAGCACCGGGGCGTTGCGCCCCAGCGGCGCCTCGAGGAAGTGCCGGTCCAGCGCCTCGGCGCCCTTGAGGAAGCGGTCGAACGCCTCGGGCCCCAGGCCGATGACGCAGCTCAGCGACACCGCCGACCACAGGGAGTAGCGGCCGCCGACCCAGTCGCGGAACCCGAAGGTGCGGCCGCAGCCCCAGGCCCCGGCCCGCGCCGGCGCCGCCGTCACCCCGACGATGTGCCGTTCGCGCCCCGTCTCCGGCAGGCCCGCCGCCAGCCAGGCCCGGGCCAGGTCGGCATTGGCCAGGGTCTCCTGGGTGGTGAAGGTCTTGGACACGACGATCACCAGCGTCGTCTCCGGCTCCAGCCCGGTCAGGGCCTCGGCCATCTCGCGCGGGTCGATGTTGGCGACGAAGCGCACGTCGATCTGCGGGTCGAGCGGGCGCAGGGCGTCCCACACCAGCCGCGGCCCGAGGTCCGAGCCGCCGATGCCGATGTGCACCACCGCCCGGAACGGCCGGCCGGTCGCCCCGGTCTCGCGCCCCGCCCGGACCGCGTCGGCATAGTCGGCCATGGCCCGGCGGACCGCCTCGACCTCGGCCGAGACCGGCTCCCCCAGCGCGCCATAGGCCGCCCCGTCCGAGGCGCGCAGGGCCGGGTGCAGCACCGCCCGCCCCTCGGTCAGATTGACCGCCTCGCCGCCGAACAGCCGCGCCCGCGCCGCCTCGACGCCGGTCGCCCGGGCCAGGTCCAGCGCCGCGCTGAACGTCGCGGCGTCCCAGCCCTGTTTCGACAGGTCCAGATGCAGCCCCGCCGCCTCCAGCGTCAGCCGCCCCAGCCGGTCCGGCTCGGCGGCGAACAGGTCGGCGAGCCGGGTCTGCGCCGCCGCGCGGGCGGCTGTGGTCAGGGCGGCCCAGGCCGCGTCGGTCGTGGACGGGAGAGCGGCGTCGGACGGCATGGCGGTCTCCGCGAGAGCGTCAGAGGAAGGCTGGGGGAGGCAACAGGCGCAACGCCTCGTTTACGGGGCGGGTCCAGACTGGATCAACGGCGATTCGGTTGCGCCGCCATCACAACTGGAGTCCGCCATGGCCTGCGGCGCCGCCCTCGCCTCCGCCCTGATCCTGACGCTGGCCAGCCCGGGTTCGGTCGACGCTCCGGCGGCCGCGGCCCCGCCCGCGCCGGCGGCGCTCGATGCCGCCGTCGCCGCTGAGCCCCTGTTCCGCGACATCGTCACCCGCGCCGGGACCCTGAAGGCCCGGGTCGAGGCCTGGACCGCCGACGGCGCCGGCCTGGCCCCGGCCTTCCCCGCCAGCGCGGCCTTCCGGGCGCTGAAGGCCGAGGCCGAAGCCCTGGCGGCGCTGGACCTTGAGGCCCATCACTGGCTGGCCGCCCGCGACGCCGACGGCGATCTGAAATGCATCCTGCGCGGCATCGCCGAGGACCTGCCGGTGCGGCTGGCGGCGATCGAGACCAGCGAAGGCCCGGCCCGCGCCGAAGCCCTCGCCGAGCTGGCCCATCTGCTCGACGACAACGCCGCGGTGATCCTCGCCCCGCCGCAGCCGCCGGCGTGACGGTCAGGCAAGCGGGCGGCTAGAACGCCGTCCAGCTGACGCCGGGGTCGGTCTCGCCGGGCTCGGCCCACTGCTGGCCCCAGGCGATGATCATCAGCACCTTGTGGCTGCGGATGCGGTACTCGCCGACCATCGGCTGCACCACCCCCAGCGGCGCCCCGGTGCGGGCGTCGTAGACGAAGGCCGAGAACTCGGCCACGCCGGTCCGGTCGCGCCGGCTGTAGAGCGACAGCTCCGGCAGGGACACCACGTTCAGGTTCTCGTTGATCGGCACCGCCAGCGGCGGCAGGCCGACCACGCGGCGCATCTGCTCCAGCGCCAGGGTCCCGGCCCGCATCTCCAGAACCACGTCCGCCGAGTTGCGGTCATTGGCCAGCGGATGGCCGGCCTCGGACAGGGCCTGACGCACGGCGCTGACCGCATAGGCCGCGCCCTCGGCCTGGAAGAAGGCGTTGTCGACGAAGATGCGCGACGACTTGGGCACCGGCAGCTCCAGCCCCTCGACCGCCCGGTCGGCGGCGCGGGCCAGCAGCAGCTGCTCGGTGGCGGTGCGGCCCGTGCCCGACTCCGTGACCTGGGCGCAGCCGGCCAGCAGGGCCGCCGACGCGCCCATCAGACCCGCGACGCGCATCACCAGGTCCCCGTGTTGGGCATCGAGGCCCAGGGCTCGGCCGGGGCCAGCGGTTCGCCCTCCTGCAGCAGCTCGATCGAGATGCCGTCCGGCGAACGGACAAAGGCCATGCGTCCGTCGCGCGGCGGCCGGTTGATCGTCACCCCGCCGTCCATCAGCCGCTGGCAGGCAGCGTAGAGGTCGTCGACCTTGTAGGCCAGGTGGCCGAAGTTGCGCCCGCCCGTATAGACCTCCGGGTCCCAGTTGTACGTCAGCTCGACCTCCGGCGCCCGCTCGGCGGCCGACCGCGCCAGATCCTTCGGCGCGGCGAGGAACACCAGGGTGAAGCGCCCGGCCTCATTGTCCATGCGCCGGACCTCCTGCAGGCCCAGCAGGTCGCACCAGAACCGGAGCGAGGCGTCGAGGTCCGTCACCCGGACCATGGTGTGCAGATAACGCATGGGGAAAACCGTACGGCAGGGGAGACCCCCTGTGTAGCGCCTTGCGCGCCCGAAGCGAATGGCGAGCGTCCTCTCCTCCC
>CAZUXK010000091.1:3929-8948 GCA_964624025.1 uncultured Brevundimonas sp.
CATGCAATGGGGAGGTGGCGCGGCGCGAAGCGCCGTGACGGAGGGGCGGTCCAGCGGGGCGCGGCGTCGGCCCCTCCACCGCTTCGCGGTCCCCCTCCCCACTCACGTGGGGAGGAAAGCGTCTCTCCTCCCCATGCAATGGGGAGGTGGCGCGGCGCGAAGCGCCGTGACGGAGGGGCGGTCCAGCCGCCCTACCGCCCCGGGCGGCGGGTCATGGCGGAGGCGGGGGCCAGCTGCACGCCGCGGGCGTTGAGGCCGGCGGTCCAGCGGGCGGCGGCCTCGACCGTCACCGGATAGGAGAAGCCGGCACCGAGGGCCTGGCCGCGGGTCTTGGCGGCGGCCTCCAGGGCGTTCAGCCGGGCGATGATGGCCGCCGGCGTCTGGGTCTCGTCGATCACCGTGGTGGCGGTGGCGCGGGCGAAGGCCCCCGGCCGCCGCGCCAGGGTCCCGTCGTCGATGAAGGCCAGGCCGCGCTCGCGCAGGGCGCTCATCAGGTCGGCGGCGGCCACGTCCGAGGCGGCGAAGCGGTCCCCCAGATAGTTGGTCAGGCCGTAGTAGCCCTGGGCCCGCGACAGGATCCAGTTGAGCTTGCCCTCCATGGCCTCGGGCCCCTCATTGGCCAGCAGGGTCCAGGGGCCCGGGTCGTTGTCGGGATAGCCGGTCGGCTCCAGCGGCAGCTCGATCAGCACCTCGTGGCCGTGGGCGCGGGCGAGGTCGATCCAGCCCTGCAGCCCCTCGGCGTGGGGCACGAAGCTGAGCGTCACCTCGGCCGGCAGCCGCTCGATGGCGGCGCGGGTGGTGGCGGCGTTGAGGCCCAGTCCGCCGACGATCAGGGCCACCCGCGGGCGGCCGTCGGGCTGGAACGGCCGGGCATAGGCGGTCGCGGCGGTGCGGCCGTCGGCGGCGATGACCGGCAGGGGGCCGTCCGGGCCGGGGCGGCTCAGGCCTGCGATCGGCGCCGGCGGCAGCGGCCGGGCCGGCAGCACCGGGGCGGTGATCCCGGCCCCGCCGGCGGCCTGGGTCCCGTCCGGCAGGGTGATGATGGCGGCGTCGGCGGCCATGCCCTCGGGCAGGACCGAGGGGTCCTGGTACAGGCCGAACACATCGGCGGCGAACACCTCATAGGCCGAAGGGGCCTCGGCCGGCGGCGGCGCCTCGCGGCTCAGGGCCACCCGGGCCGAGGGCGTGCCGGCGCGCGGGTCGCCCAGCACAATCAGGAACAGGGCGGCGGCCCCCAGCGTCATCAGGCCGGCGGCGCCGACGGCCACCACCGGGCGCTTGAGGAAACGGATCAGCGGTCCGGGCCCCGGCCGGGACCCTCCGGTCCCCGGAGCCCGGCCGGCGGCGGCGGCGAGCGCGGACTGGCGTTTGGCGAACATGCGGACGAACGGACGCTGCGGAGCCCCGGGCGGACTCCCTCACGCCCAGCTTGGCCCGCCCCGGTTAAGAAAGCCTAACGGGCCGTTAGGCATGCGGCCGGGTCACTCGGCTTGCGGGGCCTCATCCGCCGCCGCCACCTCGGCAGGCGGGGGCGTCACCACGATCCCCTCGGGGGCCGCGGCCAGCCGGGTCAGGTCGCCGCGGGCGCGCAGCACGTCCAGCGCCCGCTGCAGCTGGTAGTCGGCGCTGCTGTCATAGCTGTCGCCCGGAGCTTCCAGCGGGGGGTGGGCGCCGCGCCGCTCGGCCCCGATCGAGGCGTCCAGGGCAGTGGCGTAGGCGGCCTCGGAATAGATGAAGCTGGAGCGCGAGACGATGCGCGCCTCGGCGGCCGAGCGGGCCACCTCCAGATCCGGCTCGACCCCGATCTTCTGGATCGAGCGGCCCGACGGCGTGTAGTAGCGCGCCGTGGTGATCGACAGGGCCCCGTCCTCGCCGCCGCGCAGCGGGATCACGGTCTGCACCGAGCCCTTGCCGAAGGTGGTCAGGCCCAGCAGGGTGGCGCGCTCGTGGTCCTTCAGCGCCCCGGCGACGATCTCCGAGGCCGAGGCCGAGCCGTAGTTGATCAGCACCACCAGCGGCAGGCCGCCGGTCAGGTCGCCCGGCCGGGCGGCGTAGCGCTCGATCTGGTCGGGCCGCCGGCCGCGCTGGCTGACGATCTCGCCGCGCTCGAGGAAGGCGTCGGAGACCTCGATGGCCGCGGTCAGCAGCCCGCCGCCATTGTTGCGCAGGTCGACGACGAAGCCCTGCAGGTCGGGCTTCTCGGCCTTCAGCCGCTCGATCGTCTGGCGCAGCTCGCGGCCGGTGTTCTCGTTGAAGGTGGAGATGCGCAGATAGCCGAAGTCGCCCTCCAGCCGGCCGGTGACGGCCTCGATGCGGATCACCTCGCGGGTCAGCACCACCTCGCGCGGCTCCTCGCCGTCGCGCAGGAAGGTGACGGTGACCGACGTGCCCGCGGCGCCGCGCAGCCGCTCGGACACGTCCGAGACGGTCATGCCGGCGGTGCTCAGCCCCTCGATCGCCGAGATGACGTCGCCGGCCTGGACGTCGGCGCGGGCGGCGGGCCCGCCGTCCATCGGCGAGATCACCTTGATCAGCCCGCCCTCGGCGGTGATGGTCAGGCCGACGCCGGAATACTGGCCCTCGGTGCGCTCCTGCAGCTCGCCGAAGTCGTCGGGGGCCAGATAGTTCGAGTGCGGGTCAAGCGCCGTCATCATGCCGTCCAGGGCGGCCTCGATGAGCTTCTGGTTGTCGGTCGGCACCACATAGGCCTGCTCGACGATTGACAGCACGTCGCCGAACAGCTCCAGCATGCGGAAGGTTTCGTCGCGTGGGGTCTGGCCCGCCACCACCGTGGCGCCGCCGGCGCCGATCACCATGGCCGCGATCCCCACCGCGGCCAGCTTGCGAATGCCCGTCACCGAAAGTCCTCTTCAGGGCGCCAGACGCGCCCGCTCCGCCAATGGGCCACGGCCCGGCGCCGAAACCAAGGCCGTTCCCGCCCCCGGCGACGATATGCGCCCGCCCGGGCGGTTCAGTCCAGCCACGGGGCCGGATCGATCGGCCGCTCCTCGCGGCGCAGCTCGAAATAGACCTCCTCGCCGGCCCGGCCGAGGGTCTGGCCGCCCTCGACCCGCTGGCCCTCGCTCACCGCCGGGGCGTCGACCCCCCCGATTACGGCGCGCCAGCCGGGGCCGAGGTCGAGGATCATCACCGGGCCGAAGCCGTCGATGCGGCCGATATGGGCCACGGTGGCGTTGGCCGGCGCCCGCACCTCGCCGCCGCGGCTCCAGCGCCAGCCGCCCGAGCCGTCGCCGAAGCGGGTCCCCGGCGCCCCGTCGAGCGGCCGCTCCAGCCGGGCGCGGCCGGCCGGCAGGCGCTGCACCGTGGTCGCGCTCTCGCCCTCGGGCGGCGGCAGGGGCCGCGCCCCGAGCGCCCGCAGCCGCGCCTGCAGCGCCCGGGCCACGCGCTCGGCCTCGACCGCCTCGGCCTCCAGCACGGCGACGAGCTGCAGCCGCCGGGCGCTCATGGCGTCGATCTCGGCCCGGCGATCCAGCCGCCGGCTCTCCAGGGTGAACAGCTCGGCGCTGGACAGGGCCGCCAGCCGCCGCACCCGCGCCAGATCGGCCTGGCGGGCGCGGATCACCCCCACGCGCCGCTCCAGCTCCGGGGCCACGGCCTTCATCAGGATGGCGGCGCGGGTGGCGTCGATGGCCTGGTCGGCGGGGATCAGCAGGGCCGGGGGCGGGTCGCGGCTCAGCCGGGCGAGGCTGGACAGCACCCGCGCCTGGCCGCCGCGCGCGGCCACCAGCTCCGCCGCCAGCCGCGCCTCGCGGGCGTTCAGCTCGGCCAGCCGGGCGCGCTGGGCGGCGATGCGGCTGTCCTCGTCCTCGGCCTCGGCGCGCAGGGTCGCCAGCCGGGCGCGCAGCTGCTCCAGCTCGGCCCGGGCCTGGGCCGCGTCGGCGCGCAGCCGCCGGGCCCGCACCTGGGCGTCGCGCTCCTCCCCCTGCAGCCGGGTCACCTCCGGGCGCGGGGGCTCCTGCCGGCCGGCGGTGGGGCCGGCGGCGAGCAGCAGGGCCACGGGCAGGGCCGCGAGGACGGGGGCGCGACGCATCAGTCGCGGTGATAGGGTGATCCGGCCAGGATCGTCACGGCCCGATACAGCTGTTCGGCCAGCATGGCCCGGGCCAGGGCGTGCGGCCAGGTCTGCGGCCCGAAGGCGAGGGTGGCGCGGGCGGCGGCCCGCACCTGCGGATCATGGCCGTCGGCCCCGCCGATGGCGAACACCAGCCGGCGCTCGCCCTGGTCGCGCAGGGCCCCGATCCAGTCGGCGAAATCGCGCGAGCGCCAGGCCTTGCCGCGCTCGTCGCAGGCGACCAGGTACGCCCCTTCCGCCGCCTCGAGGAGCAGCGCCCCCTCGGCCGCGGCGCCTGGCTTGCGCGGGTCGAGATCCAGCAGCTCCAGCGGCCCCAGCCCCAGCGGCCGGCCGGCGAGGGTGGCGCGACGGGCGTAGTCCTCGGCCAGCTGGGCCTCGGGCCCGCGGCCGGGCTTGCCGATGGCGGCCAGAGTCAGACGCATGGAGTCAGACGCATGAGATCAGGCGCATGGCCCGGCGGGGCTCAGTGGGTCGCGGCGCGGTGGCCGCCAGACTCGACCGACCAGATCTTCTCGATGTTGTAGAAGGCGCGCACCTCGGGCCGGAACAGGTGGACGATGACGTCCCCGGCGTCGATCAGCACCCAGTCGCAGTGCGGCAGGCCCTCGACCCGCGCCTTGCCCAGGCCGAGGTCCTTGAGGGTGCGCAGCAGGTGGTCGGCGATGGCCCCCACATGGCGGTGCGAGCGGCCGGAGGCGATGATCATGGCGTCGGCCATGGCGCTCTTGCCGCGCAGGTCGATCAGGACGATGTCCTGGGCCTTGTCGTCGTCGAGCCTGGCCAGCAGGGCGTCCTCGACCGGGGTGGCGCCGCTCGGCAGCGGCGCGGAGTCAACGGCAGGCGAGGGGTCGAAGTCGTCGTCGAGGGTCGCGTCAGACGCGGGCGGGGGGGTCAGCGGAGCACTCCAGAAAACCGGATACGGCCCT
>CAZUXK010000092.1:0-2494 GCA_964624025.1 uncultured Brevundimonas sp.
CGGTGCAGGTGTGGGCGCTGGTGGCCGAGAAATAGGCGCGGCCGTAGCCGCCGGTGGCCAGGATCACCAGCTTGGCGCGGAACCGGTGCAGGGTGCCGTCATCCAGCTTCCAGGCGGTGACGCCGGTGCAGGCGCCGTCCTGCATGATCAGGTCCAGGGCGAAGAACTCGATGAAGAACTTCACCTCACGACGGACCGACTGGCCGTACAGGGTGTGCAGGATGGCGTGGCCGGTGCGGTCGGCGGCGGCGCAGGTGCGCTGCACCGGGCCCTCGCCGAAGTTCTTCGTCATGCCGCCGAAGGCGCGCTGGTAGATCTTGCCGTCCTCGGTGCGGCTGAACGGCACGCCCCAGTGCTCCAGCTCGTAGACCGCCTTGGGGGCCTCGCGCACCAGATACTCGATGGCGTCCTGGTCGCCGAGCCAGTCCGACCCCTTGACGGTGTCGTACATGTGCCACTGCCAGCGGTCCTCGCCCATGTTGCCGAGCGAGGCCGAGATGCCGCCCTGGGCCGCCACCGTGTGGCTGCGGGTCGGGAACACCTTGGTGACGCAGGCGACCTTCAGCCCCTGCTGGGCGGCGCCGAGCGCGGCGCGCAGGCCCGAACCGCCCGCGCCCACCACGACGACGTCGTACTCGTGATCGACGAATTCATAGCTCGCCATGCGCGATCAGGCTCCGAAACCGGCCGGCAGCGGCGCGGATCCCAGCGCCAGCCGCACGATGAAGAAGACAGTCGCCGCCGAGAGGGCGAGGCACAGCAGCCCCGACAGACCCAGCAGCAGCCCCTTGGTGCCCGGCCGATGGATGTAGTCCTCGACGATCACCTTGAAGCCCATGTTCATGTGCCAGAAGCTGATCAGCAGCGTCAGGGCCAGCAACGTCGCATTGACCGGCTGCGCCAGCCAAGCCAGCGCGCCGCCATAGCCGCCGCCGGCCAGTTCGAACGCGGCCCACACGCCCCACAGGCACAGGGGCACGAGCGCCAGCGACGACAGCCGCTCGGCCGTCCACTCCCCGGCGCCGTGGCGCTCGGAGACCTTCACATGGTTGCGGAACGTCTTCTGGTGACCGCTCACAGCGCGACCCTCCCGGTCAGGAACAGCGCCGCCCAGAAGGCGACGGTGGCGACCACACTGCCGCCGATCGACAGCCACGACAGGGTGCTGGCCGCCGAGGGCGTCAGGCCCGCGCCGGCGTCCCAGATCAGGTGCCGGACCCCGCCCGCCAGATGGTAGAACAGCGAGAAGCTCAGCCCGATCCACACCACCAGGCCGAAGGGCGAGGCCGCCACGGCGGCGAAGGCCGCATAGGCCTCGGGACCGAAGGCCAGGGCCAGCAGCCAGGCCGCGACCACCAGGGCCCCCGCGTACAGGGCGCCGCCGGTCATCCGGTTCAGGATCGAGGCCAGCATGGTCACATGCCAGCGCCAGACCTGCAGGTGCGGCGACAGCGGCCGGACGCGGCCGTTCGGCTGGACCACGAAGCGACCGGTCTGGTCCTCCGCCGCCTCGCCGGGCGAATAGGGCTTGTTCATGCGAACCGTTCTCAAAAAAGAGAAAGAAATTCAAGGGGCCTGTGCGGCGCACACAGGCTTTAGTGTTCGTGCCCGCAAAGTGTCAACGAACAGCGACCGTGGGTCACACGCGCGCGCGACCTTTCGGAGACGCTGGCCAGGGGGGCCCCGGCTTTGGCATTCTGGCGCCATGTCGCCCGTCCTGACCCTCGCCGTCGCGTTGCTGCTGCAGGACCCTGCGGCGTCGCCGTCAGCCGCGCCGGTCGACCCGTCGATGGACGCGACGGAGGCCGAGGCTCCGACGCCGGCCGCGCCGGCGACCGACCTCTACCAGCCGCCGCGCATCCGCCCGTTCGAACCCCCCGCCGACTTCGCCCCGCCGCCCGAACTCGTCGTCCACGCCGCGGCGACGAACCGCCCGCTCGACCGGGTGGTGACGGTGGACGCCTACGCCGGCGACTACGAGGCCGCCGACACCGCCATCGAGATCGCCTACGACGCGGGCGTGGCCGCCGCCGAGCGCCGCGTGGCCTCGGCCATGGGCCCCCTGGACGGCCTGTGGCGCGTGGTCGACCGCGACGGGCGCGTGCACCTGCTGCTGTCGATCGTCGATCCGGGCGGCGAGGCCCCGGTACAGGGCGGCTGGCTGGTTCCCGGGGCGGCCCCGGCCGCCGACGACGGGGTCCTGACCGGCGAGGTCCAGCGCCCGGACCGGGCCCGGCTGGTCACCGGCGCCGGGACGCTGCGGCTGACCCTGCGCGGCGGCGTCTGGCGCGGCGTGCTGGCCGCCGACGGCCGCGACATCCCGGTCAGCCTGCAGCGCTGAGCGGGTCCGCCGCGATCAGGGCCAGCCGCCGCGCCCGTTCGACCGCCTCCAGCGGGCGCGCCCCGGGCCGCCCCCACACCGGATCGGGCCACAGGCCGTCGTCGCGCCGGCGCCCGACCACATGCACATGCAGCTGGGCGGTGACATTGCCCA
>CAZUXK010000092.1:2594-8902 GCA_964624025.1 uncultured Brevundimonas sp.
TCGTCGCGCCGGCGCCCGACCACATGCACATGCAGCTGGGCGGTGACATTGCCCAGGGCGGCGATGTTCAGCTTGTCGACCGGCGCGGACGCCATTCGCCGCACCAGCGCCCCGGCCCGCACCACCTCCTCCATCAGCGCCGCCCGCGCCGCCGGCTCCAGGTCCTCCAGCTCGACCAGCCCGGCCCGGCGGGGAATCAGGATCAGCCACGGGAAGCGCGCGTCGTCCTGCAGCCGCACATGGCACAGGGGCCACTCGGCCGCCGCGACCGAGCCGGCGGCGAAGGCGGGATCGGGGGCGAAGCTCATGCGGGGCTCTCCGGCGGCGCGAGGGGTCCGTACGTCTCGGCGTCCGACACTGTCGTCAGTAAAGTCGCGCTGGAAAGGCCCCGAAACGCGAAAGGCCCCGCCGAGGCAGGGCCCTTCTGCGTTCCGACTGGAGCGGGCGAGGATCGCAGTAGAGGTTGCACATGGCCAACCTGCCTGGCTGGCTGGCTATAAGCCTAGGCCGCTAGTTCGGAGCGCCTCGAGGAGCCCCCCACGGAATTGCGCCGGCGAATCTCTTCCCCCAACGCTTCCAGGCGAGCCACGTCTGCCGCATCAGGATGACCCTTGAAGCCTGCGTAAATCACTCTCGTTGCAAGCTTCCGATACTCGGCTTCGAGCTGCTCAACGTCGGACATCTGTCTCACCTCAGGCTGATCGATTCTGCCATAGTCAACAACTTCATCCAAGGCTCTTACGCGTTAGGGGCGCGAAGGTTCGCCAGGAGTGATGCGGCTAGCGAACGTCCCGTACGGTCTCGACGTTCTGCCTCGCCATCTGGCCCTGATGATCAAAGACGCCAACCCGGTCGCTCGTAGCCGTTACGGCTCCCCATACCCGGTTATCTTCGCCGACCAGGATCGGGAAGCTGGCAACCGAGCGATAGCGCGCCTCCCGATCCGGAGTCGGCTGGAGCACTCGGTAGCGCTTCATGGCTTCAGGGGTGGCGGTGTCCGGCTCCACCACGCTTGCTGCAGGATCATGCTTCGCATGCTCCCATAATCGACCTGTGTAGCCTTGGCCAATGGGCCAGGACCGTCCAAGGTTCATCGCGGCATTCAGGTCCGTCCACTGTCGAGCAATCGGCACCATGGACGCCTTTCTCCCAGTGCCCTGGAGCTGGAAGATCGTGAACGTTAGGAAGTCACCAGCCTGATAATCGACTGCATTTCGAAGAGTGGAAATCGCGCGCTCAAGCAGCCTGGCCGCAGATGCAGCTTGGTCAGCGCCCGTACGTCCAGCTGCCGATATGCTCTCGATCATCAGCCTCGTGGCGTCGATCCGAGCCGGGCGCTTGACGTCTATAAGGGCGGCTTCGTCGCAACGCTGGACGGCTGCAGCCACGTCGTTCTGGGCCCTCTCCAGGGCCGAGATGGCACCGTCAGCTACCTCATGGGCCTGCTTCGCCTCCTGAGCAATCTCCAGTTTCCTAAAGTCGAGCAGCACGACAACAGCGCCGCCCACGGCGGTCACAGCCCCGCCGAGAACGGTGAAGCCCAAACTCCAGAGTTCCGGAAGATAGCGCGCGACAGTAGCCACTAGCGCGCCGACGATGGCGACAATGCCAAAGACCGGCCTTAGCCTTTCGACCTGCGCGACGCGGGCAGAGAACTTTTCGATTAGCGAACGCTCGTTCTTGCCGAGTCGCTTTCGCAGCGTGTCTGCCTTCTCCACGGCCCTGCACTCCCCCGAGACTTGGCCTCCCACGAAGTTGGCACGAAGGAACTGCACGCAAGTCTTCGACGCCGCGAACGCAGATACGCCGGTAGCTATTTCGTAGCGGGCCCCGGCCTCAAGCCGAAACCCCAGCCACCATTTGGCCGAGGTTGGGATCTGACCCAACGGCTCTTTCGACTGGAGCGGGCGAGGCGATTCGAACGCCCGACCCTCACCTTGGCAAGGTGATGCTCTACCCCTGAGCTACGCCCGCGCTCTCAGTCGAGGACGGGGCGTATAGCGGACGCCCCGTCGCCCCCGCAAGGGGGTATTTGAAGGATTCTCGCGCTCAGGCAGCGAGCGACCGCGTCGCGAGCGATAGCGCACAAATCTGCGCTCAGGCAGCGAGGCGCCGCGCGCCGAGCGGTAGCGCACCAGGGATGCGCTCAGGCAGCGAGCGACCGCGTCGCGAGCGGTAGCGCACAAGAAACAGACACTCCTTACCGCGGCGCCATGCGGATCGCGCCGTCCAGACGGATGCATTCGCCGTTGATGTAGACGTTCTCCGCCAGGTGCAGCACCAGGGCGGCGTAGTCCGCCGGCGTGCCGAGGCGCTTGGGGAAGGGGATCTGGGCGGCCAGGGCGTCCTGCACCTTCTGGTCCATGCCGGCCATCATCGGCGTCCACATGATGCCCGGCAGCACGGTGTTGACCCGCACCCCGTCGTTCATCAGGTCGCGCGCCACCGGCAGGGTCAGGGCGTAGACCCCGCCCTTGGAGGCCGAATAGGCGGCCTGGCCGATCTGGCCGTCCTGGGCGGCGACCGAGGCGGTGTTGACGATCAGGCCGCGCTCGCCGTCGTCCATCGGCTCCAGCTGCACCATGCCCAGGGCCGACTGGCTCAGCACCCGGTAGGTGCCGAACAGGTTGATACGCACGGTGCGCTCGAAGCTGGCCATGTCATGGGCGCGCACGGAGCCGTCGGTCTTCGACCGGCTTACGGTCTTCTGGCCGGTGGCGATGCCGGCGCAGTTCACCGTCAGGCGCTCCTGGCCGTGGGCGGCGCGGGCCTTGTCGAAGCCGGCGGCGACGCTGGCGTCGTCGGTCACGTCCACCTGGCAGAAGACGCCGCCGATCTCCGCCGCCACCGCCTCGCCGCGCTCGGCGTTGAGGTCGAACAGGGCCACCTTCACGCCCCGGGCGGCCAGGGCCCGCGCCGTGCCCTCGCCGAGGCCCGAGGCCCCGCCGGTGACCACCGCCGCGATCGTGCTGTCGAGTTTCATGTCCTGAGCCCCTATATTGTCTGTTATCCTGAACCGAGGTCCGTGGACGCGGATTTAGCCGCTATGCCGCCGAACGCCAAACCCGGAGCCGGCCCCGCCGCGCCCGAAGACGTCATCGACCCGGCCACCGCCGCGCTGCCCGCCGTGCAGCAGGTCAACGCCCGCCGCGTGCGCGAGGGCTTCTGGCCCAAGTTCACCCGCGTCGCCGCCCGCCTCCCCTTCGCCGACCAGCTGCTGGGGGCGTACTACGCCACGCGCGACCCGGAGACCCCGGCCGCGGCCAAGGGCGTGCTGCTGGCGGCGCTGGCCTATTTCGTTCTGCCCGCCGACCTGATCCCGGATGTGTTCGCCGGCATCGGCTTCAGCGACGATGCGGCGGTGCTCGCCGCCGTGCTGGCGACGCTGGGCGGCCATGTGCGCGAGCGCCACCGGGCCCTCGCCCGCGACACCCTGGCGCGCCTTACGCGGCGGGACTGAGCCCGGCTCAGTCGCCGAGCATCTCCACCGTCAGGTTGCCGTTGGTGTAGACGCAGATGTCGGCGGCGATGGCCATGGCCTTGCGCGCCACCGCCTCGGCGTCGAGGTCGGTATGGTCGACCAGCGCCCGCGCCGCGGCCAGGGCGAAGTTGCCGCCCGAACCGACCGCCGCCACCCCGTACTCCGGCTCCAGCACGTCGCCGACGCCGGTGACGGTGAGGATGCTGGACCGGTCCGCCACCAGCAGCATGGCTTCCAGCCGGCGCAGATAGCGGTCGGTGCGCCAGTCCTTGGCCAGGTCGACGCAGGCCCGGGCCAGCTGGTCCGGATACTGCTCCAGCTTGGCCTCCAGCCGTTCGATCAGGGTGAAGGCGTCCGCCGTGGCGCCGGCGAACCCGGCGATCACCTTGCCGCCGGCCAGGCGCCGCACCTTGCGCGCCGCGCCCTTGACCACCGTCGGGCCCATGGAGACCTGGCCGTCGCCGGCGATCACCGTCCGGCCATCCTTGCGCACCGCAAGGATGGTGGTGCCGTGCCAGTCGGGAAATCCGCTCGTCGTCATACCCCGCCAGATGGCGCGGGCCGGTCAGGCGTGCAAGGGCGACAGCCTGCCGCCCACTGTAACGCCTCAATATTGCCATGGTAAACGTTTACGGTGCACATTCATCCTAACCGGTCCCTGTGATCTGGCAACTACGTTCCTCGG
The DNA here is from genome assembly GCA_964624025.1 of uncultured Brevundimonas sp. GTDB lineage: Bacteria > Pseudomonadota > Alphaproteobacteria > Caulobacterales > Caulobacteraceae > Brevundimonas. Next base: position 6,761 of record CAZUXK010000092.1, read on the forward strand.
GAATCTGCAACGTGTTGATGCGCGCCCTCTATGTGAGCGTCGCCGTGGGCGAGGCCGGTCGCTCGCTGGCGGCCCTGGCCGAGATTCTGGGGCAGGCGGAGCGCAACAACCGCCGCGACCAGATCACCGGCGTCATCGCCCTTCATGGGGGGCGCTTCCTGCAGGCCGCCGAGGGCGCCCGCAGCGATCTGGACCGGCTGTTGGAGCGGATCCGGCGCGATGCGCGCCATCAGGACGTTCGCCTGCTGGCGTTCGGGCCGATCTCCGAACGGGCCTTCCCCAACTGGGCCATGGCGCGCGTCGATGTGGGCGGCGAGCCGATCCTCACTGACGGCCGCGGCCTCGATGGCCTGGTGGCGGAGGATGCGCTCGCCGTGTTGCAGCGCGCCGCCGCCCGCCTGCGCCTCGCCGCCTGAGTTTCAGAGCCTGAGTTTCACAGCCTGAGCCGGCGGACGCAGGGGCCCGCCCCGCCAACCCGGCTCTGACCTCAGCGCATCGTCGGAATGACGAAGGACGAGTCGGCGTGCTCCAGCGCGCTGTCGGGCCAGCGCGCCGTCACGGTCTTGGTCTTGGTCCAGAAGCGGACGCCCTCCATGCCGTGCTGGTTGATGTCGCCGAAGGCCGAGCGCTTCCAGCCGCCGAAGGTGTGATAGGCCACCGGCACCGGGATCGGCACATTGATCCCGACCATCCCCACATTGACCCGCGCCGCGAAGTCGCGCGCCGCGCGGCCGTCCCGGGTGAAGATCGCCACCCCGTTGCCGTACTGGTGCTGCGACGGCAGGGCCAGGGCCTCCTCGAAGCTCCCGGCGCGCACGATCTGCAGCACCGGGCCGAAGATTTCCTCGCGATAGCTCTCCATGGTCGGCTTGACCTGGTCGAACAGCGACGGCCCGATGAAATAGCCCTGCTCGTGGCCCTGCAGCGAGAAGCCGCGGCCGTCGACGACGAGCTCGGCCCCTTCCTCGACGCCCTTCGCGATCCAGCCCTCGACCCGCGCCTTGTGGGCGGCGGTGACCACCGGCCCGTAGTGGGCCTCCGCATCGGTGGAGACCCCGATCTTCAGCGACGGGATCTCCGCCACCAGCCGCTCGCGCAGCGCATCGGCGGTCTTCTGGCCGACCGGCACGACCACCGGCAGGGCCATGCAGCGCTCGCCGGCCGAGCCATAGGCGGCCCCGGTCAGGTCCTTGACCACCTGGTCCATGTCGGCGTCGGGCAGGACGATGCCGTGGTTCTTGGCCCCGCCCATGGCCTGGACCCGCTTCCCGTGTTCGGCGCCCAGCCGGTACACATAATGGGCGATGTCGGACGAGCCGACGAAGCTGACGGCGTGCACCTGCGGGTGGGTCAGCAGGGCGTCGACAGCGACCTTGTCGCCATGCACCACGTTCAGCACGCCCTCGGGCGCCCCGGCCTCCAGCATCAGCTCGGCCAGCCGCACCGGCACGGAGGGGTCCCGCTCGGACGGCTTCAGCACGAAGGTGTTGCCCACGGCGATGGCCACCCCGAACATCCACATCGGGATCATGCCGGGGAAGTTGAACGGGGTGATGCCGGCGACCACGCCCAGCGGCTGGCGCATGGAGTAGACGTCGATGCCCGGCCCGGCCCCCTGGGTGTACTCGCCCTTCAGGGCGTGGGGGATGCCGCAGGCGAACTCGATCACCTCCAGCCCGCGCTGCAGGTCGCCCTTCGAGTCGGCGATGACCTTGCCGTGCTCGGACGACAGCAGGTGCGCCAGCTCGTCCATGCGCGCCTCGACCAGACGCTTGAACTCGAACATCACCCGGGCCCGGCGCTGCGGGTTGGTCGCGGCCCAGCCCTCGAACGCCGCCTGCGCCGCCTGCACCGCGCGATCCACCTCTTCGGCTGTGGCCAGCTGCACGCGCGCCTGCGCCTGACCGGTGTTGGGGTCCATGACGTCGCCGAAGCGGCCCGAGGCCCCGACCCGACTCTGGCCCCCGATGAAGTGATGGATGTCGCGCATGGTCCTGGCTCCCGGGTCTTGTTGTTTGGCGCGGGGTTTAGCCGCGCGCCCCGCCGATGGCCAGCAGGACCGCAGCCGCAGGGGGCGCCGGACCCTGGCCCCTCCACCGCTTCGCGGTCCCCCTCCCCACTGCGTGGGGAGGAAAGGCGCCT
>CAZUXK010000093.1:0-8860 GCA_964624025.1 uncultured Brevundimonas sp.
GGATGGGGCCGTCATGGCCGAACTGGCGGAGCGTCGCGGCGGCGGCGCCGCCGGCATGGCCCGCGCCGAGGATCAGGACCTTGGTCATGGCCGCCACATAGGCGGTTCGCGGCCCGGCCGCCACGCCCGGTTCAGGCGCCGTTCATCAGCCACGGCGGAGCCGGCATGCCGCGGTGGGCGGCGGCCAGGGCCTCGGACCAGTGCCGCCCGAGGTCGCGGAAGTAGGCGTCGTCGGGCTCGATCCGGCGCTGGAAGCCCTTCAGCGCCCCGCGCCGCACCACCAGCAGGTCCAGCGGCGGGCCCACGGCGATGTTCGAGCGGATGGTCGAGTCGAACGAGATCAGCCCCAGCTTCACCGCCTCCTCCAGCGGCGTGCCGTGGCGCAGGGCCCGGTCGAGGATCGGCTTGCCGTACTTGAACTCGCCGATCTGCAGATAGGGCGTCTCCACCCCGCACTCGATGAAGTTGCCCTGGGCGTAGATCAGGTAGAGGCCCAGCTTGCCGTCGCCGATCTGGCCGCCCAGCAGGAAGGTGGCCTCGGTGTTGACCGCCTCCGCCTGCATCTGCGGGGCGAGGGAGGCGCGCACCTGCGAGACCGCATGGCCGATCAGCTGGGCGGCGCGGAACAGGGTCGGGGCGGTCAGCAGGGTCTCGGGCGTCTCGCTCCCGGGCAGCTTCACCCCCTCGGCGACCATGGCCAGGGCCGTCTGGGTGACCGACAGGTTGCCGGCGGTGGCGACCCCGAGCACGCGCTCGCCCGGGACCTCGGTGACGTGCAGCTTGCGGTAGGTGGAGATGTTGTCGACGCCGGCATTGGTGCGCGTGTCGGCGACCAGGGCCAGCCCGTCCTCCACCAGCATGCCGACGCAATAGGTCATGCCGACCGCTCCCTCCGGAAGCCGCGCAAGCTAGCCGATTCGCCCGTCCGCGCAGCCATGGAGCGGCTCCTTACTGCTGCTGTTGCGGCGCCGCCAGCGCCCGCACCGTCAGCCGCACATCGAGGCTTTCGGCGCCCCCGCCGTAGCTCGTCCCGCGCACGGGCGACGCCCCGAGGCTGTCGAGACCGGTCGCCACGCGGACATAGGCTTCGCCCGGACAGACGCCGTTGGCGGCGTCGAAGCCGACCCAGCCCAGCCCGTCGACGAAGGCCTCGGCCCAGGCATGGGCCGCCTCCTGGGCCTCCTGCCCGTCGTCGCGCAGCAGGTGGCCGGAGACATACCGGGCGGGGATGCCCAGCCGCCGGGCGCAGGCGATGAAGATCTGGGCGTAGTCCTGACACACCCCGCTGCCGAGGGCGAAGGCCGCGGCCGCCGTATGGCCGGCGTCGGTGGCCCCCACCTCGAAGCTCATGCGGCCATGGAGGGCCGCCATGAGGGCGTGCAGCTGGTCCAGCCGCCCTCCCGCCCCCCGCACGGCCTCGGTGAAGTCGATCAGGGCGCCGTCGGGCGCGGTCAGGGGCGTGCCGCGCAGGAACACCAGCGGCGACAGCCGCTCCGTGACCCCTTTCAGGATCCCGGCGGTATCCGTGGTGTGGACCTCACCCGACACCCGCACGGTCAGGCTCCCGGTCGGCCGCTCGGTGTAGAGGGCGTGGACGACATTGCCGAAGGCGTCCTCGGCCCGCCGCAGCCGGGCGTCCACGTCGGTCTCCAGCCCCCAGGCCCGAACCTGCTGCCCCTCGTTCGAGCGCGGCGTCAGGCGCAGCAGCTGGACGATAAAGCGCGCCGGCGCCGCGTAGGTGTAGGTGGTGGCGTGATCGATGCGGATGCGCATGGGCGGTCAGGCCAGGTACTGGTCGTGGATGGCCTCGGCCAGGGCGTTGTTCTCGGCGAGGAAGCGCTGGATGTACTCGTGCAGCCCGGACTGGAAGATGTCCTCGATGCGCGCCTCGTTGAAGGCTCCGAGGCGGGCCCCCGCCAGCCGCTGGGCCGGACCGCGCCGGTTGTAGTCGGCCGCCAGCCGCTCGAGGTAGCTGACGATCATGGCCTGGCAGCTGGCCAGCGAGCGCGGCATCTGCCGGTTCAGCACCAGCAGGTCCGCCACCAGCCACGGCCGCACGGACTCGCGATAGACCCAGCGGTAGGCGGTCAGGGCCGAGACCTCGCGCAGCAGGGTGGTCCACTGGAAATAGTCCAGCTGCCCGCCGACCCGCTCTCCCGGCGGCAGCAGCAGATGGTACTTCACATCCAGCAGCCGTGCCGTGTTGTCGGCCCGCTCGATCGCCGCCCCGAGGCGCAGGAACCAGTAGGCGTCATTGCGCAGCATGGTGCGCGACGAGGCGCCCTCGACCGCCAGCGACACCGACTTCACCCAGTCGAGGAACCGCACCATGTCATCGCGCCGGGTCGGGGCCCGATGCTCGGCGAGGCCGTTCCAGGCCCCGTTGATGGCCTCCCACAGCTCGACCGTCAGGGCGGTACGCACCGACCGGGCGTTGGTCCGGGCCCGGCCGATGCAGGCATGGATCGAGGACGGGTTGTCGGCGGCGAAGGCCAGGTACTCGCGCACGCTGGCCTCGGTCGCCTCGCCCCGCGCGGCGTGGAAGGCGTCGGCGCAGCCGGCGGAGGCGACAGCACTGGCCCATGCTGCGCCCGCCGCCTCGCCGCGCGACGGCAGGGTGGCGAGGCGGATGGCGGCGTCGAGGATCCGCGCGAGGAAGTCGGCCCGCTCCATGTAGCGGCCGGTCCAGTACAGGCTGTCGGCGGTGCGGCTCAGCATGATGGCGCTCCGCGGGAAACAGCCCCTCCACCGCCTGCGGCGGTCCCCCTCCCCACTGCGTGGGGAGGACAAGCCAGTCTCCTCCCCACGCCAGTGGGGAGGTGGATCGCCGGCGTAGCCGGCGAGACGGAGGGGCGAGGCGCGCTACACATCCAGCACCCAGGTGTCCTTGGTGCCGCCGCCCTGGCTGGAGTTGACCACCAGCGAGCCGGGCTTGAGCGCCACGCGGGTCAGGCCGCCCGGCGTGACGCGCACGCCGGATGGGCTGGTCAGCACGAACGGGCGCAGGTCGACGTGGCGCGGCGACAGGCCGTCGCCGCTGAGGGTCGGCGCGGTCGACAGCTGGAGCGTGGGCTGGGCGATGAAGTCGTCGGGGTCGGCCAGCAGCTTGTGGCGGAAGGCCTCGATCTCGGCCTTCGTCGCCGCCGGCCCGACCAGCATGCCATAGCCGCCGGAGCCGCCGACCTCCTTGACCACCAGCTCGGGCAGCCGGTCCAGCACCTCCTTCAGCGCCTCCGGCTCGCGGCAGCGCCAGGTCGGGACATTCTTCAGGATCGGCGCCTCGCCGGTGAAGAACTCCACGATCTCTGGCATGTAGGTATAGACCGCCTTGTCGTCGGCGACGCCGGTGCCGACGGCGTTGGCGAGGGTTACCGTCCCGGCCTGGTAGGCGGTCATCAGCCCCGGCACCCCGACCGCCGAGTCCGGCCGGAAGGTCAGGGGATCGAGGAAGTCGTCATCTATCCGGCGATAGATGACATCGACCCGGCGCGGCCCCTGGGTGGTGCGCATGAACACCTGGTCGTCGTTGACGAACAGGTCGGCCCCCTCGACCAGCTCCACCCCCAGCTTGTCGGCCAGGAACGAGTGTTCGTAGTAGGCCGAGTTGTAGGGCCCGGGCGTCAGCACCACGATGGTCGGGTCGCTCCCGGCGCCGGACGGGGCCGAGGCTTCCAGCGCCCGCAGCAGGTCGTCGACATAGGTGTCGACCGGCCGCACCCCGTGTTCGGCGAACAGATCGGGGAACAGCCGCATCATCATCTCGCGGTTCTCCAGCATGTAGGAGACCCCAGACGGCGTGCGGGCATTGTCCTCAAGGACGTAGAAGCCGTCCTCGCCGGTGCGGATCAGGTCGACGCCGCAGATGTGGCACCAGACGTCGCCCGGCGGCCGCCGCCCCTGCATCTCGGGCCGGTACTGCGGATTGGTCAGGATCAGGTCGGCCGGCGCCACCCCGGCGCGCAGGCAGTCCTGCGGCCCGTAGATGTCCTTCAGGAAGGCGTTCAGCGCCGCCACCCGCTGCTTCAGCCCGCGCTCCAGCTCCATCCATTCGCGCGCGGCGAGGATGCGCGGCACCACGTCGAAGGGGATCAGCCGCTCGTTGGACTCGGCGTCGCCATAGACGGCGAAGGTCACGCCCATGCGCCGGAAGACCACCTCGGCCTGTTTCGCGCGGGCCTTGAGCAGGTCGGGCGGCGCGGCGGCGATCCAGGCGGCGAGCGCCTCGTAGGCCGGCCGCACGCCCGAGCCGTCCAGCCCGGACATTTCGTCGAAAATCGCCTTGATCGGGTCCGTCACGCCGTCAGACTGGAACAGAGGCGGCCGCGCGCGCAACCGTTTTGTTGCAGCGCCACAAAGCTTCGGCGACCGGCGCAAGATTTCACCGAAACGCTTCCGCCTGCGACTCCGCGCCGCTTGACCGTTCCAGCGTTACACCATATTGGAACGCGATGACTGACGCCCCCGTGACCGCCGACCGCCCGACCGCCGCGCCGTCGCCCGCGGTCGACGCAGCTGCGCCGTCAGGGCGGGAGGCGCTCTACGACGCCCTGCTCAGCCTGACCTCGCGCACCGAGATGGACGCCTTCCTGCAGGACCTCTGCACCCCGGCCGAGCTGCGCGCCTTCGCCGAGCGCTGGCAGGTCGCGCGCCTGCTGCACCAGGGCGGCAAGTCCTATCGCGAGATCGCCGCCGAAGCCGGCGCCAGCCCCACCACCGTCGTACGGGTGGCGCGCTTCCTCAAAGAGATGCCGCACCAGGGCTACCGCCTGGTGCTGGATCGCCAGCAAGCCTGAGAGCCTTTCCATGAGTACGGTTCAGGGGCGGCTCCGCATCGCCGTCCAGAAATCCGGCCGTCTGGCCGAACGCAGTCTCGACCTCGTCCGGGACGCCGGCCTGCGCGTCATGAAGGGCGCCAACGACCTGCTGTACCGGGTCGAGAACTATCCGATCGACCTGCTGCGGGTGCGGGATGACGATATCCCGACCTTCGTGGCCGACGGCGTCTGCGACCTCGGCGTGGTCGGGGAGAATGTACTGGAAGAGGCGCGCAACGGCGGGCCGCACGCCGAGGTCATCATGCCGCTCGGCTTCGGCAAGTGCACCCTGAAGATCGCCACGCCGCCGGGCCTCGACTACACCGGGCCGGGCGCGCTGGAGGGCCGCCGCATCGCCACCTCCGACCCGCGCATCCTCCGCCGCTGGCTCGACAGCCAGGGGGTGAAGGCCGAGATCGTCACCATGCGCGGCGCGGTCGAGGTGGCCCCCCGGCTGAAGCTGGCGCATGCCATCTGCGACCTCGTCTCGACCGGGGCGACGCTGGAGGCCAACGGCCTGACGGCGCGCGAGACGGTGTTCGAAAGCCAGGCGGTGCTGATCCGCAGCCCGCAGCCGCCGGAGCCCGAACTGCAGGCGCTGCTCGACAGCATCGTTGAACGGATGAGCGGCGTGGTCGCCTCCCAGGGCGCCAAGTATGTGATGCTCAACGCCCCCCGCGCGGCGCTGGACCGGATCACCGCCATCCTGCCGGGGGCCGGCTCGCCGACGGTCATGCCCCTGTCCGGTCGCGACGACGCCGTCGCCGTGCACGCGGTCTGCCAGGAGGCCGTGTTCTGGGAGACCCTGGAGAAGCTCAAGGCCGAGGGAGCCTCCGCCATCCTCGTCCTGCCGATCGAGAAGATGATGTGATGAAGCGTCTGGACTGGTCCGCCCTCGACGACGCCGGCCGCCGCGCGGCCCTGGCGCGCCCGGCGCGGCGGAGCGAGCGCGACGTGGTGGAGGCGGTGCGCGAGATCCTGCAGGCGGTGGCCGCCGAGGGCGGCGCCGCCGTGACCCGTTACGCCGAGCGCTTCGACGGCGCCGCCCCGCGCCGCATCGCCATCACGCCGGAGACGGTGGCCGAGGCCCGCACCGCCCTGGCCCCCGCCGACGTCCGCGCCATCCGCATCGCGGCAGAGAATGTCCGGGTGTTCCACGAGGCCACCCGCCCGGAGGATACGGCCGAGGTCGAGACCACCCCGGGCGTGCGCTCCCGCCTTGTCTGGCGGCCGATCCGCGCCGCCGGGATCTATGTGCCGGGGGGCAGTGCGCCGCTGTTCTCGTCGCTGCTGATGCAGGCCATCCCGGCCCAGGTCGCCGGCGTGCCGGTGCGGGTGGCGGTGACCCCGCCGGCGCGCGACGGCTCGGTCCACCCGGCCATGATCCTGGCCGCCGACGAGGCCGGGCTGGACGCCCTGTGGCTGCTGGGCGGAGCCCAGGCGATCGCCGCCATGACCTGGGGCGTGACCCTGGCGGACGGCGAGATTCCGGCCGTCGACAAGCTGTTCGGCCCGGGCAACGCCTATGTCGCCGAGGCCAAGAAGCAGGCGACCGCCCTCCCCGGCGGCCCGGCCGTCGACATGCCGGCGGGCCCCTCGGAGCTGATGGTGGTGGTCGATCGCGACGCCGCGCCGGAGATCGCCGCCGCCGACCTGCTGAGCCAGGCCGAGCACGACGCCGACGCCCAGGTGATCCTCGTCTCCACCAGCCGCGCCACGCTCGACTACATCCTGACCGAGGTCGAGCAGCAGGTCGCCGACCTGCCTCGGGAGGCCATCGCCCGCGCCTCGCTGGGAGAGGCCCGGGCCATTCTCGTGCGCGATCTCGAGACAGCGTGCGACGTCATCAACCTGTACGGCCCAGAGCACCTGGCGCTGCAGGTCGAGGACCCCGAAGCCCTGCTGACCGGCATACGGGCGGCGGGCGCCGTCTTCGTCGGCCGTCACGCCGCCGAGACCCTCGGCGACTATGCCGCCGGGCCCAGCCACGTGCTGCCGACCGACGGCGGGGCCCGCACCCTGGGCGGCATCACCACCGCCAGCTTCATGACCACCATGTCGGTGCAGACCGTCACCGCCGAGGGCGCCGGCGTGCTGGGCCCGATCGCCGCCCGCCTCGCCCGGCTGGAGGGCCTCGAGGCCCACGCCCGCGCGGCGGACATGAGGGCCGGAGCATGAGCGAGCGCACCATTTTCCTCCCCACGTCAGTGGGGAGGGGGACCGCATTTCCTCCCCACAAAGTGGGGAGGGGGACCGCGAAGCGGTGGAGGGGCCCGGTCGCCGGAGCGACCGGCGGGCGGTGGAGGGGCCCGGTCGCCGGAGCGACCGGCGGGCGGTGGAGGGGCTCTGCCTGCCGGCGCCTCCGTCCCGTCGGCTTCGCCGCCGAGCCACCTCCCCATTCGCTTCGCGAACAAGGAGGACAAGGATCATGACCCCCCTCACCAACCTGCCCGCGCCGTTCGCGCCGCTGGTCGCCGGCGGCGAGGGGCTGGACCGCTATCCGTCGACGGCGTCGGTGCTGCAGGGGCGGCTGGCCGAGCTGTACGGCGTCGCCGCCGACGAGGTGCTGGTCACCCGCGGCCTGACGCACGGGCTGGAGCTGGCCTTCCGCCTCGCAGGGCGTGACGGCCAGGCCGTCGAGGCCCCGGACGCCGAGCCCTGCGCCAGCCTGCGCCGGCTGTATCCGACGCCGCCCGCCGGCGCCGTCACGGCGGCGGTGATCGTGCGCGCCCTCGGCTCGCCCGAGGCGGTGGCCGAGATGGCCGAACGGGTCGCCCCGGCCCTGCTGCTCATTGACGAGGGTCTGATCGAATACGCCGACGGCGCGTCGGCGACGACCGTGATCGGCGACGCGCCCAATCTGGTGGTCCTGCGCTCCCTGTCGCTGGCCTATGGCCTGGCCGGGGCGCGGGTCGGGGCCGCGGTCGGCCAGGCCGGCGCGCTGGCGCGGCTGGCGGCTATGGTCGAGCCCTACGCCCTGCCCGAGCCGTCGCTGCGGCTGGCGCTGCAGGCGCTGGATCCGTCGCGGCTGCTGGAGACTCGCCGCCGCATCGACATCGTGCGCAGCGAGCGCGCCCGGCTGGCCCGCGACCTCGGCCGCGAGACGGTGGTGGAGCCGGGCGTCGGCCCGGTGCTGATCGTGCGCCCGACCGACCCCGAGGCGGCGCTGCGCGACCTCCGCGCCCTCGCTGTCCCGGTCGAGCGCGCCGGCGAGCGGCTGCGCCTGCCGGTCTCGACCCGACCCGAGGTCAATGACCGGCTGCTGGCCGCCTTCGGCCTGGCGACAGCCGGTCGTCCCGCCCGCCGCGGCCAGGCCGTGCGCGACACGAAGGAGACGCGCATCGTCTGCGCCGTCGACCTCGACGCGACCGCCCCGATCGCCATCCACACCGGCGTTGGCTTCTTCGACCACATGCTGGAGCAGGTGGCGGCCCACGGCGGCTTCTCCCTGACCCTGGCGTGCGAGGGCGACCTGCACACCGATCCGCACCACACCATCGAGGACTCGGCCATCGCCCTGGGCCAGGCGCTGAAGCAGGCGCTGGGCGAACGGCGCGGCATCGCCCGCTACGGCTTCGTCCTGCCCATGGACGAGGCCGAGGCGAAGGTGTCGATCGACCTGTCCGGCCGGCCCTATCCGGTGTTCGAGGGGAGCTTCGAAACGCCCTTCATCGGCGACTATCGCACCGACCTGACCGCCCATGTGTTCCGGTCGCTGGCCGAGCACCTCGGCGCGGCGGTGCACATCGCCGTCACCGGAGCCGACGACCACCACAAGACCGAGGCGGTCTACAAGGCCTTCGGCCGCGCCCTGCGCCAGGCCATCCGCGTCGAGGGCGGGGCCGTGCCCAGCACCAAGGGGGTACTGTGATGCGGTTCCGATGCATCCTTCTCCCCTCGGGGGAGAAGGTGGGCCGCAGCGCGGCCCGGATGAGGGGGCGGGTTCAGCTTGCAACACGTCTGACGATGAGCCTGGGGCAGGCGGGGGGGGGGGGGGGGGGGGGGCGCCGGCGCGCCGCGCACCCCCCGGCGCCGGGGGGGGGGGG
>CAZUXK010000094.1:0-7465 GCA_964624025.1 uncultured Brevundimonas sp.
GCCCACGACGGTTGCGCTCAACCCCCCGCCCCCGCTTCGCGGCCCCCCACCCCCGGCGGGGGAGGAATGGCGCGCCGCTGCACAAGGCCCGTCGTGCCCGCTGTGACCTCGCTGTGGTCGCTGTGATGCCCTTCCTGCCCCCGCCTCGCCGGCGCCTACGTCAGGCGGTCGGCCTTGCGCAGGCCGGGGAAGGCGCGGGCCCAGAGGCCGGTGGCGGCGAGGGCGCCGAGGCCGCCGAGCACCGCCGCCCCGACCGGGCCGAGCAGGCGCACCATGACGCCGGAACAGGCCTCGCCGAGCTCGTTCGAGGCGCCGATGAACAGCATCGACACCGAGCTGACCCGGCCGCGCATCTCGTCGGGGGTGGCGATCTGGATCAGGGTCTGGCGGATGTTGACGCTGACCATGTCGGCGGCGCCGCCGATGAACAGGGCCAGGGCCGAAATCCAGACGACCTGCGACAGGCCGAAGATGAGGGTGCAGACGCCGAACACGGCGACCGCCGAGAACATCCACAGGCCGCCGCGGCGCAGGATCGGGAAGCGCGCCAGGTAGAGGGCCATGACCAGGGCCCCGACGCCGAAGGCGGCGCGCAGCAGGCCGAAGCCCTGCGGTCCGACGTCCAGCACGCTGGAAGCGAACACCGGCACCAGCAGGGCCACCCCCGCCAGCAGCACCACCACCAGGTCCAGCGAGATGGCGCCGATCACCACCTTGGTGCGCCAGACATAGGCCAGGCCCTCCTTCACCGCGGCCCAGCGGCCGTGGGCTGGCGGGGTGCGCGGCCGGCCGTCGGTGCGGATCAGCAGGAAACAGCCCAGGCCGACGAGGAACAGGACGGTCGAGGCGGCGTAGGCGAAGGGGGTCGAGACCGCCAGCAGCAGGCCGCCGAGGGTCGGGCCGGCGATGGCCCCGGTCTGGAAGGCCAGGCTCTGGGCGACAATGGCGCGCGGCAGGGCCTTCATCCCGACCACCATGGGCAGCAGGGCCTGGCTGGCGGGGGCGAGGAAGGCGCGGCAGGCGCCGAACAGGGCGGCCACGCCCAGCAGGCCCCACAGGGGCGGCTCGCCCGATAGCGCGAGGCCAAGGAAGGCGAGGGCGCAGACCAGCTCGCCGGCGATGCAGGCCGAGACGGTCAGCTTGCGGTCGCGCCGGTCGGCCATCTCCCCGGCGGGCAGGGTCAGCAGCAGCAGGGGGATGAACTGCACCAGCCCGACCATGCCGGCGTAGAGGCTGGCCTGCTCGATCGGATGGTCGCGCCGGGCGATCTCCAGAACCTGCCAGATCACCGCCGTCGACTGGATCTGGATGGCCAGGACGGCCGTCAGCCGGCCCAGCCAGAGCAGCCGGAAGTCGCGGATCTTCCACGGGTTCTCGCCGGGGTCCGGCAGACCGGTCCCGGCGGGCGTCGCGGGCGAGGGCGCCTCTGGCGCGTCGGTCATGTCGCAGGGCCTTCTCGCTGGCTTCGGCGCCCCCTAAAGCACGAGTCCATGAGCCCCGTGAACGCCCCCGCCGCCGTCGCCGTGATCGATCCTGTCGAGCTGACCCGCGCCCTGGTGGCCCGGCCCTCGGTGACGCCCGCCGACGAGGGGGCGATGGACCTGCTGGAGCGCCGGCTGACCGCCCTGGGCTTCACCTGCCGGCGCATGGCCTTCGAGGGGCCGGGCGGGACCGGGGTGCACGCCCGCATCGAGAACCTCTACGCCCGGCGGGGCGTGACGGGGCCCAACCTGTGCTTCGCCGGCCATACGGATGTGGTGCCGGTCGGCCAGGCCGAGGCCTGGTCGTCCGGGCCGTTCGACGGCGAGGTGCGCGACGGGGTGCTGTACGGCCGCGGGACCGTGGACATGAAGGGCGGCATCGCCGCCTGGGTCGCCGCCGTCTCGCGGGTGCTGGCCGAGGGGGAGCCGAACGGCTCGCTCAGCTTCCTGATCACCGGTGACGAGGAAGGCCCGGCCCTGCACGGCACCAAGCGGGTGGTCGAGGCGCTGCAGGCCGAGGGCGAGGTGATCGACGCCTGCGTGGTCGGCGAGCCCTCTTCGGCCGCGGTGCTGGGGGATACGATCAAGGTCGGGCGGCGCGGCTCGCTCAACACCTGGATCACGGTGCACGGCAAGCAGGGGCATGTGGCCTATCCCGAGCGGGCCGCCAATCCGGCCCCGGTGCTGGCGCGGCTGCTGGCGCGGCTGGACGCCGAGGTGCTGGACGAGGGCTATCCGGCCTTCCCGCCCTCGAACCTCGAGATCACCACCATCGACATCGGCAATCCGGCGGCCAACGTCATTCCGGCCGAGGCGAAGGCGCGGCTGAACATCCGCTTCAATCCGGCCCACACCGGCGACGGGCTGATGGCCTGGCTGAACCGGCTGGCAGGCGAGGCCCAGGCGGAGAGCGGGCTGCGCATCGAGCTGGAGCACCTGTGCTCGGGCGAGGCCTTCCTGACCGAGCCGGGCCCCTTCGTGGCGGCGGTGCAGGACGCGGTCGAGGCGGCGATTGGGCGGCGGCCCGAGCCCTCGACGACCGGCGGCACCTCCGACGCCCGCTTCATCCGCGCCCTCTGTCCGGTGCTGGAGCTGGGGCTGGTCGGCCAGACCATGCACCAGGTCGACGAACGGGCGCCGGTGGCCGAGCTGGAGGCCCTGACCGACGTCTACGCCGAGGTGATCCGGCGGGTGCTCGGCTGAGCGGGGCGGGCGGCAGGCTGTGACCCCATAGGGCCCGTCATCCCCGGGCTTGTCCCGGGGATCCATGGCCGGGTCGCGCGCCGTCGCGTGCGGCTTTCACGTTCCGCCAGAGACATCCACGGGTCGCACCTGGCGGAACCATGGGCCCCCGGGACAAGCCCGGGGGTGACGACACTTTCAAGTCAAATGCGGACCTGAAGCAGCATGCCCGCCGCCCACCGGGCGAGGGTGAACAGGCCGGCGACGAGGCAGATCAGGCCGAACAGGCCGCCCCCGCGTTCGCGGCGGGGGTCCTCCGGCGGCAGCTCGACGGGCAGACGGCGCATCGGAACACCTGCGAGGCTCACAAACGCCTCAGCCTCCGCCCGTCAGGCTTTCGGCGCCGTTCACGAACGTGGTTGCTCGAGAAACCTGAGCGCGGTCAGCACATGGGCGCGGACGCCGAGCGGCAGGACCGCCTCGTTGACGTCGAACTCCGGCGAGTGGTTCGGCGGGGAGGTGGCCGGGTCGACCCCGTCGGCCGAGGCGCCGAGGTGGTAGAAGACCCCCGGAATGCGCTGCTGGAAGTAGCTGAAGTCCTCGGCCACCGTGGTCGGGGGCGTGGCGGGGTTGACGTTGTCCGCCCCCGCCGCCTCGCCCAGCACCGGGGCCAGCCAGGCCGACAGCTCCGGGTCGTTGAAGACGAGGGCCGCGTTCTGCCGCACGGAAAACTCCGCCCCGGCCCCGTGGGCGTGGGCGACGTGCGCGATGGCGGTTTCGGCCCGGGCGACCAGGGCGTCGCGCTGGGCCGTGTCGAAGGTGCGCAGGGTGCCCGACAGCGTCGCCTCGGCGGGGATGATGTTGTAGCGCACCCCGGCGTCGAGGGTGGCGATGGTGAAGACGGTCGGGGTGGTGGTCGGGTCGATGGTCCGCGCCGTCAGGGTGTTGACCGTCTGCACCACGGCGGCGGCGGCGGCGATGACGTCGACGCCCTTCCACGGCCAGGCGCCGTGGGTCTGGCGGCCGGTCAGGCGGATGTCGACCCGGTCCGAGGCGGCCATGAAGCCCTGGGGCCGGTAGAAGATGGTCCCCGGACGGCCGGGCACCACGTGCAGGCCGAAGATGGCCTCCGGCGCCAGGTCGTCGAGCGCCCCCTCGGCCAGCATCAGGGCGGCGCCGCCCAGCGGCTCGCCCGGAGGCGCGCCCTCCTCGGCCGGCTGGAAGACGAACACGATCGTGCCGCGGATCTGGTCGCGCAGGCCGGCCAGCACCTCGGCGGCGCCCATCAGCATGGCGACGTGGGCGTCGTGGCCGCAGGCGTGGGCCACCGGCACGGTCTGGCCCATATAGGTCCCGGTGGCGGTCGAGGCGAAGGGCAGGCCGGTCGCCTCCAGCACCGGCAGGGCGTCCATGTCGGCGCGCAGGGCCACGACCCGGCCCGGCCGCGCGCCGCGCAGGACGCCCATCACCCCGGTCTTGGCCACCCCCTCGCGCACCTCCAGCCCGAGGCCGCGCAGGTGGGCGGCGACGACGGCGGCGGTGCGGGTCTCGGCGAAGCCCAGCTCGGGGTGGCGGTGCAGGTCGCGGCGCCAGTCGACCACCTTCGGGGTGATCGCCTCGACCGCCTCGGCCACGGTCGCGGCGGGGACCTGGCCAGACACCTGGGCGGCGACCGGCGTGGCGGCGACGCCGGACAGGACGGCGAGCGCGGCGGCGAGGGGGGTGAGGGATCGGCGCATGGGGGTCATGGGGACAGCCTCCTGAACAGCGGGGCCAGCATGGGCGCACGGGGCGGACCGACGCAACCGCTTGCGGCTGTCACAATCGATCCGCATCTCAAGGCCATGCCCGACTCATCGCCTGCGCCGGACCGGATCGCCCGCACCCGCTGGCGCGAGGTCATTCTCGTCTGCCGCAAGTGCCAGAAAAAGCTGGACAGGAAGACCGACGGCGGGTTCGGCCCCGACGGCGACCAGACGCTGAAGAAGGCGCTGAAGCGCTACCTCAAGCCCGACTTCCGGGTCGGCAAGGGGCGCAAGGCCGAGATCGCCGTGCTGCAGACCGGCTGCCTCGACATCTGTCCGAAGGGGGCGGTGGCGGCGGTCAATGCGGCGCGGCCGGAGGCGGTGCAGATCCTCGCGCCGGGGGTCGATCTGCTGACCCTGCAGCGGCGGCTGGGCCTGCCGTCCCGGCGGGCGCCGGCGGAGGGCGACGCCCCGACGGAGGGGCCGGTGGACGAGGCCGCCCCGAAGGCCTAACCCGGGCGGGTGACGCTGCGCTCGCCCGCCTTTCTGCTGCTGTTCTCGGTCAGCCTGATCGCCGCCGCCGGCAACATGGCGCTGCAGGCGGTGCTGCCGCTGATCGGGCGGGCCTTCGCCCTGTCCGACACCCTGGTGTCCGGGGCCTTCGCCATCTCCGCCCTGCTGTGGACCCTGAGCTCGCCCACCTGGGCGCGGCTTTCGGACCGGCTGGGGCGCAAGCGGGTGATCCTGATCGGGCTGGGCGGCTTCGTCGCCTCCATGGCCGCCTTCGGCCTGGCGGCCACCAGCGGGCTGGAGGGCTGGCTGGCTGCGGGGGTCGCCTTCACCCTGATGGCGGTGGCGCGGGCCATCTACGGCCTGTTCGGCTCGGCCGCGCCGATCGCCTCCCAGGCCTATGTGGCCGACCGCACCAGCCGGGCGGCGCGCACCCGCGCCCTGTCGACCCTGGCCTCGGCGCAAGGGCTGGGCACGGTGCTGGGCCCGGCCCTGGCGCCCCTGTTCATCCTGCCCTTCGTCGGCCTGGCCGGGCCGCTCTACGCTTTCGCCGCGCTCGGCGCGATCGTGCTGGTGCTGGTCTGGCGGCTGCTGCCCTCGGGCGGAGTCGAGCGCCAGCCGGCCACCCCGGCGGCCACGCACAAGGGGCTGTGGAAAGACCCGCGGCTGCGCGACTTCCTGCTCTACGGCCTGCTGCTGACCGGGGCCCAGGCGGTCAACATCGGCGTCATCGGCTTCCATGTCATCGACGAGCTGGCCGCCGAGGGGCTGGGGCTGGACGCGGCCCAGCCCTTCATCGGCCTGGCCCTGTTCGCCGGGGCGGCCATGACCCTGATGGTGCAGTGGGGGTTGATCCCCCTGCTGCGGCTGGAGCCGCGGGCGATGATGCGCTGGGGCGCGGGCCTCGCGCTGGTCGGCAACGGCGTCAGCGCTGTGGCGACCGACTATCACGGGGTGGTGGTGGGCTACGCTCTGCTGTCCATGGGGATGGGGTTCGCCCGGCCCGGCTTCACCGCCGGCGCCTCGCTGGCCACCCGGCCGGACGAGCAGGGCACGGTGGCCGGGCTGATCATGGCCCTGGCCGGGCTCAGCTTCCTGGCCCCGCCGGTGATCGGGGTGGCCCTGTACGAATGGACCGCCCCGGCGCCGTTCGGGCTCAACCTGGTGCTGATCGGCGCGGCCCTGGCCCTGTGTGTCCTGAGTACGCCGCTCAAGGGCGGCGGCGATCCCGGCCGCGCCCCGGCCCAGCCGGCCTCGACTCCCGGCCCCGAGGGCGCGACCGTCGGACCGCCTTCCCCGGGGCGGAAAGCCGTGTGAAAAGCGCGCCATGAGCACCGTCCTCAAAGTCGAACACCGGGTCGGGGTGAAGGCCCCGGCCGCGCAGCTGTGGGACCGGCTGGCGGACTTCGCCGCCTGGTCGCACTGGAACCCCTATGAGGCCGAGGTCGAGGGCGCGCTGGGCTTCGGCGCGCCCCTGGCCCTGACCGAGCGCCTGCCGGGCCATCCGGAGCGGCGGGCGAGCGTGCGGCTGGGCGACTGGACGCCCCACGCCCAGCTGATCTGGCACGAGCGCCGCGGCTGGCAGTTCCGCGCCACCCGTTACTACGAGATCGAGGAGCTGGTCCCGGGCAGCTGCATCCTGTCGAACGGCCTGATCGTCGGCGGGCTGCGCGGCGAGTTCTGGTTCGACCGCCACCGCCGCGGCCTGCGCGAGGCCTATGCCGAGATCGGCGAGGGCCTGCGCCGGCTGGTCGAGGGGTGAGCCGCCCCGCGCCCGCATGGCGCCCGGCGGGGGCCGCCCCTATCTGCCGGCCATGATCGACGACCTGTACAGCGCGCGCATCCTGGCGCTGGCGGCCAACATGCCGCGCAGCGGGCGGCTGGCCGCGCCGCACGGCACCGGCGAGGCGACGGCGCGCCTGTGCGGCTCGCGCGCCGTGGTCGACGTCGTCCTCGACGACCATGGCCGCATCGCCGACTTCGCCCAGACCGTAAAGGCCTGCGCCCTCGGCCAGGCCGCCGCCGGGGTGCTCGGCGAGGCGGTGGTCGGGGCCTCGGCGGCCGAGGTGATCGCCGCCCGCGACGCCCTGTCGGCCATGCTCAAGGCGGGGGGCGAGGGCCCCGCCGGCCGCTTCGAGGACCTGCGCGCCCTGCGCCAGGTGGCCGACTACCCCGCCCGCCACGCCTCGACCCTGGTCGCGCTGGAGGCCACGGTGAAGGCGCTGGACGCGGCGGGGGCGGCCTCTCCACCCCCCACCCCCAGCGTATGGGGTAGGGGGACCATGCGCCGCAGGGTGGCGGGGGCGGGTTCAGGCGCAGCGCTTGCGGTCGCCCCCTCCCCCGCTGTGCGGGGGAGGAGAGGTTGAGCGCAGGTTCATCGCACTCCCCCGTCACCCTCGGGCTTGACCCGAGGGTCGCGCCATCCGCCGCAGATCGCCGGCCGGCCGTGCGCCGACCTTGCCCCCGATCCTCGGGTCAAGCCCGAGGATGACGGGGGTGAAGCGGTGAGGTGGCGATCCCTGAAGGGCCCCTCCACCGCTTCGCGGT
>CAZUXK010000094.1:7475-8816 GCA_964624025.1 uncultured Brevundimonas sp.
CGGTCCCCCTCCCCACTGCGTGGGGAGGAAAGACGTTTCTCCTCCCCATTCAATGGGGAGGGGATCGACAGCGAAGCCGGCGAGACAGAGGGGCCCCGCCGCGGTTGCTCCTCGAACCCGGGCGGGGGATAAGCCGCCATGCCTTCCGGCGAGACCCTGTATGAACGCGGCGTGCGGCTGGCCCATCGCGGCTACAAGCTGACGCTGAGCCCGCTGATCGGGCAGTCGTGCCGCTTCCTGCCCACCTGTTCGGACTATGCGCGCGACGCGCTGATCCAGCACGGACCGGTGGCGGGGGGATGGCTCGCCGTGCGTCGCCTGTGTAAGTGCCATCCCTTCGGGGGCTGGGGCTACGACCCCGTCCCGCCCCGCGCCGCCCTCCCGGCGGACCCCGCGCCAGACCGATCGAAGACCGACCATGATTGAACTGAAATTTCCCGACGGCGCCGTGCGCGAGTATCCGGCCGGCACGACCGGCCACCAGGTCGCGGCCTCGATCTCGCCGTCGCTGGCGAAGAAGGCCGTGCTGGCCGAGCTGAACGGCGAGCAGCGCGACCTGCACCGGGTGCTGGAGACCGGCGGGGCCTTCCGCCTGATCATGCGCGACGATCCCGAGGCGCTGTACACCATCCGCCACGACACGGCGCATGTGCTGGCCGAGGCGGTGCAGACCCTGTTCCCGGGCACCCAGGTGACCATCGGGCCGGCCATCGAGGACGGCTTCTATTACGACTTCTACCGGGACGAGCCGTTCTCGACCGACGACTTCGCCGCCATCGAGAAGGAGATGGCGAGGATCATCGACCGCGACGCCAGGTTCGAGCGCGAGGTCTGGGACCGCGACGAGGCCATCGTCTTCTTCGAGGCGCGCGGCGAGAAGTTCAAGGCCGAGCTGATCCGCGACCTGCCGGCGGACGAGACCATCACCGTCTATCGCCAGGGCGACTGGCTGGATCTGTGCCGCGGGCCGCACTTCCCCTCGACCCGCCACGTCGGCAAGGCCTTCAAGCTGACCAAGCTGGCGGGCGCCTACTGGCGCGGGGATTCGAAGCGCGAGCAGCTGCAGCGCATCTACGGCACCGCCTGGGCGACGAAGGAGGACCTCGACGCCTATGTGCAGCGGCTGGAGGAGGCGGAGAAGCGCGACCACCGCCGTCTGGGCCGCCAGATGGAGCTCTTCCACATGCAGGAAGAGGGCCGCGGCATGGTGTTCTGGCACCCCAAGGGCTGGGTGCTGTGGCAGGTGATCGAGGCCTACATGCGCCGGCGCCTGACCAGGGCCGGCTATGTCGAGGTCAAGACGCCCCAGGTGCTGGACCGCAAGTTCTGGGAGGCCTCGGG
>CAZUXK010000095.1:0-8733 GCA_964624025.1 uncultured Brevundimonas sp.
GTCGGCAGGGCGACCCGCAGCCGGGTGTCGTCGGTGACGCGGCCGTCCTCCATCGGGACGTTGAAGTCGACCCGCACAAGGGCAGTCTGGCCGGCGATCGGCCCGGTGTCGTCGAGGGTGCGGAAGGCGGTCATGGTATCGACCTCTTTTTCCTCCCTGTCGCGCAGCGACGGGGAGGTGGCTCTGAGCGAAGCGAAGAGACGGAGGGGCATCTCCAGCATCCCGATCAGTCTGCGACGAGCCCCTCCACCGCTTCGCGGTCCCCCTCCCCACTGCGTGGGGAGGAGAAGGATATCGTCCGCTCCTACAGGAACTTCGCCATCGCCAGCGCCGTGTCGGACATGCGCGTGGCGAAGCCCCACTCGTTGTCGTACCAGCTCAGCACCCGGGCCAGCTTGCCGTCGACGACCTGGGTCTGGGCCAGGGCCGCGGTCGAGGAGGCCGCGACGTGGTTCAGGTCCATCGACACCACCGGATCGGTGGTGGTGGCCAGCACGCCCTTCATCGGGCCGTCGGCGGCGGCCTGCAGGGCGGCGTTGATCTCGTCGACCGAGACCTCGCGGGCGGCCACGACCTTGAGGTCGACGACCGAGACGTTCGGGGTCGGGACGCGGATCGACGAGCCGTCCAGCTTGCCCTTCAGCTCGGGCAGGACCAGGCCCAGCGCCTTGGCCGCGCCGGTCGAGGTCGGGATCATCGACAGGCCCGCCGCGCGGGCGCGGTACAGGTCCTTGTGCATCGTATCCAGCGTCGGCTGGTCGCCTGTGTAGGCGTGGATCGTCGTCATGTAGCCGCGCTCGATGCCGAACAGGTCGTTCAGCACCTTGGCCACCGGGGCCAGGGCGTTGGTGGTGCAGCTGCCGTTGGAGACGACGATGTCGTCGGCGGTAAGGGTGTCGTGGTTGACCTTGTAGACGATGGTCTTGTCGGCGCCGTCGG
This sequence comes from uncultured Brevundimonas sp., assembly GCA_964624025.1. Taxonomy (GTDB): domain Bacteria; phylum Pseudomonadota; class Alphaproteobacteria; order Caulobacterales; family Caulobacteraceae; genus Brevundimonas. Next base: position 940 of record CAZUXK010000095.1, read on the forward strand.
CCGGGGCCGAGACCAGCACCCGCTTCGCCCCGGCGGTCAGGTGGGCCGAGGCCTTGTCCTTCGCCGTGAAGATGCCGGTGCACTCGAACGCGATGTCGACGCCCAGGTCCTTGTGCGGCAGCTTCGACGGGTCGCGCTCGGCGGTGACCCTGATCTTGCCGAGGCCCACGTCGATCCAGTCGTCGCCCGCCTCGACCGCGCCCGGGAAGCGGCCGTGCACCGAGTCATAGCGCAGCAGGTGGGCGTTGGTGGCCACCGGCCCCAGGTCGTTGATCGCCACCACCTCGATGTCGCGGCGGCCATGCTCGACGATCGAGCGGAGCACGAGGCGGCCGATGCGGCCGAAGCCGTTGATGGCGACGCGGACGGTCATGGGCGGAGGTCTCCTGAGACGGTGTTCTGGTTGCCGCTTCAATGGAACCGGACGGGGCGGGATTCAACCCCGTCCGGGCCTCCGCGACGCCTTACGCCTCGCCGCCGCCGAAGCGGGCGGCCCATTCGGCCACCTGGGCGTCCTCGATCTTGCGGAACAGCACCTCCGGCGCCTGCACCGGCCGGCCCTCGGGCAGGGCCGTGGTCCAGCTGTTGTCGGCCGTCGGCCAGGACAGGTCGTCAGCCCCGACGGTGGCGGCGATGCGCCCGGCCGTGAAGGGCAGCACCGGGGCGGCCAGCCGGGCGAACAGGGCCACCAGGTTTAGGCCGGTGCGCACGCCGACGGCGGCGCGGTCGCGGTCGGTCTTGAGCGCGGTCCAGGGGGCCGCCTCCTGCAGATACTCGTTGCCGAGCACCCAGGCGGCGCGCAGGGCCTGGGCGGCCTTGCGGAACTCCATGGCCTCGAACTGGGCCGTGGCCTCGGCGAGCACGGCCGCCATGTCGGCCTCCAGCTTGGCCTCGACCAGGCCGGGCGTTCCGCCGGAGGGGACGACGCCGTCGAACTTCGACTCGGCGAACTTGACGATGCGGTTGACGAAGTTGCCCAGCACATCGGCCAGGTCCTTGTTCACCGCCCCCTGGAAGGTCTCCCAGGTGAAGGCGGCGTCGGCGTGCTCGGGGCCGTAGGCGGTCAGGTGCCAGCGCCAGTAGTCGGCCGGCAGCAGCTCCAGCGCCTGGTCCATGAACACGCCGCGGCCCTGGCTGGTGGAGAACTTGCCGCCGTACCAGTTCAGCCAGTTGAAGGCCTTGAGGGTGTCGACCGTCTTCCACGGTTCGCCCGAGCCGAGGATCGTCGCCGGGAAGCTGACGGTGTGGAAGGCGACATTGTCCTTGCCCATGAACTGGACATAGCGGACGTCGTCCGCGCCCTCGTCGAGGCGCCACCAGTCGCGCCACGACCCGCCGGTCGCCGTCGCCCATTCCTCGGTCGCGGCGATGTACTCGATCGGGGCGTCGAACCAGACGTAGAAGACCTTGCCCTCCAGCCCCGGCCGCGGGCCGCCGTCGGGGCCGACCACCGGCACGCCCCACTTGAGGTCGCGGGTGATGCCGCGGTCGATCAGGCCCTCGTCGAGGTGCTTGAAGGCGATCGAGCGGGCCAGCGGCTGCCAGTCGCGCTTCGAGTCGACCCAGGCGCGGATGCGATCGGCCAGCTTGGTCTGCAGCAGATACAGATGCCGGGTGTCGCGCACCTCGAGGTTACGGCTGCCGGAGACCGCCGAATACGGATTGATCAGGTCGGTCGGATCCAGCAGCCGGCCACAGTTGTCGCACTGGTCGCCGCGCGCCTTTTCGTAGGCGCAGTGGGGGCAGGTCCCCTCGACGTAGCGGTCCGGCAGGAAGCGGGCGTCGTCGACGGAATAGATCATCCGGTCGACGCGTTCCTCGATGAAGCCGTGGGCCTCGAGCGCGGCGGCGAAATGCCGGGTCAGGCGGCGGTTGGCGTCGCTGGAGGAGCGGCCGAACCAGTTGTAGCTCAGGCCGAAGGCCTCGCCGGCGCGCTTCTGGATCTCGTGCTGCTCGTCGCAGTAGGTGCGCACGTCCTGGCCGGCGGCGGCGGCGGCCAGCTCGGCCGGGGTGCCGTGCTCGTCGGTGGCGCAGATGTAGAGGACGTCGTGCCCCTGGGCGCGCTTGAACCGGGCCCAGACGTCGGCGGGCAGCATCGAGCCGGCCAGGTTCCCCAGGTGCTTGATGCCGTTGATGTAGGGCAGCGCCGAGGTGATGAGGATGCGGGCCATGGTCGTCCGGGGGGCGGGGGAGGGCCGCCCATATAGAGACGCCGCCCTCGCCTTTCAAAGCGCCCGTTAAGCCTGCCGCTCAACCGGTGGGAGGCGCGACCTTGCCGGAACCGGCGGCGGGGGGCACAGGTTCGGGGTCCGTTAAGGTTTTGGTAACCCCATGCTTCGCGCGATCCGCATCGGCCTGTTCATCGGCGTCTTCCTCGGCGCCTCGGCGTTCAACGTCGTCATCTGAAGGAAATCGTGGCGCTGCGGGGCAGCGTCGCCTATCATGATCCCCGCGGACGCCGAATGTTGCGCCGCGTCCTGGGCCCGCCCCTCCTAGATGTTAGCCGCCTCCATCGCCGTCGTACTGCTGCTCGTGGTGCTGAACGGCCTTTTCGCCATGACCGAGCTCGCGGTCGTGTCCTCGCGCAAGTCGAAGCTGCAGAGCCGCGCCGAGCGGGGCGATCGCGGCGCCCGCCGGGCCCTGCGTCTGGCCGAGGAGCCGACGCAGTTCCTGTCGGCGGTCCAGGTCGGCATCACCCTGATCGGCATTCTGGCGGGCGCCTTCGGTCAGGCCAGCATCGCCGGCGAGCTGGACCGGCTGATCGAGACCAGCATCCCGGCCTTCGCCCCTTGGTCGGAGGCCACCGCCACGGCCATCGTGGTCGTCGGCATCACCTACATCTCCGTGATCGTCGGCGAGCTGGTGCCCAAGCGCCTGGCGCTGATCTTCCCGGAGACGATCGCCACCAAGACGGCCGGCCCGATCTCGCTGGTCGCCAAGCTGCTGAAGCCTTTCGTGGTGGTGCTGACCGCCTCGACCTCGGCCATCCTGAAGGTGATGGGGGTCAAGGACCGCGACGGCACCGACGTCACCCAGGAAGAAGTCGAGAGCATCCTCGCCGAAGGCGCCTCTGCCGGGCTGATCGAGCCCGAGGAGCAGGAGATGATCGAGGAGATCCTGACTCTCGGCGACCGCCCGGTGCGGGTGGCGATGACGCCGCGGCACGAGGTGTTCTGGATCGCGCTGGACGACTCCGAGGAGGAGCTGCGGCGCGAGATCCGCACCTGCCCCTATTCGCGCATCGTCGTGGCGCGGGAGAACGACGTCGATAATCCGCTGGGCGTGGTCCACAAGAAGGACCTGCTCGACAGCCTGCTCGACAACGGTGAGTTCAATGTCGAGAAGCTGGTCGCCGAACCGGCCTTCATCCCCCAGTCGACCTCGGTGCTGAAGGCGCTGGAGATCATGAAGGGCTCGAAGGTCCACATGGCCTTCATCGTTGACGAGTTCGGGGCCTTCGAGGGCGTGGTCACGGCGACCGACCTGCTGGAGATGATCGCCGGCGACTTCAACGAGGGCCACGACGAGGCCCAGGCCTATATCCACCAGCGCGAGGACGGGTCCTGGCTGGTCGACGGCCAGACCGACCTCGACGAGTTGGCCGACGCCCTCGGCGAGGACTTCGGCGCGACCGAGGGCTTCCACACCGTGGCCGGCCTGGTGCTGCACCAGCTGTCGCGGGTGCCGACCGAGGGCGAGGTGCTGCAGGTCGGCCGCTTCGAGGTCGAGGTCATCGACATGGACGACCGGCGCATCGACAAGCTGCTGTTCAAGCAGATCATCCGCGCCGAGGACGAGGCCCGGGCCCTGGCCGACCAGGCCGAGGACTGAAAGCTCAGCCCAGTTCGCGCGTGCTGATCACCCGGTAGGGATGATAGTCGCCGTCGGCCTCGCGGATGGCGATGTACTCGCCGGGCCGGAACTGTTCCTCGCCGAGCCGGAAGGCCACCTCAGGGCGCGCCTCGCCCTCGAACTCCAGCCGCCAGACGCCGCCGGGGCCGTGCTTCAGCTGGCCGATCGCGTCGGGCTCTCCGTCGCGGAAGCGGCGCACCCGGCCGGCCTGCGGCTGGTCGGTGAAGGCCTCGGCCCCTGCCAGGCGGCGATCCTCGTCGAGCGGCAGGACCAGGTCGTAGCCTACGCCCGGGTCGCCGTCGGGCGCCCCGGCGTCGCGGGCCAGCTCCATGCGGATGTGATGCAGTCGGGTCATGAGCGGCTCCTCGGCGGTCTCCGGCCCGGGCCCGCCCAGCCGGCCAGCCCTTCATGCCGGCAGATTGACCCGCCGCCCCCCTGACCGCCTTGATCCGCGTCAAGATGGCCCTCGCGATGGCTACCGGGTCAGCCGGACCGCGTTGATGGACTGGGCGATCTGGCGAAACGCCGCGAGCAGGGCCCGGGTGTCCGTCGCCGCATGTGCATGGGCTGCGCTGGTGGCGCAGGCGGTGAGCATGTTGCGCGCCGTCGTCGAGACCGCACCAAGGCTGACGGTGTAGATCTCCATGCCCTGGCTCTTGGCGTAGGTGCAAATGCTCCCGACGTCGCTGTTGGTCTGGGCCAGCTGGCTCTGCTGGGCGCTCGCCGACCCCGACGGGGCCGTGTGCGTGCCGTTCGACGACACGTATCGCAGGGTGTTTTCACCATCGGTCATCAGCACGATGATCTTGCGGACATTCTCGCCATAGGCGCGGCCCTCCGCCAGGGGAGCGGTGGGGGACAGGGCATTGACGCCCCAGATCAGTCCGCCGGGGATGTAGGTCTCGGGACGGTAGGAGCCGATGTTGACGATCAGGCCGTCGATCCGGCTCAGCACGGTGGCCCTGTTCTCGGTCAGGGGCAGGATCGGATTGAGGCAGGTTTGCGAGGTCTGCATCAACCCCGGATACCTGGTGCCCGGCTGAGTGTCGTTCAGTCGCAGCGTGCCGCTGTTGCGCGAAGCCACGCAGCCGTACCAGCGAAACCAGGTCGTGGTCGGACTGCCGCCGCCGGTGCAGCTTTCAGTCGTCCGCGGGGGATTCACCGGCCGGGTGGTGCAGGTCTGGGGCGTGGTCCAGCAGGAATAGGTTTCCGGCACGCCGTCGCGGAAGCGGGTGCAGGTGCCTCTGACGCCGCCGGTGCAGGTGGTCGTCGTCACCGGCACCTGGGTGCAGGTGCGGGGGGGCGGATTGCTGGTGGTGGAATAGTCTGCGGGCACGTTCAGCCAGGAGGCGCCGCGGTTTCCGGTACCGACGTTCACGTAGTCGGCATAGGGCACCACGCTGACCCGCACGCGGTCGTCGTCGCTGACCATGAGTTCGCGCACGAGCGTGCTGGCGGCGGTCTTGAGACCGTTGATCTTGGTCGTTCCCGTGCCGTCGGAGGCCGACATCGACCAGGTGTTGTCGAGGACCAGGGCCAACTCGACAAAGTCATTCGAGCCGCGCACCGCGGCGGCGAACGTGTCCACCGGGAGGGTGTTCATGCCAATCAGGCCGCCAAAGATGGCCGGAATCGAGGCCTGCAGCGTGGCCCGTAACTCACCGTCATCTCCGACTTCGAGGTTGGTTTCGAACTCGCCCTCAAGGCCGATCTGGTCGGCATTGGCCTCGAAGTAGTTGTCGAAGACGGCTCTCAGCTCATCCTCGTCCTCGAGGTTGCTCGTGGCGGCGGCCAGAACGGCTGCATCCAGCACGTTCTGGGCCGCCGATATGGCCGTGCGCTGGCGCGTGATGTCGACGCCGAAGCCCGTCGCGAGGCTGAGGGGGACAAGCGCGAAGGCGAAGATCAGCGCCACGTTCCCGCGGCTGCAGGCCAGCAGGTCGCGGATCCGGAAGAACGCTGACAGGGTTCGGAAGAATGTCATGGTGCGGGCCGCCCGCGTGTTCGAGACCGACTCCCATTGTCAGCTCTCAACATTAACAAAGCCCTCGTCGCAAGGGCTGGCCAAACGTCGGCCTTGAAATCCGACCGTCAGTCAGGCATTAGCCCGGGCCTGGCGATCGGGACGCCGACGGGGTTGCCTCCGGCGCTATCCGATTTGTCTAGGAGTTTAGCTCAGTTGGTAGAGCACCGGTCTCCAAAACCGGGGGTCGTGGGTTCGAGTCCCCCAACTCCTGCCATCCCCCTGTCGCCATAGCCGGGCCCTCCCCATCTGGGGCGACAGGAAAGCATTCGAGAGACCCTTCAAGGCCATGGCCAAGGCGAAGACACCCGGCGGGCGCCGTCCCGGCAATCCCCAGCCCGCTCCGGCGGCGACCGTTGCGGTCGAGCAGCCCGCGGCCAAACCGCGCGTCTCGCCGATGCAGTTCTTCAGCCAGGTGCGCGCCGAGGGTCGCAAGATCGTGTGGCCGAGCCGCAAGGAGACCTGGATCACCTCGGTGATGGTCTTCATCATGGTGGCCCTTGCGGCCGCCTTCTTCTGGATCGTCGACACCCTGCTGAGCCTTGTGTTCCAGTGGGTGATCGGCATCGGCGCCTGAGGAGACGCGCATCATGACCGACGCAGCGCCCCAAGCGGCGAACCCGCGCCACAAGTGGTACATCGTCCACGCCTATTCGAACTTCGAGAAGAAGGTCGCCGAGCAGCTGCGTGAGCAGGCCCGGCAGCAGGGTCTGGAAGACCGCTTCTCGGAAATTCTCGTGCCGACCGAAGACGTCGTCGAGATCCGCCGCGGCCGCAAGGTCAACACCGAGCGGAAGTTCTTCCCCGGCTATGTGCTGGTGAAAATGGAGATGACCGACGAGGCCTATCACCTGGTCAAGAACACCCCGAAGGTGACCGGCTTCCTCGGCGCCGCGGGCGGCACCAAGCCGCTGCCGGTGTCCGAGCGCGAGGTGCAGAACATCATCGGCGCCGTCGAGGAAGGCGTGGAGCGGCCCAAGCCGACCATCCGCTTCGACATCGGCGAGACCGTCAAGGTCGTCGACGGCCCGTTCGCCAGCTTCGACGGCCAGGTCGAAAGCGTCGACGAGGACAACGCCCGCCTGCGCGTGGCGGTGTCGATCTTCGGCCGCCCGACCCCGGTCGACCTCGAGTACGGCCAGGTCGAGAAGACCGCGGGCTGAGGCCTGCCGTTCCGCCCCTGTGTGGGGCGTTGAAAGCCCCTCCACCACTTCGTGGTCCCCCTCCCCACTGCGTGGGGAGGACAGGCGCCTCTCCTCCCCATGAAATGGGGAGGTGGCCGGGCGCGCAGCGACCGGACGGAGGGGCCTCTCGCGTCGCCTCCTACGCCCGCTTCTTCAGCGTGGCGACACGCGCCTTGCGACGGGATTCGTGGCGGGCCAGCACCTCCTTGAGGTAGCGGCCGGTCCAGCTGGCCGGGTTCGCGGCCACGTCCTCGGGCGTGCCCACGGCGACGATCTCGCCGCCGCCGTCGCCGCCTTCGGGGCCGAAGTCGAGCAGCCAGTCGGCCACCTTGATGACGTCGAGATTGTGCTCGATCACCACGATGGTGTTGCCGTTCTCGACCAGCTCCTGCAGCACCTCCAGCAGCTTGCGGGTGTCCTCGAAATGCAGGCCGGTGGTCGGCTCGTCGAGGATGTAGAGGGTGCGGCCGGTGGCGCGGCGTGACAGCTCCTTGGCCAGCTTGACCCGCTGGGCCTCGCCGCCGGACAGGGTGGTGGCCTGCTGGCCGACCTTGACGTAGCCGAGGCCGACGCGCTCCAGCGTCAGCATCTTGTCGCGGATCGGCGGCACGGCGGTGAAGAAGCGCGCCGCCTCCTCGACGGTCATGTCCAGCACGTCGGCGATCGATTTGCCCTTGAACACGATCTCCAGGGTCTCGCGGTTGTAGCGCCGGCCCTTGCAGACGTCGCAGGTGA
>CAZUXK010000096.1:0-8686 GCA_964624025.1 uncultured Brevundimonas sp.
CGCGAAGGCCGGCTTCGGTGTAGGGAAAGACGCCGCCGTGGTCCCCCGCCACCGCCCGCGCACAGGCCAGCAGGTTGCGGGCCCGGGCGTAGTAGCCGAGCCCCGCCCAGGCGGCCATCAGCTCGGCGTCCGGCGCCGCCGCAAGGTCGCGGACCGTCGGCCAGCGCGCCGTGAACTCGAGGAAGTAGGGTGTGGCGTGCGGCACCGTGGTCTGCTGCAGCATCACCTCGGACAGCCAGACCCGATAGGGATCCGGCCGGGTCCCGGCCCCCGGCGGCGTCCGCCACGGGAGAGTCCGGGCCTGGCGGTCGTACCAGGCCAGCAGGGCGGTGCGGATTTCGGCGACGGCGGTCATAGGCCGCGGTATATAGGGCCATGCGACGTCCCCTGCCCACCGAGCGCGAGGCGCTGGAGATCCTGGCCGCCCGCCGCACCCGGCCGGCGCCGCGGCCGGCGCCCCGGGCCGGGCGGGCGCTCAACGGATTGATCAAGGCGCTGGACGAGCGTTTCGGCCGCGGGGCCGGGGCGCTGGAGAGCCGCTGGGTCGAGATCGTCGGTGAGCAGATCGCCCGCGTCTCCCGGCCGCAGAAGCTGACCAAAGGCCGCGCCGGCGCCGGCGGCACGCTGGAGCTTCGCGTGCCGGGGGCCGCCGCCCTGCTGGTGCAACATCAGGAACGCGACATCCTGCAGCGCGTGAACCTGTTTCTCGGCGAGGGCGCGGTCGAGCGGCTGCGCATCGCCCAGGGGCCGATCAAGCCCCTGCCCCGGCCGACAGCTGCGCCGCCGCCGCCGCGTCCGAAGCTCGCCCCCCTCCCCGCCGCCGTGGAGGCCGAGCTGAAGGCCGAGGTCGCCGCCGCGCCCGACGGCCTGCGCGAAGCGCTCGAGAGTCTCGGCCGGGCGGTTCGCCGCCGGGGCGACGCAAAGCGTTGACAAAAACTCGCCGCACCTGTCAGCGATGCCGTGCGCAGGCGAACTCCGAGAGGAATCGCGCCACCATCACCGGTCTTCCAGGGGAGCGTCCATGACCGACCGCAAGTTCCGCTTCGCCGCCATGAGCCGTCGCGCCGCCGTCACCGGCGCCGCCCTCGCGGCCATGGCTGCTCTCGCCGGCTGCTCGGGCGGCGGCTCGGCCGGCAGCGCCCAGGGCGACATGGCGATCGGCGCGGCCGAAGGGGCCAAGGTCACCGTGGTCGAATATGCCTCGGTCACCTGCGGCGCCTGCGCCGCCTGGCACAGCCAGGTCTGGCCGGAGTTCAAGACGAAGTATGTCGAGACCGAGAAGGTCCGCTTCGTCTTCCGCGAGTTCCCGACGCCGCCGGCCGATGTGGCCACCGCCGGCTTCCTCGTCGCCCGCTGCGCCGGGGAGGACCAGTACTTCAACGTGATCGGCGCCATCATGGACAGCCAGCGCGAATGGGCCGCCGGCACCCCGCCGCGGCAGTCGCTGCTGCGCATCGCCCAGGAAGCCGGCCTGTCGCAGGAAGAGTTCCAGGCTTGCGTGACGGATGAGGCCGCCATCGCCGCCATGGAGCAGCGCGTCCGCGCCGCGGCGGCCGAGGGCGTCAACGGCACCCCGACCTTCTTCGTCAACGGCCAGCGGGTCAGCGACGTGTCGCTCGAAGGCCTGTCGACGGTGATCGACGCCGCCCTGGCCGAGGGCTGAGGCGGATGCGGGGGGCGCTGCCAGGCCTGTTCGCGCTGACGCTTATGGCGGCGACGCCGGCGGCGGCGCAGCAGGCCCTGCCTGTCCCCCAGGTGTCTGCCGCGGACCGCGTGCTGGGCGCGCCCGAAGCGCCGGTCACGGTGATCGTCTACGCCTCTTTCACCTGCCCGCACTGCGCCGAGTTCCACGAGACAGCGCTGGCGCCGATCAAGACCCGCTTCATCGATACCGGCCAGGCCCGGCTGGTCTATCGTGACCTGCCGACGGGCCCGCAGGCCCTTTCGGAGCCGGCCGCCAAGCTGGCCCGCTGCGCCGCGCCGGAGGCCTATTACACCGTCGCCGACACCCTCTACGCCGGCCAGGCGGCGGTGCTGCAGGGCGGCGATCCCAATGCCTGGCTCAGCGCGGCGGTGCGGGTGGCCGGACGGCCGGCGCAGGAGCTGCTGACCTGCCTCTACGCGCCGGAAACCGACGCCGCGCTCGACGCCATGGTCCAGGCTGGCGTCGCCGCCGGGGTGCGCGGCACGCCGACCGTGATCGTCGGCGGCGTCTCCGTCCCGCCCACGGCCGAGGCGCTGGCCGCCGCCATTACGGCCGCCCTGCCGCCCCGCCCCGCCGCCGGGACGCCCTGAGCGCCCCATGCAGTTCCAGCGCCTCCGGGTGGTCGGGTTCAAGTCTTTCGTCGAGCCGGCGGAAGTCCTGATCGAGCCCGGCCTGACCGGCGTGGTCGGCCCGAACGGCTGCGGCAAGTCCAATGTTCTCGAGAGCCTGCGCTGGGTCATGGGGGCCAATTCGGCCAAGGCCATGCGCGGCCAGGGCATGGATGACGTCATCTTCGCCGGGGCTTCGGGTCGTCCCCCGCGCAACCACGCCGAGGTCACCCTGACCATCGACAACGCCGCCGGCCGGGCGCCCCAGCCCTTCACCGACGCGGCGGTGCTGCAGGTGACCCGCCGGATCGATCGCGGCCAGGGTTCGACCTACCGCATCAACGGCAAGGAGGTGCGGGCGCGCGACGTCCAGCTGCTGTTCGCTGACGCCTCGACCGGGGCCAACTCCCCGGCGCTGGTGCGGCAGGGGCAGATCTCCGAGCTGATCGCAGCCAAGCCGCAGAACCGCCGCCGCATCCTTGAGGAGGCCGGCGGGGTGTCGGGCCTGCACACCCGCCGCCACGAAGCCGAGCTGCGCCTCAAGGCGGCCGAGGCCAATCTCGAACGCCTCGACGACATCGGCCGCGAGCTGGACAGCGCCCTGGTTCGCCTCCGCCGTGAGGCGCGCCACGCCGAGAAGTACAAGAAGATCTCCGCCGAGATCCGGGCCTTGCAGGCGGCGCTGATCTGGGTGCGCTGGAACGACGCCCAGCTGGCCGCCGCCGCGGCCGCCGAAGCCCTGGCCGACGCCGATCGGGCCGTCGCGGCCGGGACGGCCGCCGCCGCCGCCGCCACGACCCGCGCCCTGGCCGCGCAGGAGGCGCTCAAACCCGCCCGCGAGGAGGACGCCGTCGCCGCCGCCGTGCTGCACCGGGCCACGCTGGAGCGCGACCGTCTCGACATGGCCGAACAGGCCGCGCGCGAGGAGGTGGAGCGGCTGAAGGGCGATCTGGCCCGCCTCGCCGCCGATCTGGAGCGCGAAGCCGCCACCGCCGAGGACGCCCGGATCGAGCTGGCCAGGCTGGACGAGACGCTCGCCGCGGTGCGCGCCGAGGTGGCGGCGGCCCCCGAGCGCGGCCCGGCGCTGGAGGCGGCGCTGGTCACGACCGAGCAGGCCCGCGCGGCCGCCGACGCCGAGGTCGAGCGCCTCGCCGCGCTGGCGGCCGCCGCCGAGGCGCGGCTCGCCGCCGACGCCGCCCGCCGCCGCGACGCCGCCGCCCGGCTGACGCGAGCAGAGGCCGCGCTCTCGGCCGCCGAAGCCGAACGCGCGGCCCTGGGCCCGGCTGCGACGCCGGAGCTGGAGGCGGCGCGGCAGACCCTCGACGCCGCCCTCACCGGACTGGTCGCCGCGCGCGAGGCGCTGGAGGCTGCCGAAGCCCGCCGCGCCGAACTGGCCGCCGCCGAACAGGCGGCGCGCACCGCCGCCCGCACCGCCGAGGACCGCCTCGGCCGGCTGGAGACGGAAGCCCGGGGCCTCGCCCAGCTGCTCACCTCGACCCGCCGCGACCATCCGCCGGCGCTGGACGTGGTCGCCGCCGACAAGGGCTTCGAGGCGGCGCTGGCGGCTGCGCTGGGCGACGATCTGGACGCCGCGCTGGATGCTCGCGCCGCCGCCCACTGGGGCGGGGCGACCCCGCCGCCCGCGCCGGTCTGGCCGGCCGGGGTCACGCCGCTGGCGGCCCATGTCCGCGCCCCGCCGCAGCTGGCGGCGCGCCTCGCCCTCTGCGGCCTCGCCCCCCGCAGCGAGATCGCCGCCCTCGCCCGCGCCCTGCCCGTCGGGGCCCGGCTGGTGACGCGGGAGGGCGACCTCCATCGCTGGGACGGCTATGTCGCCCGCGCCGACGCCCCGCGCCCGGCGGCTGTGCGGCTGGCCCAACGCAGCCGCCTGTCCGAGCTGGAGAGCGACATCGACGCCGCCCGCCCCGGGCTGAAGGCGGCGCAGGCGGCGCTGAAGGCGGCGGGCGAGGCCCTCACGGAGGCCGACGGGGCGCTCAAGGCCGCCCGCCGGGGACCGCCGGACGCCGAGCGGGCGCTGGCGAGCGCCCGGGACCGCCACGAGGCCCTGGCCCGCGACCAGGCCCGGCGCGAGGCCCGCGCCTCCGCGCTGGACGAGACCCTGACGCGGCTGCAGGCCGAGCGCGACGAGGCGCAGCAGGCGGCGACGGCCGCCGGAGCCGAGGGCGTCGAGGACGCCGACCTTCCCGCTCTGAAGGCGGCGCTGGACGCGGCGCGCGCCGCCGCCGGGGCCGCTCGCCAGGCTGCCGCCGCCGCCCGGGCCGAGCGCGACGGCGAGCAGCGCGAGCAGGTCCAGCGCGAACAGCGCCGCCACGGACTGGAGCGCGCCCGCCAGAGCTGGGTGGCCCGCGGCGAAGCCAGCCGCGCCCGGGTCGAGACGCTGCAGGGCGAGATCGCCGCCGCCCGCACGCGGCTTGAGGGCGCCGCAGCCCGCCCGGACGCCCTGGCCAGCCAGCGTGAGACCCTGATGGACGCCCTGATCGCCGCCGAGACCCGGCGCAAGGCGGCCGGCGACGCCCTGGCCCGGGTCGAGGCCGAGGCGGGCGAGGCCGACCGCGCCGGCCGCGCCGCCGAGGCCGAGGCGGGACGGGCCCGCGAGACCCGCGCCGGTCTGGCCGCCCAGGCCGAGGCCGCGGCGGAGAAGCGCGAGGAGGCCGAGCGGCAGGTGCATGAGACCTCGGGCCTGTCGCCGGAGGAGCTGGGCCGCAAGCTGATCGACGACGCCGTGGCCCGGCCGCCGGACGCCGCCGGGGCCGAGAACCTGCTCTACGGGCTGGAGCGGGAGCGCGAGCACCTCGGCGCCGTCAACCTGCGCGCCGAGGAGGAAGCGGCCGAGTACGCGACGCGGCTGGAGACGATGCGCGGCGAGCGGGCCGACCTGACCACCGCCATCGCCCGCCTGCGCGACGGCATCGACGAGCTCAACGCCGAGGGCCGCGAGCGGCTGGTCGCCGCCTTCGACGTCATCAACGACAACTTCAAGACCTTGTTCGAGGCCCTGTTCGACGGCGGCCAGGCCGAGCTGAAGCTGGTCGAGAGCGATGATCCGCTGGAGGCCGGCCTCGAGATCTACGCCTGCCCGCCCGGCAAGCGGCTGTCGGTGATGAGCCTGATGTCCGGCGGCGAGCAGGCCCTGACCGCGGCGGCCCTGATCTTCGCCGTCTTCCTCGCCAATCCGGCCCCTGTCTGCGTGCTGGACGAGGTCGATGCGCCGCTCGACGACGCCAACGTCGATCGCTTCTGCCGCATGCTGGACGAGATGCGCCGGCGCACCGACACCCGCTTCCTCGTCATCACCCACAATCCGGTGACCATGAGCCGGATGGACCGCCTCTACGGCGTGACCATGCCGGAGCGCGGCGTGTCGCAGCTGGTCAGCGTCGACCTCAAGCAGGCCGAGAAGCTGGTGGCGTGACCTGAGGGGGCCGGTGCGCTAGTCAGCGGCCATGATCGCCCCGCCCGTCATCATCCTCGACCGCTCGCAACTGGCCGAGAACATCGGCGCCGCCGCCCGCGTCATGGCCAACTTCGGCCTTGAGCGGCTGCGCCTCGTCGCCCCGCTCAAGGGCTGGCCGCAGGAACGCGCCTGGGCCACCGCCTCGGGCGCCGACTGGATCCTCGAGGGCGTGCAGGTGTTCGACACCGTGGCCGAGGCCATCGCCGACCTGAACGTGGTGTTCGCCACCACCGCCCGGCCGCGCGAGACCCGCATGCCGGTGCGCACCCCGCGCGAGGCCGCCCGGGTCCTGTACGACGAGGCCGCGCGCGGCCTGTCCGTGGGCCTGCTGTTCGGCGGCGAGCGGACCGGTCTGGAGACCCCGGACGTGGCCCTGTGCCAGGGCATCGTCACCATCCCGATCGACCCGCGGCACCATTCGCTGAACCTCGCCCAGGCGGTGTCGATCAACGCCTATGAGTGGCGCACCACGGTGCAGGACGCGCCCCCGGCCGCCTTCCTCGACGCCGACCCGCCGGCCCGCGCCGAACTGGTCATGGGCCTGTTCGAACATCTGGAGCGCGAGCTCGACGAGGCCGGCTTCTTCTTCCCGCCCGAGAAGCGGCCGTCGATGGTGCGCAATCTGCGCGTCATGCTGGGGCGGTCGCAGCTGTCCGAGCAGGAGGTGGCCACCCTGCGCGGCGTCGTCCACGCCCTGTCGAAGGGCCGCGGCCAGCGGCTGCAGAAGCTGTTGGAGAAGCGCGGCGAGCCCACCGCGCCTTGATTCCGGCGCCGAACGCCCCTATCCCCCGCCGCGTTGGGGAGTAGCTGCCGGCGCCCACCAAACAGCCGGGATCGCGTCAACACACTCGTCGCCGGGGCTTGTGCTTCGTCGCGTGGCGCGATCAGCGGACCATCGTCCGCCTTGCGAGACCAGCGGGCTTCGACCGGCCACCGGATGCCGGACGAAGACGCTGTGTCCTGTGTCCGGCGGAGTGTGCGCTCGTGTTCATGAGCCCCGTGTCCATCGCCATCCTGTCGCTGAGCATGTCGGCCGACGCGTTCGCCGCCGCCATCGGCCGTGGCGCGGCGCATCGACCGCCCCTCGCAGCGGCCGTCCGCGGCGGTCTGGTGTTCGGCCTGATCGAGGCCCTGACCCCCATTCTGGGCTGGGCGCTGGGCGTCACGGCCGCAGGTCTGGTGGAGCGGGTCGATCACTGGATCGCCTTCACCCTGCTGGCCGCGGTGGGCGCCAGGATGATCCGGGAAGCGACCCGCCCGGCCGAGCTCTATGACGAGGCGGCCGCCGCGCGGCGCGGCCTGCTGGCGCTGGTCGCCACCGCCATCGGCACCAGCATCGACGCCGCCGCCGTCGGGGTCGGGCTGGCCTTCATCGGGGCCAACATCTGGGTCATCGCCGCCGCCATCGGGGCCACCACCTTCGTCGCCTCCACCACCGGCATGCTGATCGGCAAGGTGGTCGGCGCCCGCTTCGGCCGTTACGCCGAGCTGGCCGGGGGCGTGGCCCTGATCGTCATCGGGACGCTGATCCTGATCGACCACCTCGGCGCGGGCTGACGCGTCACAGCCCGGCGAGGAAGGCCGGCAGAGTCTCGCCGGCCGGGCCATAGACGCCCTCGTCGAAGACACCCCGTCCCATGTTCGGCTCCAGATTGAGCTCCACCGTGCGCGCGCCGGCGGCCCGGGCCGCCCGGACGAAGCCCGCGGCCGGATACACCGCGCCCGAGGTCCCGATCGACAGGAACAGCTCCGCCTCCGCCAGGGCCGCCTCGATACGCGGCATCTCCAGCGGGATCTCACCGAACCAGACGATATGCGGCCTTAGCACCCCGGCGGGGTGGAACGGCGACGGCTCGGCCGGGGCCAGATCGCCGGGCCAGTCGCACACCGTGCCCGAGGCGGTGCAGCGCGCCTTGCGCAACTCCCCGTGCATGTGGATCAGCGCGAAGCCAGGCCCCGGCGCGACCTCCGCATGCGCCCGGTCATGCAGGTCGTCGACGTTCTGGGTCACCAGCGTCAGCCTCCCCCGCCAGCGGGCGGCCAGGTCGGCCAGCGCCCGGTGGGCCGGGTTCGGCGCCACCTCGGACAGCTGCCGCCGCCGGGCGTTGTAGAAGCCCTGCACCTTCGCCGGATCGCGCGCGAAGGCCTCGGGCGTCGCCACCTCCTCCACCCGATGTCCCAGCCACAGGCCGTCCGCGTCGGTCCGGAATGTCGGCACCCCGGACTCCGCGGAGACGCCGGCGCCGGTCAGGATGACGAGGTTGGGGTCGGGCATGGGGTCGAAGGACTATGCGTCGGAGTGAACAGTGCTAGTGAGCGAGGGGTGAGCGAGGCATGTGAGTCCGGTTACGCGCCAGCTCACGCCTTGCTCACTAGCACTGTTCACCGCGTCACCTGCACGTCCGCCGCCCCGGAGCCCCCATGAAAACCCGCGCCGCCGTCGCCTTCGAGGCCAAACGTCCGCTCGAGATCGTCGAGGTCGATCTGGAGGGGCCGCGCGCCGGCGAGGTGCTGGTCGAGATCAAGGCGACGGGCGTCTGCCACACCGACGCCTACACCCTCGATGGCCTGGACTCCGAGGGCATCTTCCCGTCGATCCTCGGCCATGAGGGCGCGGGCGTGGTGGTCGAGGTCGGCCCCGGCGTGACCTCGGTGGCGGTCGGCGACCACGTGATCCCGCTCTACACCCCGGAATGCCGCCAGTGTAAGTCGTGCCTCAGTCGCAAGACCAACCTGTGCACGGCGATCCGCAGCACCCAGGGCAAGGGGCTGATGCCCGACGGGACCAGCCGCTTCAGCTACAAGGGCCAGGCCATCGCCCATTACATGGGCTGCTCGACCTTCTCGAACTTCACCGTGCTGCCGGAAATCGCGGTGGCCAGGATCCGCAAGGACGCCCCC
>CAZUXK010000097.1:0-8604 GCA_964624025.1 uncultured Brevundimonas sp.
GTCAGGACCATGTCCATGGCCTTGGACTTCCCCACGAGGCGGGTCAGGCGCTGGCTGCCGCCGATGCCCGGGGCGACGCCGAGGTTGATCTCCGGTTGGCCGAACTTCGCCTTGTCCGAGGCGATGATGAAGTCGCACAGCATGGCCAGCTCGCAGCCGCCGCCCAGCGCAAACCCGTTGACCGCGGCGATGATCGGCTTGCGGAAGCGGGTGATGCGGTCGTGGCCCAGGGCGAAGAAGTTGGCCCGGTACATGTCGGCGTAGGTCTGGTCCGCCATCTCCTTGATGTCGGCGCCGGCGGCGAAGGCCTTGTCGCCCGACCCGGTCAGGATCAGGCAGCGCACGCTGTCGTCATGCTCGACCGCGTCGAGGAAGGCGGCCAGGTCGGCGAACAGGGTCGAGTTCAGCGCGTTCAGCGCCTCGGGCCGGTTCAGGGTGACGACCGCATAGCCGTCGGCGTGCCGCTCGATCAGCAGGGTGGCGTAGGTGTCGGGGGTCTCGGGCATGGGGGCTCCTCGGGCAGTGGCGAGTGGTGAGTGGCGAGTGGCTTGTGTTTTGTGTTTTGGGTTTTGTGGCGTGTGGCGGGGGGGCTACCTGGTCCGGATTGCGCGGGGCGAACTCACCACTCACCACTCGCCACTCGCCACTCGCCACTCACCGCCGCTGACACGCCGGGCAATAGAAGGTCGAGCGGCCGCCCTGGACGAGGCGGCGGATGACCGGGTGGGCGGGGTCGGCGCGGCACGGCTCGCCCTCGCGGCCGTAGACGTCGAAACTGTGCTGGAAGTACCCCTGTCCGCCCTCGGCGTTGGCGAAGTCGCGCAGGGTCGAGCCGCCGGCCATGATGGCCTCGCCCAGCACGTCGCGGATGGCGACGGCCAGGGCCTCCAGCCGCGGCCGCGAGACCTTGCCGGCGGCCAGGGTCGGCGAGATGCGGGCGCGCCACAGGGCCTCGCACACATAGATATTGCCGAGCCCCGCCACGATCCGCTGGTCCAGCAGGCTGACCTTGATGGTCTGGGCCTTGCCGCGGAACGCCTCGCCCAGATGGGCGGCGGAGAAGCCGTTGCCGAGCGGTTCGGGACCGAGGCCGGCGAACCACGGATGGGTCTCGACCGCGGCGTCCGGGATCAGCCCCATGAAGCCGAAGCGCCGGGCGTCGGCATAGCCCACCCGGGTGGCGGCGCCGTCGCGCCGGGCGGACAGGCTGAGGTGCTCGTGCGGGCCGGCGATCGGGGCGGGGGTCTCGAACTCGCCCAGCTGGCCGCCGTCCAGGGTGAAGCGACCGGTCATGCCCAGGTGCGTCACCCAGGTCTCGCCAGTCGACAGGGGCATCAGCAGATACTTGGCGCGGCGGCGCACCGACAGGACGGTGGCGCCGTCCAGCCGCGCGGCGAAGCGCTCGGGAAAGGGAAAGCGCAGGTCCGGCCGGTTCTGGCGCACCGCCGAGAGTCGCGCGCCCGTCAGCACCGGCTCCAGGCCGCGTCGGACCGTCTCAACCTCGGGAAGTTCAGGCATTGCGAGGGCCTCGGGACGGACTCGTTTTGCCCGCGACTGAATGGTAGCGGCGGACAGGACTGACGACGGCTCAGGCCATGCGTCCGGTGGTCTCGTCAATCCGTATCGAGGGACGGCGGGCCGGGGGCGCGCCGGAGAGGAAGGCAGGATTTCGTATGGGAACTCGGGGCGCGGCGGGTCTTTCGGGGCAGGGCAGGGGCGGTCGCCATGCGCTGGCCTGACCGCCTCGATCCGCGCCGCAGCTGGACGGGCTTCCTGCTGACCGCGGGCTTCGGCCTCGCGGCGCTGTTCATGCTGCTGGATCCGGCCCCGTCGCAAGGCCTTGGCCCGCCCGCGAACGCGGCGTTCTGGCTCCTGCACATTTTCGGCATCCTCGCGCTGGCCCAGGCCTGCCAGCTGGCCCTGTCGCGCCATGCCCGGGCGTTCGGCAACGTCTGGGTCTCGGTGGCGGCGGCCGGCCTTGCGGCCTCGGCGCTGTTCGCGCCGCTGGCGCTGGGGCTCGAACACCTGTTCGGCCTGCCCGATGACGACGGCGGCGCCGGCGGGCCCGTGGTTCAGGTGCTCGATGAATGGGGCGGGCTCGCCCCGCCCGTGACCCTGGTCTGGCTGGGGCTGAACGCCGCCCGCGTCCTCAGGCTGCACGCCGACGCGCCCTCGCCCCCGGCGGCGGGGGCGCCGGCAGGTCCGACCCTGCCGGGGTTCATGGGGCGCCTCCCCGCCGGGCGGCGCGGCGAGCTCATCGCGCTCAGCGCCGAGCTTCATTATCTGCGCGTCTACACCACGTCCGGCGATGCGCTCATCCTCAAGGGGTTCGGAGAGGCGCTCGCGGAGCTCGGCCCGGACGCCGGTCTCCGGATCCACCGGTCCCACTGGATCGCTCCCGCCCACGCCGTCGAGGTGTCGCGCGGGGGCGGCCGGATGCAGGTCCGGCTCGCCAACGGTCTCGTCCTGCCGGTCGCGCGCAGCCGGCGCGCGGAGGTCGCCGCAGTCGTCGAAAGGCAAGCCGCGCGCGTCCCGCCCTGACCGTTCGTGCGATCGCCGGCGCCGTTGATGCCGTGATTGCGGCCGGTCGCGTGGGCCAGCTGCCGTTCGTGCAGGGGCCTCGACCGTTGGTGCATTCGGCCTCGCCCGCCGCACCGCCGGCTCCCATCCGTCTCGTCCGTGCAGCGATCGTCCCATCCCGGAACGGCGCATCTGACGAGGCGCGAGACATGACTTCACGACATCCGGGCATCGCCGCCGTGGCGGTCATGGCGTCCACGATCGCGAGGTTCAATGTCTGTCAGGATGTCGACAGGGGCGAAGCTGTAACGCCCTGCTCCCGCTTGCCCCGCCGGTTCTGACCCGATCCGCCTCCATGGTTCGCGGCCTTGTCTCGCGGTTGCGGCCGGCCGTTCTGGCGCTGGCGGCGACCCTGCTTCTCTCACTGCTTTTTCTGATCGCGCCCGGCGTGGATCTCGCCGTCAGCGACCTCTTCTTCCGGGAGGGCGAGGGCTTTCCCCTGTCCCAGGATCCCGTGTTGCGGGCGCTGCGCCGGAGCTCCACCTGGGTCATGGCCCTGGCGCTGCTGGGGGCGCTGGCCGTCATGGGCGGACAGGCGGTCAGGGGCCGGCTCCCGGCCTCCCGTCCGGCGCGCAAGGCCGGGTGGCTGCTGCTCGGTCTGGCGCTGGGGCCTGGCTTGCTGGTCAACGGCGTCCTCAAGACCCTCTGGGGCCGGCCGCGCCCGGTGCAGGTGGAGGCCTTCGGCGGCGATGCGCCCTATGTGCCGGTCTGGCAGATCAGCGACTGGTGTGAGGCCAACTGTTCCTTCGTTTCGGGCGAGGCCGCCTCGGCCAGCTGGACGGTCGCGGCTGTCGTCCTGTTGCCGCCCGCGATCCGGCGCCGAGTCCTCGCGCCGGTCCTGGTCTACGGGGTGGCCCTGTCCCTGAACCGGGTGGCCTTTGGCGGGCATTTCCTGTCCGACGTCCTGCTGTCGTGGGCGTTGACAGCGCTGGTGCTGGGGTTGCTGTGGCGCCTCATGGTCGAGGTCCCTGCGGGGGCGCGACCGCGGCGTCGGCTGCTGCCGGCGGGCCGCGCCGGCAGCGCGGAGTAGCCACCCGGACGGCCGACTCAGCGCCGCTCCGGCGAGCAGGGCGCAGGGGGTTGCGGCGGCCCGGCCGGGGCGTCCAGCCGGAACAGCCAGACGCGGCGCGTGGCGCCGGCGCCGGCGAAGGTGTCGAGCGGACCGAGCGCCTCCACCTCGCCCCAGCCGGCGAAGCGGCCTGCGTCGGCGCAGGGGGCGATCGCCAGCACAGGGCCGGAGATCAGGGGGCGGTCGAGCTGGAAATGATCTTGCGGCGCGTCGCCGGGCGCGGGGGGCCAGGCCCGGACGTCCAGGTCCCGGTCGCGGGTGTAGTAGATCAGGGCCGCCAGCTCGCTGCGGCGCTCGGCGACGACCAGGTCCACGCCTTCCGCCGCCGCCCGGTCGGCGATCGCCGCGCCGAACGCGTCCCAGCCGACGGTGCGGCCGTAGACCGGCCGGTCGTTCACCACCAGGGTGCGCGCCTGCGGGTCGGTCCATAGCAGCAGGCCCTGCACCGCAAGCCCGAAGGCCAGACCGAGCCCCAGCCAGAGCGGGCCGCGCGGCCGGCTGAGGAGCATGGCTGGCGCGAGGACTGCGGCGGCGATCAGGGCCGGAGCGGCCCAGTTGGCGTTGGCCTCGGTGATCAGGGCCATGGTGGTCAGGGCCAGCCACAGCGGGACGCAGAAGGCGAGCAGCAGCCGCGTCTCCGGCGTCCCCCGGCCCCGCAGGGCGGCGACCAGCGCCACCGCCGTCGTAATGAAGGTCACGGGTCCGACGACGCCCGTCTGGGCCAACAGGAAGCCGAGGGCGCGGAGTGGGTCCAGGGTCAGGCCCGACCCGGCGGCGTTGTCGGCCGTGTGCCTCAGGGTGGCGAAGTCATGGGTCGCGTTCCACGCCAGGTTCGGCAGGAGCAGCAGGGCCCCGCCAGCCAGCGCCAGCCAGACCTGCGGCCGCAGCGCTGCCCGGCGGCTGGCCGGATCGACGACGGCGGCGAGGACCAGACCGCCGACGAAATAGATCATGGCGTACTTGGCCAGCAGGCCCAGACCGAACGCCGCCGCCAGCAGCAGTGACCAGCGCACATCGCCGCCCGCCCTCAGCCGCACGAAGGCCAGCAGGGCCAGGCTCCAGAACAGCAGCAGCGGCACGTCGGTGGAGATCAGCCGGGCCGAGTAGGCCACGCCGGGGGCCAGCAGCACCCCAAGGCCGGCCCACAGCGCGGCCCGGCCGTCGAACAGGCTGTGCGCCACCCCGGCGGTCGCCACGGCGGTCAGCCCCCAGACGATCGGGGACGGGGCCCGGACACAGGCCTCCCCGCCCCCGCACAGGGCCTGCGCCCCGGCGATCAGCCAGGCCAGCAGCGGCGGCTTGGAGAAATAGCCCCAGGCCGGAGCCTGGGCCCAGACCCAATACTGGGCCTCGTCGACATACAGGTCGGTGGCGTTGACGGACAGCGACCCGAGCCGCACCGCGGTCACGGCGAACACGGCAGCCAGCAGCAGCGGCCATGGCTGGCGAAGAAGGCCGGCGGTCATCCGGTGTGTCCGGTCATGCGCCCTGCGGAACGCGCGTCAGCCGCGCCAGCCGCACGCGCCAGCGCCGGGCCCGCCGCCGCGCCTCGGCCGGGGCCGGCAGCAGCACACGCGCCAGGAGGGCGAGGGTCAGCGCAGTGATGGCCCAGGACAGCAGGATGTCCGAGAGGAAATGCCCGCCGAAGGCGAGCCGGTTCAGCGACAGGGCGGCGCCGTAGATCACGGCCCCGACGATCACCGCTGTCCGGGCGGCGGCTGAGGGCAGGACGCTGGTCAGGACGACCGCCGCCGCGACGGTCCATGCCGCCGAGGACGCCTCGCCCGAAACGAAGGAACAGTTGCGGTCGCACCAGTTGCTGATCTCCCACACAGGCACATAGGGAGCTTCGCCGCCGAACGCCTCGATAGCGTTCGGACGCGGCCGGCCCCAGCCGTCCTTCAGAATCGTATTGACCACCAGACCCGGACCGAGCGCCAGTCCGGCCAGCAAGAACCAGCAGCGCCGCGCGCCGCCGAGGGCCGCCCAGTCGCGCCGCACCAGATGCGCCGACAGCGTCACGAGCACACAGAGCAGGATCAGGCCCAACACCCAGGTGGAGCTCTTGCGCAGGGCCTTCAGCGCCGGCGACTGCGACAGTTCGAACCCGGCCGGCGACCAGAACAGGCCCGAGGCCCAGAGATCGATGGTCGGGGCTGCAAGGAAAAGCGCGGACAGGATCACGATCGCCGTCGCGGCGACGCCTTCTGGGCTGAACCTGCGGGGCCAGGGCGAGGCGCGCCAGTGACGCCGCGCGGTTCCCTCGACGTTCAACGCCACCATGGCCCGGCCCCTCAAAGATCGCTCAGCTTGAGCCACTGCCAGAGTCGCGTGGCGTCTCGTTGATGGAATGGTTGCGCCGTGACGTCGCCCGCGTGGCGATACGGCAAAGGTCGATCCGTCAGCGGAAGGCCGGCCCGAACACTGGCCTTTTGCGGCGCCGCCCTGTATGAGGCGCGCGCTTCCGATCCGTCCCTCCCTCCCCGAAAGACCCCGCGCCCGCCGCCGCCGGCCAGACCCGGCGGGGCCCGCCAGAGCTTGTGATGAACCTCAGAAACATCGCCATCATCGCCCACGTCGACCACGGCAAGACCACGCTGGTGGACCAGCTGCTGGCCCAGTCCGGCGTGTTCCGCGCCAACGAGGCGACCGTCGAACGCGCCATGGACTCCAATGACCAGGAGCGTGAGCGCGGCATCACCATCCTGGCCAAGTGCACCTCGGTGGTCTGGAAGGACACCCGCATCAACATCATCGACACGCCCGGCCACGCCGACTTCGGCGGCGAGGTGGAGCGGATCCTCGGCATGGTGGACGGCTGCGTGCTGCTGGTCGACGCCGAGGAGGGGGTCATGCCCCAGACCAAGTTCGTGCTGACCAAGGCCCTGAAGATGGGCCTGAACCCGATCCTCTGCATCAACAAGGTCGACCGCGCCCACGCCGATCCGGACCGGGTGCACCTGGAGACGATCGACCTGTTCTCGGCCATCGGCGCCTCGGCCGAGCAGCTGGACTTCCCGCACATCTACGCCTCGGGCCGCAACGGCTGGGCGACGATGGATCTGAACCAGACCTCGGACAATCTGGGCCCGCTGTTCGACCTGATCGTCCAGCATGTGCCGGCGCCGAAGCAGCAGAAGCGCGCCGCCGAGCCGTTCCAGATGCTTAATGTGCTGATCGAGTCGGACCCGTTCCTCGGCCGTCTGCTGACCGGTCGGATCGAGAGCGGCAAGGCGATCCCGGGCATGGCCATCAAGGCGCTGGACCGCGATGGCAAGCAGATCGAGCAGGGCCGCATCACCAAGGTGCTGGCCTTCCGCGGCCTTAAGCGCCAGCCGGTGGACGAGGGCGCCGAGGCCGGCGACATCGTCGCCATCGCCGGCATGTCCAAGGCCACCGTGGCCGACACCCTGTGCGCGCTGGAGGTCACCGAGGCCCTGCCGGCCCAGCCGATCGACCCGCCGACCATCTCCATGACCGTCGGCGTCAACGACAGCCCGCTGGCCGGGCGCGAGGGCGACAAGGTGCAGAGCCGCGTGATCCGCGACCGCCTGCTCAAGGAGGCCGAGGCCAACGTCGCCATCCGCGTCACCGAGACCCCGGGCGCCGACGCCTATGAGGTCGCCGGCCGCGGCGAACTGCAGCTGGGCGTGCTGATCGAGAACATGCGCCGCGAGGGCTTCGAGCTGTCGATCAGCCGGCCGCGCGTGGTCTACCAGACCGGCGAGAACGGCGAGCGGCTGGAGCCGATCGAGGACGTCGTCATCGACGTCGACGACGAGTTCACCGGCGTGGTCATCGAGAAGCTGTCGATGCGCAAGGCCGAGCTCAAGGACATGGGCCCGTCCGGCGCGGGCAAGACCCGCATCCAGCTGGCCTGTCCGTCGCGGGCCCTGATCGGCTACCAGGGCGAGTTCCTCACCGACACCCGCGGGTCGGGCGTGCTGAACCGCGTGTTCAGCCATTACGAGCCGCACAAGGGGGCCATCGAGGGCCGCCTGAAGGGCGTGCTGGTGTCCAACTCGGACGGCGAGACGGCCGCCTACGCCCTGTGGAATCTCGAGGAGCGCGGCGTGATGTTCGTCGGCGCCGGCGAGAAGACCTACCAGGGCATGATCATCGGCGAGAACAGCCGGTCGGACGACCTCGACGTCAATCCGATCAAGGGCAAGCAGCTGACCAACGTCCGCGCCTCGGGCAAGGACGAGGCCGTGCGCCTGACCCCGCCGAAGCGGATGAGCCTGGAACAGGCCATCGCCTATATCGAGAGCGACGAGCTGGTCGAGGTGACGCCCACCGCCATCCGCCTCCGCAAGCGCTACCTCGACCCGAACGCGCGCAAGAAGGCGGAGCGGCGCGCCGAAGACGACGCCGCCTGAGAGAGACCGCCCGCAAATTCTACTGCCGCGGCCGCCTGGCTTTGTGTCCTGCGCTTCCGGTGCTCACGGGCCATAAGCCCGCTGCGCGCCGGTTCTCGGACACTGCGCCATCCGACTCGCGGCAGCGAATTTTCGGGCAGTCTCTCGGAGGTCAGGGCGCGGGCGGGAGCGTGGCCAGCGCCGCCTCGATGGGCCCGAGCAACGCTTCGTCCGGCACGATGCCCGCGGCCTCGCAGGCGGAGCGGTAGTTGCCGCTCAAGAGCCCGAGGGGCCAAAGGCCCTCCGTGCACCGAAAGCTGGCTGGCGTGGCTAGGACGGCGATGCCATCGCGTAGCGCTGTAGCTGCCGCTGCAGGATCGCTCCGCATCAAGACTGTTGCGTGGCCGTTTAGTGCGACGGCAAAATCATTGCGAAATGCATTTGGATCGCTTTCGAATTCCTTTCTGAGCATAGTGAGGGCTTTGGTGCTAGCCGCGATTGCCTCTCCGCAGGAACCTCGGATGGCGGACAAGACTGCCCAACTGGACACCTCGAATAACGTGCCGCCTGAATGCTTCTGAGGCTTGTTGAGGGCGG
>CAZUXK010000098.1:0-8546 GCA_964624025.1 uncultured Brevundimonas sp.
TGCCGGGCCGGTCGATGAACACCCTGACCGCCGCGGTCATGGCCGAGATCCCCCAGTGGGTCGACAAGGTGAAGGGCGACGACGCCATCAAGGGCGTGGTGCTGACCTCGGGCAAGGCCTCGGGCTTCTGCGCCGGGGCGGACCTGGGCGATATGGCCGGCGGCATGCTCGGCGGCGCCGACCTGCAGGAGGCCTATGACGCCGGCTGGAAGCTGAACGGGGCCCTCCGCGCGCTGGAGACCTGCGGCAAGCCGGTGGCGGCTGCGATCAACGGCCTGGCCCTCGGCGGCGGGCTCGAACTGACCCTCGCCTGCCACTACCGGGTGGTCGAGGACGACCCGAAGATCCAGCTGGGTCTGCCGGAGATCAAGGTCGGCCTGTTCCCGGGCGGCGGCGGCACCCAGCGCCTCACGCGCCTCGTCGGCGTGCAGGCGGCCATGATGGCCATGAGCGAGGGCAAGTCCTTCCGCCCGAATGACGCGAAGGGCGCCGGCATCGTCCATGAGATCGTGGCCAAGGGCGGCGCGATCGAGGCCGCCAAGGCCTGGATCAAGGGCGGCGGCAAGGCCCAGCAGCCCTGGGACGACAAGGGCTTCAAGCTGCCCGGCGGCGGCCCCTACCACCCGGCGGGCATCCAGAACTTCCTCGTCGGCAACGCCATGCTGCGCAAGCAGAGCTACGGCAACTATCCGGCCGTCATCAACCTGATGAAGGCGGTGTACGAAGGCGTGCAGCTGCCGATGGACGCCGCCCTGCGGGTCGAGACGCGCTACTTCATCAAGACCCTGATGACGCCCCAGGCCCAGGGCATGATACGCTCCCTGTTCCTGTCCAAGCAGGAGCTGGACAAGGGCGCGGTGCGGCCGAAGGACGTGCCGGCCTCGGACCCGAAGAAGGTCACTGTGCTGGGCGCCGGCATGATGGGCGCCGGCATCGCCTATGTGAACGCCATGGCCGGCATCGAGACCATCCTGATCGACCGCGACCAGGACGCCGCCGACAGGGGCAAGGCCCATGTCGAGGGCCTGCTGAAGAAGCGCCTGTCGCGCGGCCAGCTGACCCAGGAGAAGTACGACACCCTGCTGGCGCTGGTCGTCCCGACCACCGACTATGACCACATCAAGGGCTCGGACCTGGTGATCGAGGCGGTGTTCGAGAACCGCGAGATCAAGGCCGAGGTGACGAAGCGAGCCGAGGCCCAGCTGGCCCCCGGCGCGGTGTTCGGCTCCAACACCTCGACCCTGCCGATCACGGGCCTGGCCGAAGCCAGCGTGCGGCCCGAGGACTTCATCGGCATCCACTTCTTCTCGCCGGTCGACAAGATGATGCTGGTCGAGATCATCATGGGCGCGAAGACCGGCCAGGTTGCCCTGGCCAAGTCGCTCGACTACGTCATGAAGATCAAGAAGACCCCGATCGTCGTCAACGACGGCCGCGGTTTCTACACCAGCCGCTGCTTCGGCACCTATGTGGCCGAGGGCATGGCCATGCTGGAGGAGGGCTACGCCCCCGCCCTGATCGACAACATCGGCCGGGCCACCGGCATGCCGCGCGGCCCGCTGGAGATGCACGACGACGTGGCGCTGGACCTCAGCGTCAAGATCGCGAAGCAGACGGCCGAGGACCTCGGCGACGCCTACGTGCCGCTGCCGGGCTCGGTGATCGTCCGCATGTTGGTCGAGGAGCTGGGCCGCTACGGTCGCAAGAATGGCAAGGGCTTCTACGACTACGACACCAAGCCCAAGACCCTGTGGAAGGGGCTGTCGGACCTGGCGCCGGTGAAGATCAACGACTCCACGCCGGAGATGGTCGAGGACCAGAAGCGCCGCCTGCTGTTCCGTCAGGCGGTCGAGGTGGCGCGCTGCTGGGAAGAGGGCGTCATCGACGACCCGCGCGAGGCCGACGTCGGCGCCATCCTGGCCTGGGGCTTCGCGCCCTGGACCGGCGGCCCGATCACCTACATCGACCAGTACGGGCTGAAGGTCTTCGTCGCGCAGGCGGACGCCTATGCGGCCAGGTACGGCGACCGCTTCAGCCCGCCGCAGCTGCTGCGGGACATGGCCGCGAAGGGCGAGACCTTCTACGGCCGGTTCACGGGGACCAAGGCCGCGGCCTGACCTTCGGCGAGATGACGATTAAGGGCCGTGGCGGGCGACCGCCGCGGCCCTTTCCATGTGGGGCTCAGCCGGCCTTGAGGTCGCGGTAGGCGGCGCTGAACGGCGCATACATGATGGCCAGCTGCAGGGCCGAGAGGATGCCGTTGATCACCCCGAAGGCGATCAGCGCCGGGGCGGCGCCCTGCAGCAGCTCCGCCATGCTGGCGCCGTCGAAGGCCGCGAGGCGCTCAAGGCTGCCGGTCATCAGCGTCACCGGCATGACCACGATGCTGCCCAGCAGACCGACGATCATGGCCATGACCACCGAGATGACCGCCATACCCAGCAGCGGCCAGACGCGCCCCTTGGTCAGGGCGAAAGACGCGAAGGGGGCGAAGCGGCGCTCGGCCACCACCAGCGGCACCGCCAGGCTAAGGCGCACCAGCAGCCAGATCACGCCGGCCACGCCGGCCAGACCCACCAGGACCGCAACCAGCCAGAGCCACCCCTGGCCGGACGCCGTGGCGATACCGCCGATGACGCCGGCGACGAGCACGGGCAGCGTCCAGGCGAGGGTGAACACGACGAACAGCACGAGGGTCACGCCGAGCACCCGGAGCTCGTCCATGCCGAGACGCATATAGCCGAAGGCGGACTCGTCCGGCCGCAGCACCGCCCGCGCCACGGCGGCGGCGAGCACCGCGGTCACGATCAACGACAGCGGCAGCACGGTGGCGATCAGGACGCCGTAGAGCATGCCGACGCTCTGCAGATCCGCCGGCTGCGGCGAGGCCATGCCTTCCAGCCGCTCCACCTCGGCCATCAGCGTCGCCAGCGACGGCCCCATCAGGGCCAGGGTGGCGACCATCAGCACCACATACAGCAGGGCCCACAGCGCCACGGCGACGGGCGCGCGGCGCGTCAGGCGGAAGCCCTCGAAGGCGGCGTCGGTGGCGGAGAAGCTCATGGCGGTCCCTCGGGAAGCAGTTACAGGGAGTCTAGCGAACTCGCCGGGGGCGCGTCACCCGTTTCCCGCGGCCGGGGCGCCAGATCGGCGGCGGCCGAGGCCAGCGGGGCCACGCTGAACGCCTGGCCGAGACCCGTCAGATAGAGCAGGGGCAGCAGCACGGCCCCCGCCGCCGCGAGCAGCGGCATCCAGTCCTGGGTGACCTGCGCCGGGGTCTCGGCGCTGAAATCGATCCGCCCGCCGAGGCCGAAGAACACGGCCCCGCCCAGCCCGGCGATCAGCGCATAGGCGAACAGGGTGACGACGAGCGCCAGGATCCAGACGATGATGACAAGGCCAAGCAGCTTCCACACCCGCCCGCCGGTCGCGCGCCAGCCGTCGCCGACAGCGAACTCGCCGGTCGCCATGCTCATCGGGGCGATGAGGCAGGTGCGCAGGGACAGCCAGATCACGACCACGGTCGCGACGAGGATGTACAGCCCGATGCCGAGACCCCGCCCGGGATCGCCGAGGGGCCAGAGGGCGGCGCCGACCGCGAAGCCGATCAGGGTCAGGGCGACCAGCAGGATGACAAAGGCGATCCACAGCACGATCACGGTCAGGCCATAACGCAGCTCGTCCATGCCGATGGCGAAGCCGCGGGCGCGCGGCGTCAGGGTCACGCGCGCGGCCCAGGCGGCGACGAGGATGCTGAGGAAGATCTGCAGCCAGCTCGCCAGCTGGCTGTAGATCTGGGCGGCCAGCCAGCCCTCGAGATTCTGCTCCATCCAGACGTCGACGTCGACGCCGTCGACCGGCAGCGGGAAGAACTGGCCGAGGAAGGGGATCACGAACACGAACGGCAGCCAGACGACCGCGCCCCAGCCGATCAGGGTCAGGGGGCGGCGCATGAGCCGGAAGGGCGCCTCCAGCGCGCGGCTGAAATCGAAGTCGGGGCGGCGGCTCATGTCGGGCTCTCCATCTCCGGCGTCCAGTACTCAAGGCGGCGATAGGCCTCGCCCATGGCCCCGGCGGCGAAGGGCGCCTGCACGAGGGCCAGAACCAGAACCCAGGCGATCTGACCCGGCGCCCCGGTGAGCACCCCCTGCGCCGACAGGGCTAGGAGGCCGATCTTGGGCAGGGCCACGATGACCAACAGCAGGAGCAGCGGCCAGAAACTGCCCTCCGCCACGCCGAGGGTGTTGAGCGAAATCACCCGGCCGCGGCCGAGGCTGGCCTGGGCGAACAGGGACAGGCGCACGGCGAACAGCAGCGGCACGCCGATGGCCATGGCGGCGACAAGGCCGACCACGGCCAGCTGCAGCGGCGTGCCGGCGGCGGCCCAGTCGCGCGCGGCGATGGCCTCGGCGTCGAGATCCGACGCCCCGGCGACGCCGAGCAGCAGCAGGCTGGTGACGGTGGCGAGGATGGCGAGGAACACGAGGTTCAGCAGCAGGGCCGCGAGGATGCGGCCCTCGCCGGCGCCGAGCTGCAGACCGGCCGGACCGAGCCCCAGCGCCTGGGCCCCGCCAAGGTCACGGGTGAGGCCGATGCGGGTCAGGGCGCCCCAGGCGATCAGCACCGCCAGCCCCTGGAACAGGCCGGCCACCCAGGCCGCGCCCCCGGGCAGGGGCGCCAGCACCGGCAGGATGCCGGCCACCACGCCGAAGGCCAGGGCGCCCCAGGCCTCCCGGTACATGCGCGGCATGGCCGAGACGCCTGCCCTCAGGGCCGCGCCCACATCCAGCCGCCGCCCGTCGGCGCGCGCGTTTCCAGCTCGTCGGGTCATGCCCCCTCCCGATACGGCCCGATCCTTAACCCGGCGACCGGCCTGCGACCAGACCGGCCGTGACGTGGCGGGCTGACGTGACTAGAAAGCCGCGATGAGCACCCCCTCCACCATCCACGTCATCGGCGGCGGCCTGGCCGGCTCCGAGGCCGCCTGGCAGATCGCCCGCGCCGGCGTGCCGGTGATCCTGCACGAGATGCGCGGGGTTCCCGGCGTGAAGACCGACGCCCACCACACTGACGGCCTCGCCGAACTGGTCTGCTCCAACTCGTTCCGGTCGGACGACTGGGAGTACAACGCTGTCGGCCTGCTGCACGCCGAGATGCGCCGGCTGGACAGCGTCATCATGGCCTGCGGCGACGCCCACCAGGTGCCGGCCGGCGGGGCGCTGGCGGTCGACCGCGAGGGCTTCTCCGCCGCCGTCACCGCCCGGCTCGAAGCCCATCCGCTGATCACCGTCGTGCGCGAGGAGATCGGCGGCCTGCCCCCGGCCGACTGGGACAGCGTGATCGTGGCCACCGGCCCCCTCACCTCCCCGGCCCTCGCGGACGCCATTCTGGAGCTGACCGGCGAGGAGTCCCTCAGCTTCTTCGACGCCATCGCCCCGATCGTGCACGCCGACACGATCAACTTCGACATCGCCTGGCGCCAGTCGCGCTACGACAAGGCCGGCCCGGGCGGCGACGCCGCCGCCTACGTCAACTGCCCGATGAGCCGGGACCAGTACGAGGCCTTCATCGACGCCCTGCTGTCCGGGCCGAAGGCCGAGTTCAAGGACTGGGAGCACGTCCCCTACTTCGACGGCTGCCTGCCGATCGAGGTGATGGCCGAGCGCGGCCGCGAGACCCTGCGCCACGGGCCGATGAAGCCGGTCGGCCTGACCGATCCGCGCAATCCGACGGTGAAGCCGCACGCCATCGTCCAGCTGCGCCAGGACAATGCGCTAGGCACCCTGTTCAACATGGTCGGCTTCCAGACCAAGCTGAAGCACGGGGCCCAGGCCGAGGTGTTCCGCATGATCCCGGGCCTCGAGAATGCGCAGTTCGCCCGGCTCGGCGGGCTGCACCGCAACACCTTCCTCAACTCGCCGAAGCTGCTGGACCGCCAGCTGCGCCTGAAGGCCATGCCGCGCCTGCGCTTCGCCGGCCAGGTCACCGGGGTCGAGGGTTATGTCGAGAGCGCCGCCATGGGACTGGTGACCGGCCGTCTCGCCGCCGCCGAACGGCTGGGCTCGCCGATCGAGGCCCCGCCCGCGGACACGGCCCTGGGCGCCCTGGTCGAGCACATCACCGGCGGGCACCTCGACGGGGCGAAGTTCCAGCCAATGAACGTCAACTATGGCCTGCTGCCGCCGCTGGAGGCGCCGCGGGTCGACGAGGATGGCAAGCGCATCCCGCCCAGGGACCGCGGCCGGGCCAAGAAACGGCTGATGAGCCTGCGGGCGCTGGAATCGCTCACAGCTTGGCAGGACGGTCGAGCGAGGACGTGCTAACCTTATCAAGGGGAGCGCGCCATGAAACGCTTGGAAGCGGCGGTCCTGTTTCTCATTATCGGCTTGGCCGCCATGGTACAGGTTCGTCCATGGTTACCGGGCGATCACGACCCTGTCGCTGTCGGTCTGTCGTGGGCGATTCAGGCACTCGCCCTCGCAGCGTTCTTGCTTGTGCCGCTAGGGGTTGCTCGCTTCTTCCTTCCGGAGGGGCGGATCGTCGCGGCGGCGCTGATGGGCGCTCTGTGCCTTGTCGGCATCTTGGTTGTAGGGGTCGCCCTGCTTCAAGGGGGGGGCACCCTGGGAGCGCTGGTTCTGATCGTGCTCCTCGCCGGGGCGGGAGGCCTTCGCCGACTTCCCCCGCGCCCGCAGGGAGCAATCCTGATCCTGTTGCCCACCGCTCTTGCGCTCATCCAGATCGCCGCGCTCCCGTCGCTGGAGGTTGCGGCCCGACGGGGCGCCATGGACGCGGCGCAGGCCTTGATCACCGACGTCGAAGCCTACGCTCGAACTCATGGAGAACCGCCGGAGTCCCTGCTCGCAGTTTGGCCAGACTACGCGACCGGCGTGGTCGGCGTCGCCCCATTCCGCTATGAGCGACGGGGTGCCTCCTGGCAGGTCACGTTCGAGACGCCACGCCCCATCGGTCCGACCCGCACGATCGCCGTCTATGCTCCGGACGGGCGCTGGGCGGCCCACAGTCATGACTCGCACCGCATGTCCCTTCCTGACGTCGATCAGAGCGGGGGACGCGGTTGGTTTGAGGACACCCCGGGAGATCGGCCCGGGTGGCGCCTCTTCCATTTCGACTGAGCTAAACCCGCCCCCTCAGACTGGCCCAGACAAGCCGCACGCGCTTGACCGGCTCGGGCCCCTCGCGATCGATCAGCGCCGCATGGGCCACAGCCGGAAAGGCGACGGCGGGCAGGCGCTTCAGGGCGCGGTTGGCCTCGGGGCGCAGGGCGCGCGCGGCGTCGAACTGGCCGGTCTGGATCAGGCCCCAGAGCCGACCGGCCGGGGCCGCGAGGTCGGGCTCCGGCGCGCCCAGCAGGCGCGCGGCCTCCACTGCCGGGCCGGTGAACAGGGCCTCGAGATCATGCGGGCGGCCGTGGGCGCGGTCGAGGTGGGCGTCGATCAGGGCGTCCAGCGGCGCGCGCTGCAGCCCGCGGCCGGCCACGGCCGCCGCCAGCGCCTCGAACACCGGGTGCCCCTTGCGCGGCATCCCGGCGAACACCCCGTCCATCTGCTCCGCCCACCAGGTGAAGCGCATCTCCGCCAGCAGGGGCTGGGTGACGCGCGCGGGGATGGCGGAAAGCTCCGCCTCGAAAGCGTAAAGGGCGATCAGGTCCGCGCGCGCGCTGGCGTCCGCGACCAGCCGGCTGGACAGCCAGCGGTCGGGATCGGCCGCGCGGACCTGGGCGTCGAGGTCGGCCTCAGCCAAGAAGCGTCTGGTACATGGCCATGGAGGTCAGCATCGGCAGCGACAGCAGCAGGTTGATGCGGCTGCCGAGCATGGCGACGCGAGCGGCGTGCGCCTTCTTCTCGTCATCGACCACGACGATGCCCAGGGCGCGCTTCTGGTTCGGCCAGATCACGCCCCAGACGTTGAGGAACATGACGATCGCCAGCCAGATGCCGACGCCCAGCAGGGTGAAGCCGCGGTCCTCGGGGCCGTAGCCGGCGGCGAAGCCGAAGCTCAGCGCCTCGGCCGAATAGGCGTGGCCGCGGGTGGCCATGAGGGCGAGGCCGGCCAGCACCGTGCCCAGCGCCGCCCAGCGGAACCAGAACAGGGCCTCCGGGGCGATATAGCGCGTCACCGTCGGCTTCAGCTCGGCGGGCACGGCCGGCATGACCCGGATCTGCACGAAGTTGAAATAGTACAGCAGCCCGATCCACAGGATGCCCAGCACGACGTGGACCCAGCGGAACGTCGCCTGCCAGAAGATCACGTCGAAGCCGCCATAGGCCGCCCCGAAGGCGTAGATCATCACCCCCGCCAGCACGAGGCTGAGCAGCAGGGTGTTCCTGAAGTTGGTCAGCAGTCCGGCCATGTCTCGCCCCTCCCAAGGCGTTGGTCACGTCCTCCCGATTAGCCGGTTCGCGGCCCGGGGAGAAGGGCGGACGGCGGGGCAACAGCTCCTCCCCCACAGGGGGAGGTGGCGCGGCGCGCGAGCGCCGTGACGGAGGGGGGCAAAGCGGCATTGGGGGCATACAGCCCCCCTCCAC
>CAZUXK010000099.1:0-8418 GCA_964624025.1 uncultured Brevundimonas sp.
TGGGGGAGGAACTGTCGCCAGAGCTCCCCTATGGCCCTCCCCCTCGAGGGGGAGGGAGACGCGACGTCAGCCCCGCCAACCCCGTCATCCTCGGGCCTGACCCGAGGATCGAGCCCTCCGTCGCAGATCGCCGGCCGCCCGAAGCGCCTGACCTGACCCCCGATCCTCGGGTCAGGCCCGAGGATGACGGACCGCGGGACGGGCGCGCCGCCCCCTGTCCAATCCGTAACTTGCCGCCTGCCCCTCTCCCGGCTCACTGTCGGGCCAGACATCCACGCCAAGGGGGGCCCGGCGTTGCTCACCGTCACCGATCTCGTTCACGTCTATGGCAATGGCACGCGCGCGCTGGACGGCGTGTCGCTTCAGGTGCCCAAGGGCATGTTCGGCCTGCTGGGCCCCAACGGCGCCGGCAAGTCGACCCTGATGCGGTCGATCGCCACCCTGCAGACCCCGACCTCGGGGACGATCCGCTTCGGCGACATCGACGTCATCGCCCAGCCGGACCAGCTGCGCCGCACCCTCGGCTACCTGCCCCAGGACTTCGGCGTCTATCCGCGGGTCTCGGCGTACGAGCTGCTGGACCACATGGCCATCCTCAAGGGGGTGACCGACGGCAAGGCGCGCAAGGAAACGGTCGAGAGCCTGCTCAACCAGGTCAACCTCTGGGCCGTGCGCAAGAAGGCCGTGGCCGGTTTCTCCGGCGGCATGCGCCAGCGCTTCGGCATCGCCCAGGCCCTGATCGGCCAGCCGCAGCTGATCATCGTCGACGAGCCGACCGCCGGCCTCGACCCGGAGGAGCGCAACCGCTTCCTCAACCTGCTGGCCGAGATCGGCGAGAACGTGGTGGTCATCCTGTCGACCCACATCGTCGAGGACGTGGCCGACCTGTGCCCGAAGATGGCGGTGCTGGCCGGCGGCCGCATCCAGCTGGAAGGCGCCCCGGCCGACCTGATGCAGGCGCTGGCCGGCCGGGTCTGGAAGAAGACCATCGACAAGGCGGCGCTGGAGGACCACCGCGCCCGCTACGAGGTCATCTCCACCCGCCTGTTCGCCGGGCGGACGGTGATCCATGTGCTGGCCGACGCCGATCCGGGCGAAGGCTTCGAACGCGTCGATGGCGGGCTCGAGGACGTCTACTTCTCGACCCTCGCCGCCTCGCGCCGCGCCGCCTGAGCCGGAGGGAAAGCCCATGTTCGGCGCCGTCGCGGCCTTTGAATTCCGCTACCAGACCCGCCAGCCGGTGTTCTGGGTGGTGGGCATCCTGTTCCTGCTGCTGAGCTTCGGGGTGGTCGCCAGCGACCAGATCAGCCTCGGCGGCCTCGGCAACGTCAAGGAGAACAGCCCCTATGCGCTGAGTTTCTCGACCATGATCTGGTCGCTGTTCTTCATGTTCGTGACCACGGCCTTCGTCGCCAATGTGGTCGTGCGCGACGCCGAGACCGGCTACGGCCCGATCATCCGCGCCACCCGGGTGGGCAAGTTCGACTATCTGATCGGCCGCTTCACCGGGGCCATGGCCGCCGCCTGCCTGTGCTTCCTGACCGTGCCGCTCGGGACGTTCCTCGGCACCCTGATGCCGTGGGTGGATCCGGAGACGCTGGGGCCGAACGTGCTATGGCACTACGTCCAGCCCTATCTGACGATCGCCTTGCCCAACCTGCTGCTGACCGGCGCCCTGTTCTTCGCCCTGGCCACCGTCACCCGCTCGATGATGTGGACCTATGTCGGCGTCGTCGGCTTCCTGATCGCCTACCTGACGCTCGGCAGCCTCGGCAGCCGGCCGGAGCTGGAGGACACGGTCGCCCTGCTGGAGCCGTTCGGCGGTTCCGCCTATGGCCTGGCCACCGAGTACTGGACCGCGGCCGAGCGCAACAGCCGCCTGGTCGGGCTGGAGGGCCTGTTCCTGTGGAACCGCATGCTGGTGCTGGGCGTGGCGCTGGCCGCCCTCGTCGCCGGCTTCTTCCTGTTCCGCTTCGAGACCCGCGGCGCGAAGCTGCAGAAGGCCGAGAAGCTGAAGGCCGTGGCCGACGCCGCCGCCGGGGCGCCGGTCGCCGCCGGCCCCCTGCCCGCCCCGCGCTTCGACGGCGCCGCCGCGCGCGTCCAGCTGATCGCCCGCACCCGCTTCGAGATGGCCCAGGTGTTCAAGAGCCCGGCCTTCTTCGTGTTGCTGGCGCTGGGCCTGTTTAACAGCGTCGGCTCGCTGCTGTTCGCCGGCTCGCTCTACGGGGCCGAGACCTGGCTGGTGACCCGGCTGGTGGTCGAGAGCCTGCAGGGCGCCTTCACCTTCATCCCCCTGATCGTCGCCATCTACTACGCCGGCGAGCTGGTCTGGCGCGAGCGCGAGCGCCGCACCCACGAGATCGTCGACGCCACCGCCGTGCCCGACTGGGCCTTCGTCCTGCCCAAGACCCTCGCCATCTCGCTGGTGCTGCTGGCCCTGCTGCTGGCCAGCGTCCTCGCCGGCATGGCCGCCCAGCTCATCAAGGGCGTGACCGATTTCGAGCTCGACAAGTACCTGCTCTGGTACGTGCTGCCCGAGACCGTCACGGCCGTGCATCTGGCGGTGCTGGCGGTGTTCATCCAGGCCCTCGTGCCGCACAAGTTCATCGGCTGGGGCGTCATGCTGGTCTATCTGATCAGCCGCATCGTCACCTCGAACCTCGGCTTCGATCACCCGCTGTACAACTACGGCGCCGGGATCGGCGTGCCCCTGTCCGACATGAACGGCATGGGGACGTTCTGGATCGGCCGGACCTGGCTGGACGCCTACTGGAGCGCCTTCGCGGTCATCCTGGTGGTCATCGCCTACGCCCTGTGGCGGCGCGGGACCGAGACCCGGCTGCTGCCGCGCCTGCGCCGCGCCCCGGCCCGGCTGAAGGGCCCGGCGGGCGTGACCGCCGGCGTCGCCGCCGCGGCCTTCGTGGCCATGGGCGCCTTCATCTTCGTCAACACCAACGTCTGGAACGAGTACCGCAACGGGCGCGAGGGCGAGCGCTGGCTGGCCGACTACGAGAAGGCCCTGCTGGCCTACGAGAGCGTGCCCCAGCCGAACATCGCCGAGGTCCGGCTGGTGCTCGACCTGTACCCCCACGCCCCGCGGCTGGAGACCCGAGGCGAATATGTGCTGGAGAACCGCACCGACACGCCGATGCGCGAGGTGCACCTGCGCTTCGACCGCGACACCCGGGTCATCGATGTGGCGCTCGACGGCGCCAGCCCGGGCCGCAGCTACGACCGCTTCAACTACCGCATCCTGGAGCTGGACCGGCCGCTGGCCCCCGGCGAGCGCCGCACCCTCAGCTTCGTCACCGAGGTGGCCCAGCGCGGCTTCCGCGCCTCGGGCAACCTGACGGAGATTGTCGATAACGGGACATTTATCAACAACTTCGCCTTCGCGCCCAGCCTGGGCATGAGCCGCTCGGGCCTGCTTCAGGACCGCGCCGTGCGGCGCCGCAACGGCCTGCCGGAAGAGGTGCGGATGGCGAAGCTGGAGGATGTCTCGGCCCAGGCCAGCAACTATGTGAACGCCGACTGGGTGCGCTCCGACATCACCATCACCACCGTCGCCGGCCAGACCCCCGTGGCCCCCGGCTACAAGGTCTCGGACGTGACGCAAGGCGACCGCCGCACCGCGCGGTTCGTCTCGGAGGCGCCGATCCTGCACTTCTTCTCGGTGCAGTCGGCCGACTACGAGATCGCCCGGCGCATGCACCGCGGCGTCGAGCTGGCCATCTATTACGACCGCCAGCACCCCTGGAACGTCGAGCGCATGCAGAACGCCCTGGCGGCCGGACTGGACTACTTCCAGGCCAACTTCAGCCGCTACCAGTTCCGCCAGGCCCGCATCCTCGAGTTCCCGGCCTACGCCAGCTTCGCCCAGGCCTTCGCCAACACCATGCCCTACTCGGAAAGCATCGGCTTCATCGCCAGGCTCGACGAGTCCGGGGAGAAGATCGACTACGTCTCGTACGTGACGGCGCACGAGCTGGCGCACCAGTGGTGGGCCCACCAGGTGGTCGGCGCCGACATGCAGGGCTCCACGGTCCTCAGCGAGACCCTCGCCCAGTACGGCGCCCTGATGGTCATGGAGCAGCTCTACGGCCCCGACCAGATCCGCCGCTTCCTCAAGTACGAGCTGGACAACTACCTCGGCGCCCGCGGCTCCGAGGTGCTGGAGGAGCTGCCCCTCTACCGGGTCGAGAACCAGGGCTACATCCACTACCAGAAGGGCGGGCTGGTCATGTACCTGATGCGCGACCAGATCGGCGAGGCCGCGGTCAACGCCGCCCTGCGCCGCGTCATCGCCGACCACGCCTTCCGCCCGGCCCCCTACCCGCGCTCGCTGGACCTCATCGCCGCCCTGCGCGCCGAGGCCCCGGCCGACAAACAGGCCCTGATCACCGACCTGTTCCAGCGCATCACCCTGTACGATGTGAAGGTCGCGGACGTGGCCGTCACCGACCGCCCCGACGGCCGCTTCGACGTCGCCGTCACGGTCGAGGCGCGCAAGCTCTACGCCGACGGCCAGGGCGTCGAGACC
The DNA here is from genome assembly GCA_964624025.1 of uncultured Brevundimonas sp. Classification (GTDB taxonomy): domain Bacteria; phylum Pseudomonadota; class Alphaproteobacteria; order Caulobacterales; family Caulobacteraceae; genus Brevundimonas. Next base: position 4,541 of record CAZUXK010000099.1, read on the forward strand.
GAGGCCCCGCTGAACGAGAGCTTCGACCTGGGCCTGTTCACCGCCGAGCCCGGCCGCGCCGCCTTCGACGCGGAGGATGTCCTGGCGCTGGAGCGCCGCCCGATCCGCAGCGGAACCCAGACCCTGCGCTTCACCACCGCGACGCGCCCCACCCACGTCGGCGTCGACCCGTACAACAAGTGGATCGACCGCAACTCGGACGACAATGTGCGGGCGGTGGCCGGCGCCGGAGCCGCGCGCCGCGCAGGGTGAAGAAGGGCTGAGCGCAACCGTCAGCCCCGAGGCCGCAAGGCTGTCGGGGGCTGTCGCCCCCGACGTCCCCGACGCCCCGCAAGGGGCGATCGGGGAACAGCCTCAGAAGGCCCAGCGCACGGCGGCGCGGAAGGTGTCGTAATCGACGTCGTCACGGCCAACGTTCGAATCGATCGACAGGTCGACGGTCAGCCGTTCGCCGGCGATGGCAAGGCCGGCGCCGACCTCGAACCACGCCTGGTCGCGATCGGCCAGCGACAACAGGACCGGCGCGCCCTGTCCGGCCACAAAGCTGACAGGGATGGCGTCACGGCCGTCCAGGAAGTCGTACACCAGCGCTGCCGTAAGGCGCGGCGTGACGGTTATCCCTCCGGTGGCGCGGGGCGCGTCGACATCAATCCCGACCCGGGTCTGCAGGCTTTCATAGGCGGCGCCATCGATGGCCAGCGCCGCGGCCCCGCCGGTTTCGCTGTAGTCCCCGAAACCGATCTGGGCGTAGCGCAGGCCCAGGCTCGATCGCATCCGGTAGCCATCACGGACAACGCGTTTGTTGATGCCGACTTCGGCGCCAAACGTGCTGGAGTCCTCATCCGACGAAAGGGTGAAACTGGTCCCCCCCGCGGTGACCAGCCGCTGGCTGTCCGTGTTGAGGAGGCCAGCCTGGATCGCCGCCGTGCCGACCCAGCCATCCGGCAGGGCCCGGGCGCCGTAGACCGAAAGCTGCGCCAGCTGGGCCTGCGAGGTCTGCAGGGCGGTGGGCGTGCTCTCCGTGTCCGCGAACTGGAGACCGAAACCGATCGCCGCCTCCGCGTCGCTGAACTCCACCCCGGCGGCGGCGAACCAGCCATCGACGTCGTCCATGGAGTCCCCGAACGAACGGACAGAGCCGTTCAGATAGCCGGCGTGGACATAGGCGCTGACATTGTCCGGCAGCACGTCACGGCGCTTGGCCCCGTCGGCGGTCTGGACATGGGTCATCATGCCCTCGGGCAGGGTCAGGGCTCCAAAGGCCATGGCGGCCGGGTTGCCCGCCACCGTCAGGCCGCCGCCGGCCTCTCCTCCGGCGAGCAGGTCGAGGCGGTTCGCCGTGAAGCCGAACAGGGCATCCGTCATGGACGCCGCCTGTCCGATACGCGCGCTCGCCGTGCCCGGCACGAGGGCGCCAAGCGAGCTCTCGATCTGATCCACCGAAGCGACATCGAGGGCCTGGTAGAGCCCGGACAGGGGCGCGTAGCTGCCGACCCGGTTGCGGTCCAGCAGGTCGGCCATGGCCGCCTCGGCGGCGCCATCCGGGTTGACCACCGTCCGGAACGAGCGGGCGTCGATACGCACATTGACATCGGTGGCGGTGTAGCTGACCGCGCCGAACAGCATCGGCGTCAGGTCGGCCGACACGGTCGCGAACCGGCCGGTGACGCCGCCCGCCGCGGTCAGGATGTTGTACGATGCGCCGAAGGTCGGCAGGCCAACGGTGTTGAACGCCAATCGCCCGCCCAGCAGCGCCGTACCCTGGCTGCCCGGACCGGCGGCGACGACCAGACGGTCGGCGGCGGTCGGCGCCAGATCGATCAGCAGCGAGCTGCCGCTCGACAGCACCAGGTTGGTGTTCAGCGTCAGGGTGCCGACCGTGCCCATGCCACCCGGGGCGATGCTGCCCATGACGTTGGTCAGGAACGGGGCGGTCACCTGGCCGCTGCCCGACAGCAGGCCGCTGAGCAGCATATAGTCGCCCATCGAGCGGACAGCGCCGTCGACATGCACGCCGCCGGTCATCTGGTTGATGTCCATCAGGCTGGTCAGCGACCCGCCGGTGACGACGTTGAGCCGGGCGTTGGCGCCGGTGACGCGGAAGCGGTCGATGGTCACCGCCGTGTTCAGCGTCGTGCGCCCGGCGGCGTTCAGGTTGACGTCGAAGTAGCGGCCAATGGCCCCGGTCAGCCGGTTCGGATCCTGGTTGCTGGGGACAAAGCCGGTCGCGCCGGGCAGGCCGTTGGCGAGGGTCGCGGCGGGGAGGTTCGCCAGCCCCACCTCGACATCGTCCCCGTCGGCGGCTACCTGCACCGCCGGGCTGGCCGCGCCGCCGTCGGTGGTCGCGAACGGCGCGCGCATCTCGGCCGCGCCGTGCGTCGCCTCACCCACATCGTCGGTGCCGATCGGGCGGTTGACGTCCTGGAACACCCCGTTGGCGGTGTTCAGGCACTGGCTGCGGGTGGCGGTCTGGAAGCAGATCTCGCCAAACTGGCCGGTGCGGCCATTGACCCCCTGACCAGGGGTGGCGGGCACGCCGTTGATGAAGGTCCCGTTCGGCCCGATGATCACATAGTTCGGGTCCAGGGTCGTGACCCAGTGACTGCCGTCCGTCCACAGCCGGTCGCCGGCCTGGTTGGTGACATAGCGGTACGGGTTGTTGGCGGCGATCCAGTCCCAGTACAGGTACAGCGGCTGGTAGAAGCTGACCGTGCCATAGCCGTTGGCCGGCTGGCCGTTGAAGAAGCGGGTGTAGCCGCCCGACAGCACGCCGATCGCCAGGCTCAGGTTCTGCGCGTTCTTGAGCGCCAGCGGCCCGCCGGAATCCCCCGACGCCGTCGTCCCTTCGCGCGGCCCCGCGGCGTTGTCGCGGAAGGCGTTGAAGTCGAACGGACTGGCGCCCGGCTGGCCGCGCAGCGGATCGTCGAAGTCGATGAAATAGAGGTTCTGGGTCAGGCCGCTGGGCGGGCCGCCGAACAGGAACTGCTCGAAGGTCTGCAGGTCGGTCAGCGCCCCGACGATGTTGTCGGCGATGCGGCGGCGGAAGTCCGAGCCCGAGGCCGAGCCGGTCGCGGCGCTGCCGTGCGAGCCGTAGCCGATGACATTGACGCCATAGCCGGTGCCCGCCGCCGAGGGGGTCGTCGGCGTCAGCGGCGAGAACAGCACCGACCACAGCGGCACATTGGCGGCCGGGGTGTCGAGGGTGGCGGTGGCCACGTCGCCGTACAGGAAGCGGTTGGCCGCCGGCTCCAGCGACAGCGGATGGTAGCGGACCTGGTTGACGTTATAGAGGTGCAGCCCCGGGTTGGACTGATGCCGCAGCGGGTTCGGCTGGCCGCTGATCGTCGCGCTGAACCAGCGCTGCAGCCCCGGCAGGTTGTCGGCCTGGAAGCCGAACGAGATCGGCCGGCCGCCGGAATTGGCGCCATAGGTGGTGGCCGCCACGGTGTTCACGCAGTGGGCCGCGAACAGCACCGTGCGCGGGTTGATCAGCGAGCCCGTGCACAGACCGAGGAAGCCGTTCTGCTGGTCGACGACCATCTGGCCGACGCCGGTCACGCCGGTGTCGCGCGCCGTGGTCGAGGTGCCCGGATTGGCGATGACGATCTGGGGGGCCAGCTCGGGGTTCCAGGCCAGGGTCGTGGGGCCCGCCCCGACGCCCACGCCGGTCTGGGCCGAGGCGGCGCCCGCGGCGATCAGGCTGCAGGCGGCGGCGGAACCGAGCAGGGCCCGGCGCAGGAGACGAGACGACATGAAAACCCCATCGTTGAGACACAGACCCGCCACACTCGCCCGTCGCCTGCATCAACGCAACCTTGACCCGGGGCCGCCGTGTCATACGCTGGCGCCCTGAGGCTTCGCGGCCACGGTGGGAGGCG
>CAZUXK010000100.1:0-8163 GCA_964624025.1 uncultured Brevundimonas sp.
GACACCTACTCCCCCCAGGGGAGAAGGAGGGGTGGCGGTCTACCGCGCGCGGAACAGGCGGGAGGCGAGCCAGCCGGCGCCGGCGGCGAGCAGCACGCTGAACAGGCCGTAGAGCCACGGGCGGCGCATGGCGAAGGTGTAGACGTCGCGCTCCAGCCCGACCTTCTCGACCGTCATCGTCAGGCTGGTGACCGACACCGGCGCCCCCTCCTGGAACAGCCAGACCTGGGCGTTGTACTGACCGGTCGGGGCTGTGGCCGGGAGGGTCAGGTCGGCGCGGAACAGGCCGCGGTCGACGAAGCGCACCCCGTCCGGATCGCTGGCGTAGAGGCCGCCCTCGGTCTTCAGCCGGATCACGGCGCGGCGCCAGTCGAGATAGTCGTCGCCCAGCCGGCTGACGACCACGTCGCGCACCCCGTAGCGGGTCACCACCCGGCTCTCCTCCGGCGCGTCGATGCGCAGGTGGTCCAGCCCGATGGCCAGCCGGCGCAACTGGCCGAAGTCGGCGATCTCGGCCAGGGGCCGGGTCGAGGCGGTGGCGTAGTAGCTGGGCGCACCCTCGAACAGCACGGGGCGGCTGTTGAGCCACAGGCCGGCCACCTGGTGCTTGCGCACAAGGCGCAGGGAGGCGTCGGGCCCGCGCACCACGACGATCACATCGGCCGGGGTGTCGGTGGGATTGAACACGGCCCCGAACAGGGTGACCGAGGCGCCGGTGAAGCCGGCGTCGACATGGATGCGGGCGTCGGTCAGGCCGGCGGCGACGGCCGGTTCGGCGAGGGTGGCGACGCTCTCGGCCGGTGGCGGCGGGATGACGACCGGCGGGATCATCGCACCACCCCCGGAGCGAAGGCGAACATGTCGTCCGGCCGGACGAACAGCTCGAGCCCCATCTGGATGCCGACGAACAGGACGATCAGGCCGAGGGCGGCGCGCAGCTCCTCGGCGCGGAAGCGGCTGGACAGGCGGGCGCCGTACTGCGCCCCGACCACGCCGCCGACCAGCAGAAGGGTGGCCAGCACCACATCGACAGTCTGGTTGCGCCCGGCCTGCAGCACCGTGGTGATGGCGGTGGTGATGATGATCTGGAACAGGCTGGTGCCGACCACCACCTGGGCCTTCATGCGCAGCACATACAGCATGGCCGGCACGAGGATGAAGCCGCCGCCGACGCCCATGATGGCCGACAGCACCCCGGAGAACACCCCCAGGGCGAAGGGCGGCACGGCGCTGATGTACAGGCCCGAGCGCGGGAAGCGCATGCGCAGCGGCAGGCCGTACAGCCACAGCGGCCGCCGGCGCGCCGGGCGCGGCGTCGGCCGGCCGCGCCGGCGGTTGAGGATCTCGGTCAGGCTCTCCTTCAGCATCAGGGTGCCGATGGCCCCGAGGAAGACGAGGTAGGAAACCGCCACCACAAGGTCCGCCTGGCCGAGCAGGCGCAGGTAGCGGAACACCTCCACCCCGGCGAGCGCGCCCAGCGCCCCGCCCAGCGCCATGATCCCGCCCATGCGGAAGTCGACGCCCTGGCGCAGGGTGTAGGTGATGACCCCCGAGGTGGAGGAGGCGACGACGTGGCTGGCCTGGCTGGCCACCGCCACCGAGGGGGGAATGCCGAGGAAGACCAGCACCGGGGCCATCAGGAAGCCGCCGCCGATGCCGAACAGGCCGGACACGAAACCGACCACCGCCCCCAGCAGGACCAGCAGGGGCGCGTTCACCGAAACCTCGGCGATCGGCAGATAGATATCCAAAGGACGCGCCTTCGGCTGGAGGAACTCGACGCGCCGGACGGCGACGGGGGCGGTCTAGCGCGGGCCCGGCGACGACGCCACCGCCCTCGCCCCTCGGGCGCGGGCCCGGCGGGCGGCGTCAGCCCTCGGCGATGGCGTCCACCGGCTCGGCCTGGAAGCGGTCGGCGGCGGCGCGGGCGTCGCGCCGGGCGGCCTCGGTCAGGCCCAGTCCGATGCGCTCGGCGGCGGCCGCGGCCTCGGCGTCGCCGTTGCGCGCGGCGATCAGGTACCAGAGGTAGGCCTGTCCGGCGTTGGCCGGGACGCCCTCGGCTCCGGTCTCGTACATGCGGGCCAGGTTGTACTGGCTGTCGGTCAGGCCGGCGCGGGCGGCGCGGGTGAACCAGCGCACGGCCTCGGCCTGGTCGCGCGCCCCGCCGACGCCGTCGAACAGGTACATGGCCAGATTGTGCATGGCCCGGGCCTCGCCGCCGTCGGCGGCGCGGCGGGTCCACTGACGGGCCAGGGCCGCATCGGCGGTCAGCCCGCCCTGGCCGGTCTCGTAAAGCTGGGCCAGATGCACCTGGGCGCGCAGGCTGCCGGCCTCGGCCGCCTCGGTGATGTCGGCCACGGCGGCCTCGTCGCCGCCCTCGAAGGCGGCGGCGGCCTCGTCGTACAGCCGCTCGACCTCGGCCGGGACCGCAGGGGCCGGCGTCAGGGTCAGGGCCAGGGGCGCGGCGCCCTCGCCGTCGGCGGTCGGGACCGGCGCGCCGAACCGCCCGCTCAGGTGGTTGTAGCCCCAGATGATGCTGCCGGTGACGGCCACGGCGGTGACCGAGGCCATCAGGGTCTTGCCGACGGTCGAGCCGTCGTTGCGGGCCTGCTTGTCGAGCCGCTCCTGCAGCCGCGACTTGCCGCCCCGCTTCAGGCCGAAACCGGCGCGCGCCGGTTTGGCGTCGGCCGCGGTCATGGCCGCGCGGGCGGCGTCCAGCGCCTCGCGGGCGCTGCTGGCTTTGCCGGCGCGGCGCACCTGGCGAGGATCGACGAACTCGGTCTCGGCGGCGAAGGGCTCCGCGGCGTCGGCGTACGGCTCGCGCGTGACCGCCTCGGTCGCCACCAGCGCGTCGCGGACGTCGGCTCCGCCGAAGCCGCCGAACACCGGCGTGACCGGAGTCTCGGCCCGAGCCTCGTCCTCCGCCCCGGCCACAGCCGGCGCGAGCGCGGGCGGGGTCAGGAATACGGGCGGCGGGGCCTCTTCCGGCCGGCCGAAGCCGCTGACCGGACGCATCACCGGGGTCGGCTCGGCGGCCTCGGCCGCGAGTTCGGCGGCGACCGGGAAGGGCTCGGTCTCGGCGGCCCAGCTGTCCTCGCCCTCGAAGGCCTCGGGAAAGGCGGCGGCGCGCCAGTCGCCGTCCGGCGCGGGCGGGATCGGCGGCGGACCCAGCGACTCCGGCGACAGCAGCACCGGGGCCAACGGCGCCTCGCTGCGGCGGTCGTCCTCGCGGGCCTCGATCGACTGCCTCGCCTCGGCCAGCAGCCGCGCGGTGCGCTCCTCGGACAGGCGCATGCGCTCGGCCAGTTCGCCGGAGGCGCGGTCATAGCGCTGCTCGATCTTGTCGGTGGCGCGGGCCAGCCGCTGGCCGATCTCGTCCAGCGACTGGGCCGCGCGCCGCTCGGACACGCTGATGCGCTCGGACAGCTGTTCGGAGATGCGGCTGACCTCGCCACCCAGCTTCTCGATCGCCAGGGCGTGGCGGTCGTCCGCGATCGTCAGGCGGCGTTCGACCGTCTCGGCCAGGCGGCGGCTGTCGCGCTCCAGACGGCTGCCCAGCTCGAGCTCGAGGGACTTCAGCGCATCGCCGCCGGTGCGCTCGACCTGCTCCATCCGGCCGTTGAGGTTGCGGGCAATGTTGAGCAGTTCGCGGCCCATGGCCTCGACCGCCCCGGCGCTGCGCGCCTCGGCGGCGCGGGCCTGCTCGCCGACCTGCTCGACGGCGCGCTCGATACGGTCCAGCCGACCCTCGTGCTGGGCCGTCTCCAGCCGGCGGAGCATCTCCTCGCGGCTGTCGGCGACCTGACGCGACAGGGTCTCCGCCAGCTTCTCGAAGCGTGCCGCCTCGCGCGCGCCCTCGGGCTCGACCCGGGTCTCGGCGGCGCTGAGCCGCTGGTCCAGCCGGGCGAACGAGGCCTCCAGCGCGCGCAGGGCGTCGCCGGTCTTCTCCTGAGCCTGGTCGAGGCGGGCGCGCAGGCGCTCCAGCTCCTCGGGGCCCATGGCGCCGGTCCCGCGCAGCTCCAGCCGCGCCTGGGTCGCCTCCAGCTGCCCGCGCAGCTCGTTCATGCCGGTGCGCTGGCGCTCCTCGATGTCGTAGAGGCGCGAGGCGAGAGCCGCGACCGAGGTCTCGGTGCGCTTGAACGACTCGGCCGTCTGGGGGCCGACCTCCTGCTCGAAGCGGCGCAGGCGGCGGTGCCCCTCGCGCAGCTCCTCGGCGATGTCGTCGATGCGCCGACCGTGGGTCGACAGATGGCCATCCTGGGCGTCCAGCCGGCGGACAAGTCCGGCGACGGCCTGGTCGACGCCCTGGATGGCGATGGTGGCGCGGCGCTCGGAGGCCTCAAGGCGGGCGGCGATGGCCTCCACCGAGGCCGCCACGCGCTGCAGGGTGTCGTCCTCGCCGGGGTAGGCGTCGTCCAGCCGGCGCGACCGGCCGCGGCGCTCATAGAGATCGGCGGCGTGGGGACGGCGGGCCAGGGGCACCACGCCCTCGTCCTCATCCTCGTCGAGGATCATGGTGTTGAGCCACTCGCCGAGAGTCATGCCGGAGCGCCGCGCCAGATCCTTGGCGATCTCGCGCGCCTTGGGGTCGATCCCCTTCACGCTCCACGGCGCGGCTGCGCTCACCTGATTCGTCTCCCAACCTCTTCCTGAGACGCTATGCGGCCAGATGAAGGGTGTAAACGCAGGGTTAACCGCAACATGTGGTGGCGACCGATGTTCCTGTGGACAGCCCCCGCAGCGACCGACCCAGATCGCCCGGACAGGGTTAACGACCGGTTAATCCTTAACGGAGCCTTGCCGGAACGCGACCACCGCCCCAGATCCAGACCCGTCTCCAGCCTGCCGGGCCCGCCCATGTCCCTGACCGCCACCCTGATGCTGCTGGCCGCCAGCGTCGCCCTCGGGCTCTTCGCCGGCTGGCGGGGCGCCCTGCCGCCGGACCTGACGCGCGGCGTGCGCATGGTGCCGTGGCGCTTCGTCATGCTGGTGAGCGGGGCAGTCGCCCTGCTCGCGGTAATCCATCTCGGCGCGCTGTTCGGGGCGCCGGTGCGATAGGGGACCGGCGCGGTTGAGGCGGGCGGCGCGGCCTGTCACCCTGAGGGCATGAGCGACGCCCCGGCCCCTGCCCCTGCCCGTCCCCGCGTGGAGCCGCCGCCGCGGCCGGTGGCCCCGGGCCTGTATCTGGTGGCCACGCCGATCGGAAACCTGCGCGACATCACCCTGAGAGCGCTGGACGTGCTGGGCGCCGCCGACCTGGTGCTGGCCGAGGACACGCGCGTCACCGCCCGGCTGCTGACCGCCTACGGGCTGAAGGCGAAGCTGGAGCGGGCCGATGACCACGCCGGCGGCCGGGCGGCCGACCTGGCGGTCGAGGTGGTCGGCGCGGGCCAGGTGGTGGCGCTGGTCAGCGACGCGGGCACGCCGCTGGTGTCGGACCCCGGCTATGTGGTGGCGCGGGCCGTGATCGCCGCCGGCCTGCCGGTACATCCAATCCCCGGCCCGTCCAGCCTTCTGGCGGCCCTCAGCGTCGCCGGCCTGCCCGCCGACCGGGTGCTGTTCGCCGGCTTCGCCCCGCCGAAGTCCGCCGCGCGCCGCACCTTTCTGGAAGGGCTGGCGGCGGAGAAGGCCACCCTGGTGCTGTTCGAGACCGGGCCGCGCCTGCGGGAGTCGCTGAAGGATATGGCGGCGGTGCTGGGCCCGCGCCCGGCCGCCGTCGCGCGCGAGCTGACCAAGCTCTACGAGACCTGCGTGCGCGGGTCGCTGGCCGGGCTGGCGGCTGACCCGGCGCTTGACGCGCCGAAGGGCGAGATCGTCGTGGTGATCGGGCCCGGCGAGGCCGAGGCCGCCAGCGCCGACGACGTCGACCGGGCCCTGGCCGAGGCGCTGGGCCGGCTGCCGCCGGGCGAGGCGGCGGCGGAGGTGGCCCGGGCCCTGGGTCAATCGCGCAAGACCCTGTACCGCCGCGCGCTGGAGCTGAAGGCCGGATGAAACCGGGCCGGCCCGCACGCCCCTGGCGGGTGGGTCTGGGAACCCGGGCCCGGCGCGCGGGACGTGCGGCCGAGTGGATCGCCGCCCTGTTCCTGATGAGCCGCGGCTATCGCATTCTCGGCTTCCGGCTGAAGGCCGCGGGCGGCGAGATCGATCTGCTGGCGCGGCGCGGCCGCGTGCTGGCGGTGGTCGAGGTCAAGCGGCGGAGCACCCTCGACGCCGCCCTCGTGGCCCTGAAGCCGGCGCAGCAGGCGCGGCTGCGGGCGGCGGGACAGGCCGTGGCCCGCGGCCGGCCCGGGCTGGCGGGACTGGAGCTCCGGCTCGACGTGGTGGCGCTGGCCCCCGGCCGCTGGCCGCGCCACCTCCGCGGCCTCGACGCCCGCGACTGAGACGGCCGCCCGGGAGGGGACCCTTGCGCCCGCCCCCCGGCGTCGCCATTCAAGCCGGAGCCGAAAGGGAGCGCCATGCTGAAGGTCGCGGTCCAGATGGACCCCATCGAGACGGTCAACGTCGAGTCCGACACCACCTTCCTGCTGATGCTGGAGGCGCAGACGCGGGGCCACCCGCTGTGGGTCTACGACGTGGCCACCCTGGCGCTGGAAGACGGCCGCCTGTTCTGCCGCGCCCGGCCGGTGACGATCCGCCCGGTGCAGGGCGAGCATGTGACCTTCGGGCCGGAGACGAGGCTCGACCTCGGCGTCGACGTCGACGTCATCCTGATGCGGCAGGACCCGCCGTTCGACATGGCCTATGTCACCGCCACCTATCTGCTGGAGACGGTGCATCCGCGCACCCTGGTGGTCAACGACCCGGCCGAGGTCCGCTCGGCCCCGGAGAAGTTGTTCGCCACCCGCTTCGCCGGGCTGCAGCCGCCGACCCTGATCTCGTCGGACCCGGTCGCCCTGGCCGACTTCCACGCCCGGCAAGGGGATGTGGTGCTGAAGCCCCTGCACGGGGCGGCGGGCTCGGGCGTGGTGCGGCTCAAGGCCGGCGATCCCAACCTCGGCGCCCTGATCGAGATCCACGCCGCCGCCTCGCGCGATCCGCTGGTGATCCAGAAGTTCCTGCCGGCGGTGGAAGCCGGCGACAAGCGCATCATCCTGATCGAGGGCGAGCCGGTCGGGGCCATCAACCGCGTCCCGGCCAGGGGCGCGGTGCGCTCCAACCTGCGCGTCGGCGGCGTGGCCGAGCCGGTCGAGCTGACCGACCGGGACCTGGAGATCTGCGCCGCCATCGGCCCGGAGCTGCGCCGCCGGGGGCTGATGTTCGTCGGCATCGACGTGATCGGCGACTGGCTGACCGAGATCAATGTCACCAGCCCGACCGGAGCCCAGCAGCTCAAGCGGTTCAGCGGCGTAGACGCCGCCGCGGTGCTGTGGGACGCCGTCGAACGCAAGCGCGCGGCGCTCGTGTAACAGCGCTTGCCAGAACGTCATGTTCGTGTTCTGTTCCCGGTCGCGGGAACGGAGGGCGTCATGCTGGCCAGTATCGCAACGGTGGCGTTCGAGGGTGTCGAGGCGCGCCGCGTCGAGGTGCAGGTGCAGCAGATCGGCAGCGGCGGCGAGGGCCAGTTCGGCATCGTCGGCCTGCCCGACAAGGCCGTCGCCGAAAGTCGCGAGCGGGTGCGCGGGGCCTTCGCCGGCATCGGCCTGTCCCTGCCGCCGCGGCGCATCATCGCCAATCTGCAGCCGGCCGACCTGCCCAAGGAGGGCAGCCATTTCGACCTGCCGATCGCCCTGGCCCTGCTGGCCTCCATGGGGGTGATCGGCCCCGACGCCCTGGACGGCTGGGCGGCGATCGGAGAGCTGGGGCTGGACGGGCGCATCGCCCCGGTGGGCGGCAGCCTGCCGGCGGCGGTGGCGGCGGGCGCGATGGGGCTGGGGCTGATCTGTCCCGAGGCCAACGGGGCCGAGGCGGCCTGGGCCGGCGAGGTGCGCCTGCTGGCCCCGCGCTCGCTGATCGGGCTGATCAACCACTTCAAGGGGCTGCAGGTGCTGGCCCCGCCCGCGCCGGGGCCGATGCGCGGTGGCGGCGGCGGCCCCGACCTGCGCGAGGTCAAGGGCCAGGAAGGGGCCAAGCGGGCGCTGGAGATCGCCGCCGCCGGCGGCCACAATCTCCTCGAACCGGAGCCGATTGTCATGGTCCGGGCATGGTCTCCCAGACGATCCAGCC
>CAZUXK010000101.1:0-8083 GCA_964624025.1 uncultured Brevundimonas sp.
GCTGATCAGGCGGCGCGACGGCCGCGGCTGCGGCGGGGGGCGGCGGCGTCCTGTTCGAACAGTTCGGCTAGCTTCTCGGTCATGGCCCCGCCCAGCTGCTCGACGTCCACCAGGGTCAGGGCCTTGCGGTACCAGCGGGTGACGTCGTGGCCGATGCCGATGGCCAGCAGCTCGACCGGGCTCTTCGTCTCGATCTCGGCGATGACCTGGCGCAGGTGGCGATCGAGGTAGAGGGCGGCGTTGGCGGACTGGGTCGAGTCGTCGACCGGCGAGCCGTCGGAGATGACCATCAGGATGCGGCGCTGCTCGGGCCGCGCCAGCAGCCGGTCGTGGGCCCAGGCCAGGGCCTCGCCGTCGATATTCTCCTTGAGCAGCCCCTCGCGCATCATCAGGCCGAGGTTCTTCTTCGCCCGCCGCCAGGGGGCGTCGGCGGCCTTGTAGATGATGTGGCGCAGGTCGTTCAGACGCCCCGGCATGGGCGGCTTGCCGGCGCTGATCCAGGCCTCGCGGCTCTGGCCGCCCTTCCACGCCCGGGTGGTGAAGCCGAGGATCTCGACCTTGACCCCGCAGCGCTCCAGCGTGCGCGCCAGCACGTCGGCGCAGACGGCGGCGACCATGATCGGGCGGCCGCGCATGGAGCCGGAGTTGTCGAGCAGCAGGGTCACGACCGTGTCCCGGAACGGGCTGTCGCTCTCCATCTTGAACGACAGGGGGCTGGTCGGGTCGGTGATGACGCGAGTCAGGCGGGCGGTGTCGAGCACCCCCTCCTCCAGATCGAAGGCCCAGCTACGGTTCTGCTGCGCCAGCAGGCGGCGCTGCAGCCGGTTGGCGAGGCGGGTGACGATGCTGGACAGGCTGGTCAGCTGCTGGTCGAGGAGGGCGCGCAGCCGGGCCAGCTCGCCCGGGTCGCACAGGTCCTCGGCCCCGACCGTCTCGTCGAACCGGGTGGTGAAGACGCGGTAGGCCTCGACGGCGCGCCCGTCGTCGGCGGTCTCGACGCGGTTCGGCCGGGGGCCGTCGTCGAGGTCGGGGCCATCGTCGGACGGTTCGCCGTCCGGGTCGGCCGGGGCGCCGTCGGGGCGGGTCTCGCGCTCCTCGGCGTCGGCCTCGTCGGTCTGGCCCTCCATCCCTTGAGCGCCCTCGCCGCCGCCGGGCTCTTCCTCGTCCTCGGCCTCCTCCTCGGGGGACGGTTCCTGGGCCTCGGGCTCATCCTCGCCGGGCTGGTCGTCGGCCTCGTCGCCGCGGCCATCGCCCGGGTCGAGATCGAGCGCCACCAGCAGATCCTTGAGCCGGTCGGCGAACAGGGCCTGGTCGCCGGCGGCCTCGGCCAGCCGGTCGAACTGGCGGCCGGCCTTGGACTCCAGCTCGCTGCGGACGAGGTCGAGCAGCCGCCGCGCGCCCTCGGGCGCGGCCGCGCCGGTCAGGCGTTCGCGGGCCATCAGGGCGGCCGCCTCGGCCAGCGGCACCCGGCCGGCGTCGATGATGCGGGTGGCCCCGCTCTTTTCCAGCCGCGCCATCAGGGCGGCGTCCATATTGGCGCGCACGCCGGGCAGGGCCACGGACCCGACCGCCTCGACCCGCGCCTGTTCCACCGCCTCGAACACCTCGGCGGCGTCGCGGTCCGGCGGGCTGAGGCGGGCGTGAAGGGCCTCGTCGTGATTGGCCAGGCGCAGGGCCAGCCGATCGGCCTGGCCGCGCAGGGCGGCGCTCTCCGGGCCGGACAGGTCGCGCGGCGGCTGCGGCAGGGTCAGCACGCCGTTGCCCAGGCGCGGGCCGTCGGCGGCGAAGGCCACCTCCAGCTCCGCCTGCTCGGCCAGGGCCCGGGCGGCGGTCGACAGCGCGCGCTTGAAGCGCTCCTGGGGGGTCTCGGCGGCGGCCATGGGGATCACATAGCGGGTCGGGCGCCAGAAGAAAGGCCTGCGCGACCTTGTCCCCCGCCTGGGGGGGGGCGGTAGAGCGCGCCTCCTTCTCCCCTTGTGGGAGAAGGTGTCATGCGGAGCATGACGGATGAGGGGTGTCAGCGTCGACGCCTGTGTTGATGTGGCGACGGTCGCCGGTTCATCACGGAGGGCACAGAGAAGCGCACGGAGGGCACGGCGGCGTCGCGGCTCTGCGCCGGAGGCGCCTCCTTCGATTGGCATCAAAAAAGGAAGGCGCTTCGCGCGCCGCCCCACAGGTCCCGTCGTGGTCGCTGTGACCTCGCTGTGGTCGCTGTGATCTCTTGAGCCGTCACCACACATGCAGGGCGTCGGCGCTGACACCCCTCATCCGGGCCGCTCCGCGGCCCACCTTCTCCCGCAAGGGGAGAAGGAAGGCATTCGCGGACGATCAGGCAGCGTTGGCCTTGAGCTTGTCCTCGTGGGCGCGGATGCCGGCGGCGATCAGCTCGGCGGCCTCGCCGGCGTCGGCCCAGCGCGTCACCTTGCTCATCTTGCCCTTTTCCAGGTCCTTGTAACGGCTGAAGAAGTGCTCGATCTGCTCGATCAGGATCGGCGGCAGCTGACGGTAGCTGGCGATATCCGAATAGAAGGGGTTCAGCTTGTCGACGGGCACGGCGAGGATCTTCTCGTCGCGGCCGGCCTCGTCTTCCATCATCAGGGCGCCGATCGGGCGGGCGCGGATGACGCAGCCCGGCACCACCGGGGTCGGGTTGATCACCACCACGTCGCAGGGGTCGCCGTCATCCGCCAGGGTGTGCGGCACGAAGCCGTAGTTGCCCGGATAGTACATGGCCGTGTGCAGGAAGCGGTCGACGAACAGGGCGCCCGACGCCTTGTCCATTTCGTACTTCACCGGCAGCCCGCCTTGCGGGATTTCGATGACCACGTTCAGGTCCCACGGCGGGTTGGGGCCGACGGGAACGGCGTCGAGGTTCATGACGGAGCCTTTTGTGCAGATGCGAAAAACTGTCGCGCGTGATAGGCGTCGGCGCGGGGTGAGGCAAGCGTCCGGCAGCGGTCGGAGGAGGCGAGGGTGACGGGTCCGGACTGGGCGGCGCTGGCGCTGTTTCTGCTGTGCTGGCTGTTCTACGAACCGCTGCTGGCCCTCGTGTCGCGCCGGAGCGGGTCGCTCAACTCGGACATGAAGGTGGTGCGCGAGGTGTGGATGCGCGCCATGGCGGGGCGGGAGATCCGGCTCGTCGACAGCCAGCTGATGGGCCACACCATCAACTCGGCCTCCTTCTTCGCCTCGGCCAACCTGCTGCTCATCGCGGCGGTGGCCGGGGTGCTGTTCGGCGGGGAGACGGCGCTGGCGGGCGTCGCGGGCGTGGCGGCGGAGGTTCGCTCCCTGCCGCAGCTGGAGGTCAAGCTGGGGCTGGTGCTGGCTGCGCTGGCGCGGGGGCTGCTGGACTTCATCTGGTCGATCCGCCAGCTCAACTACACCCTGGCCCTGATCGGGGCGGCCCCGGAGGCGGATGACGCGGACGCGGCGGAGAATCGCGCCGCGTTCGCCGAGGCGGCGGGCGCAGCGCTGAATCCGGCGATGCAGGCCTTCAGCCAGGGCGTGCGGACCTACTATTTCGCCCTGGCGGCGGCGGCCTGGCTGTTCGGCCCGCTGTGGCTGGGCGGCGGGGCGCTGGCGGTGCTGGCCCTGCTGATCTGGCGTCAGGCGGATTCGCCGGCGGCCCGGGCCGTGCGCGGGGCGCGGCGGCTGCTGGGCTGACCTGGCGATTTCGCAATTGCGAGATGATCAGCAATCACGTCGCGTTTATGCGCGTGTGAAACGGGTTTCAGCGCTTGACGTCTTGTGCATTGCACCCTAAATTAACTTTCGACGCTTCCGGGCGTCTTGCCCTTCCTGGGCGTTTCCTCCCTATAGACTTCCATGCCGCGCCTTCGGGCGCGGCTTTTTTTTCGCCCCTGCGGCGCCGGCGTCGAGGGCCTCGGCCAGGGCGGCGGCGAGGGCCAGGGCGACCGAGGCGACGCGGCCGAAGCCGGGCCCGGGGCCGAGGTCCGGCGCGAGGTAGAGATCGCGGTTGATCTCGATCTGCAGGGCGTGGAAGCCCTCGTCCGGCCGGCCCCAGCGCTCGGTGGACCAGCCGCCGGCATAGGGGCGGTTGAGGCCGACCCGCCAGCCCGACCGCTCCAGCGTGGCGCGGGCGCGCCGCACCAGGGCCGGGTCGCAGGCGCGGCCGTGGCGGTCGCCCAGCACCACGTCGAGCGGGCGCACCCCGCCCCCGCTCGCCACCGCTCGCCCCGGCATGGAGTGCCAGTCGACCAGCACGGCGCAGCCGAAGCGGGCGTGCGCCGCGGTCATCAACCGCTCCAGCTCCGCATGATAGGCGGCGTGGGGGCCGTCGAGGCGGGTGCGGGCGAGGTCAAGCGGCAGGGGCGCGGTGCGCAGCGGCCGGCCGTCGCCGGTCAGACGCGGGATGACGCCGTACCCCGCCCGGGCCCTTGCGCCCGGCTCGAGGCCCTCCAGGCCGGCGATGGCGAGCGGGTCCAGATCATCCGGGGCCCGGTTCAGATCGACATAGGCCCGGCCGTACAGGCCGCACAGCAGCGGCGCGCCGATCCGCGAGGCGGCCGGGGCGGCGATGCGGTCGATCAGGGCGTCCTCGGCGCTGCGCAGGGAGGCGACCGGCAGGTCGGGGTCGAGCCCCGGGTCCTCGGGATAGAGATCGCCCGAATGGGGCGAGGCGAACACCAGCGGCGTGTCGCCGGACGCCGGCCCGCGGCGCCGGACGCCGGGGGCCGGACTGGTCCCGGCCGCTTCCCAGACGTCGGGCTCCCACGCCTGTGGCAGATCGCGCGCGCTCATGTTTCGGGCTTAGCGGAAAAGCGCCTCGCCGACAGCCGCTTGCGTCCTGACAAGGACGGCGCGACGTTCATGGCCGGTTTACGGGGCCGGGCGTAAGGCTGCCAGTCTCAGTATCTCAGGGCGACAGGACCAGATGGCGCGTATCCTCCTTGCCGAAGACGACAACTCGCTGCGGGGCTTCCTGGTCCGCGCGCTGGTCAAGGCCGGACACGAGGTGATCGACTGCGAGAACGGCGACGATGCGATCGTGGCCCTCGATGACGGCCCCTATGACCTGCTGCTGACCGACATCGTCATGCCGGGGGCGGACGGGATCGAGGTGGCGCGGGTCGCCGCCCAGCGCCAGCCGGATCTGCGCATCATGTTCATCACCGGCTTTGCGGCCGTGGCCCTGTCCGCGGCCCAGGCCTCGCCCCAGGCCAAGGTGCTGTCCAAGCCGGTGCACCTGCGTGACCTCGTCGGCGAGGTCGAGCGCATGATCGCCGCCTGACGCAACCTCACGACGGCCGGGCGAAGGCCCAGCGCACCACCCCGCCCAGCGCCATGGTTGCCGCGCGTCCGCCCGGTCGCGTCAGGGCGGGCGGCGGCAGGCCGTGCATTCGCCGCGCCCAGTCCGGCAGCAGGTCGACCCCGGCGTCGAGCGTCAGGCGCTGGAACGGCCGCAGGGCCGGGGCCAGCGGCGGCGGGTTGAGGATCAGACCGGCCACCTCGCGGGTGCGGGCGTCGACGCCCAGCTGCGGGCGCATCGCGGCGAGCAGGGCGTGGGCCTCGCCCAGACTTTCCGGGACGGGGTCGGCCCCGAGCCGGCGGCCGATCTCCGCCATCTCCGCGACGTAGCAATCCTGGTCGGCGCGGGACAGGCGCGGCTCCACCAGCCGGCGCCAGGCGCCGAGGAAGCTGACCGTCTCGGTGACATGCACCCAGGCCAGCAGCGCCGGATCGTCGGCGGCGTAGGGCGTCCCGTCAGGCAGGGTTCCGCGGACGCGGCCATGGATGGCGCGCACCCGGGCGATGGCGGCCCCGGCCTCGTCGCGGCCGCCATAGGTGGTGACGGCGATAAAGCGGGCGGTGCGGCGCAGGCGGCCCGTCAGGTCGTTGCGGAAGTCGGAGTGGTCCCACACCCCGGCCAGCACCCGCGGGTGCAGCATCTGCAGCAGCAGGCCCGAGACCCCGCCCGCCATCATCGACACCACGTCGCCGTGCACGCGCCAGGCGACCGAGTCCGGGCCGAACAGGCCGTCCTGCCGGCGCACGACCGGGCGCTCGCCCCGGGCGGGGTCGTTGAACAGGGCGACGATCTCACCGGCGAGGCGACGACGCAGCGGCTCCAGCATGGACCGCAGTCTAGCGACGGGCAGGACGCTTGGCCGCAGCGCCGTCGCCGCAGCGACGAGGAGCCCCGAAGCGCTCACGCGATCGTGACCGGGGACGGGGCGGCGGCCGCTTCGGGCGTCGCGCCAGCGTCACGGGCTGTCCACAGGGTCATCCCCCGCCACGCACCTGATTCGTCGGGAAAAGCCGCGTCAAGCTGTTGACCTCCCGTTCACCATCTGCGCCCCATATGTGGGCTTGGGGTGCGCTTCGCCCACAAGATGATGTGGTTGGAGCGCGGGGATCGGTTCACCACAGCGTTCAGGAATCAGGACGGACATGGCTGGCGTCGAAGCTTTGAAATCGGAAGTCGCGACGGGACCGGAGGTCTCGCATACGCCTGAGCGGCCGCAGCTGGCGGTGGTCCGGTCGATCCAGATCGACCGGTCGCGCGACGCCCTGCTGACGGACTTCGGCAAGAAGACCCTTGAGGATCGCTATCTGCTGCCGGGCGAGAGCTACCAGGACATGTTCGCCCGGGTGGCCACGGCCTTCTCGGACGACGCCGACCACGCCCAGCGTATCTATGATTATATCTCGCGGCTGTGGTTCATGCCGGCCACGCCGGTGCTGTCGAACGGCGGCGCCAGCCGCGGCCTGCCGATCAGCTGCTTCCTCAACGCCGTCGGCGACAGCCTCGACGGCATTCAGTCGGTGTGGAACGAGAACGTCGCCCTCGCCTCGAACGGCGGCGGCATCGGCACCTACTGGGGCGGCGTCCGCTCCATCGGCGAGAAGGTCAAGGGCGCGGGCCAGACCTCGGGCATCATCCCCTTCATCCGGGTGATGGACTCCCTGACCCTGGCGATCAGCCAGGGCTCGCTGCGCCGCGGCTCGGCGGCGGTCTATCTGGACATCCACCATCCTGAGATCGAGGAGTTCCTCGAGATCCGCAAGCCGTCGGGCGATTTCAACCGCAAGTCCCTGAACCTGCACCACGGCATCAACATCACCGACGTCTTCATGGAGGCGGTGCGTGACGGCCGGCCGTTCGACCTCGTCTCGCCGAAGACCGGCGAGGTGCGCAAGACGGTCGACGCCCGCACCCTGTGGCAGAAGATCCTCGAGATCCGGCTGCAGACCGGCGAGCCCTATCTGATCTTCTCCGACACGGTGAACCGCCAGATGCCGGCGCACCAGCGCGAGCTGGGCCTGTCGGTGAAGCAGTCGAACCTGTGCTCCGAGATCATGCTGCACACGGGCAAGGATCACCTCGGCATCGACCGCACCGCGGTCTGCTGCCTGTCGTCGGTCAACGCCGAGACCTTCCTGGAGTGGCGCGAGGAGCCCCGCTTCATCGAGGACGTGATGCGCTTCCTCGACAATGTGCTCGAAGACTTCATCCGCCGCGCCCCGCCGGAGATGCGCGCCGCCGTCTATTCGGCCCAGCGCGAGCGCTCGGTCGGCCTTGGCCTGATGGGCTTCCACTCCTTCCTGCAGCAGCAGGGCGTGGCCTTCGAGAGCGCCATGGCCAAGAGCTGGAACATGCGTCTGTTCAAGCACCTGCGCCGCGAGGCCGACAAGGCCAGCCGACTGCTGGCCGAGGAGAAGGGCCCGTGCCTGGACGCCAAGGAGCGCGGGATGATGGAGCGCTTCAGCCACAAGCTGGCGATCGCGCCGACCGCCTCGATCTCGATCATCTGCGGCGGCACCTCCGCCGGCATCGAGCCGATCCCGGCCAACATCTACACCCACAAGACCCTGTCCGGGTCGTTCGCGGTCAAGAACCCCTATCTGGAGCGCCTGCTGGACGAGAAGGGCCAGAACACCGAGGCGGTGTGGTCCTCGATCCTCGAGCAGGAAGGCTCGGTGCAGCACCTGACCTTCCTCGACGAGGAGGAGAAGGCCCTGTTCAAGACCGCCTTCGAGCTGGACCAGCGCTGGGTGGTCGAACTGTCCGCGGACCGCACGCCGGAAATCTGCCAGGCCCAGTCGATCAACGTCTTCCTCC
>CAZUXK010000102.1:0-4931 GCA_964624025.1 uncultured Brevundimonas sp.
TCCACGGCATGAAGGCGACGAGGGCGTTGCGGCCCAGCGCCAGTTCGCCCAGCTCGGTCGACGGGCCGTCGGCGATGACGTCGCCGGCCTTGACCTCATCGCCCACGCGCACGATCGGGCGCTGGTTGATGCAGGTCGACTGGTTCGACCGCTGGAACTTCGACAGGCGGTAGATATCCACGCCCGAGCGGCCGGCCTCGAGGTCGCCGGTGGCGCGCACGACGATCCGGGTGCCGTCGATCTGCTCGATCACGCCATCGCGGCGCGCCACGACCACGGCGCCGGAGTCACGGGCGACCACGGCCTCCATGCCGGTGCCGACCAGCGGAGCGTCCGCCTCGACCAGCGGCACGGCCTGACGCTGCATGTTGGCGCCCATCAGCGCGCGGTTGGCGTCGTCGTTTTCCAGGAAGGGGATCAGGGCCGCGGCCACCGACACCACCTGCTTGGGCGACACATCCATCATGTCCACGTCGGCGCGCGGGATCAGGGTCGACTCGCCGTTGATCCGGCCCGGGACGAGGTCCTCGACGATCTCGCCGGCCTTCAGTTCGATGTTGGCCTGGGCGATGACGTGCTTCGCCTCTTCCATGGCCGAGATGTAGACCACCTCGTCCGTGGCCTTGCCGTCCTTCACCCGGCGGTACGGGCTCTCGATGAAGCCGTACTTGTTGACGCGGGCGTGGGTGGCCAGCGAGTTGATCAGGCCGATGTTCGGGCCTTCCGGCGTCTCGATCGGGCAGATCCGGCCGTAGTGGGTCGGGTGCACGTCGCGCACCTCGAAGCCGGCGCGCTCGCGGGTCAAACCGCCCGGACCGAGGGCCGACAGGCGCCGCTTGTGGGTGATCTCCGACAGCGGGTTGGTCTGGTCCATGAACTGCGACAGCTGCGAGCTGCCGAAGAACTCGCGCACCGCCGCCGCGGCCGGCTTGGCGTTGATGAGGTCGTGCGGCATGACCGTGTCGATATCGACCGAGCTCATGCGCTCCTTGATCGCCCGCTCCATGCGCAGCAGGCCGACACGGTACTGGTTCTCGAGCAGCTCGCCGACCGAGCGGACGCGGCGGTTGCCGAGGTTGTCGATGTCGTCGATCTCGCCACGGCCATCC
Organism: uncultured Brevundimonas sp.; assembly: GCA_964624025.1. GTDB lineage: Bacteria > Pseudomonadota > Alphaproteobacteria > Caulobacterales > Caulobacteraceae > Brevundimonas. The sequence continues at coordinate 1,110 of CAZUXK010000102.1, forward strand.
TTCAGGCCGACAAGGATCTGCAGCACCTTGAGCACGTCGTCCTTGCGGAGCACGCGCACCTCGTCGCCGACCTCGGGGGTCTCGAGGCGCATGTTCATCTTGACCCGGCCGACGGCCGACAGGTCGTAGCGCTCGGCGTCGAAGAACAGGCTGTTGAACATGCTGTCCGCCGCTTCCGGCGTCGGCGGCTCGCCCGGACGCATGACGCGGTAGACGTCGAACAGGGCGTCCTCGCGGCCGGTGTTCTTGTCGACCCGCAGGGTGTTGCGCATGTAGGCGCCGACCGTGACGTGGTCGATGTCGAGCACGTCGATCGTCGAGAAGCCGTTCTCTTCCAGCACGTTGATCGTGGCCTGGTCCAGCTCGTCGCCGGCCTCGGCGTAGATCTCGCCGGTCTGGAAGTTGACCGCATCGGCGGCCAGGTACTTGCCGAGCAGGGCGTCGGCGGCCAGAGACAGCGACTTGACCGTCTCGCCCAGCTTCTTGGCGGCGCGGGCGCTGATCTTCTGGCCGGCCGGCGCGATCACCTCGCCGGTGTCGGCGTCGACCAGGTCGAACTCCGGCTTCACCCCGCGCCAGCGCTCGGCCTTGTACGGCGTGACCCAGGTGTCGCCGCGCTTCTCGTAGGGAACGGTCTCGTAGAAGGTCCGCAGGATCTCCTCGCCGTCCATGCCGAGGGCATAGAGGAAGGTGGTCGCCGGCAGCTTCCGGCGGCGGTCGATGCGCGCGTAGACGATGTCCTTGGCGTCGAACTCGAAGTCCAGCCAAGAGCCGCGGTACGGAATCACCCGGGCGGCGAACAGCAGCTTGCCCGAGGCGTGGGTCTTGCCCTTGTCGTGATCGAAGAAGACGCCCGGCGAGCGGTGCATCTGCGAGACGATCACCCGCTCGGTGCCGTTGACGATGAAGGTGCCCTTGTCCGTCATGAGCGGGATGTCGCCCATGTAGACGTCCTGTTCCTTGATGTCCTTGACCGAACGAGCCCCGGTCTCCTCGTCGGCCTCGAACACGATCAGGCGCAGCTTGACCTTCAGCGGCGCGGCATAGGTCATGTCGCGCTGGATGCACTCGTCGACGTCGTACTTCGGCTCCTCGAACTCGTAGGAGACGTACTCGAGCACGGCGCGCTCGTTGAAGTCCTTGATCGGGAAGACCGACTTGAAGACCGCCTCGATGCCCTCGTCGGTGCGCTGGCCCGGACGGCACTCGCGCTGCAGGAACTGCTCATAGGAGGCGCGCTGCACCTCGATGAGGTTCGGCATGCGCACCGCCTCGGGGATGCGCCCGAACGACTTGCGGATGCGCTTCTTGCCCGTGAACGACGTGGCGAGATCGATCTGACCGGCGAGGGCGAGATCGTCGAGGGTCTTGGCCATTCTGTCTTCCCAATGCGCGGGGTGGGGGACCCCCGCGTCCAATGCAGCGGCGGCCGCGCCCCACCCTCCCGGGCGACTCGCGGCTTCGTTTCTCGGCGTCCACCCTCGACCCGGACCCGGGTCAGGACACCTGGACTTGTCAGCTCCCTTGGGGAGGAGCGCGCCTTCGCACCGGTCGGAGGGCGACAAACCGGGCCTCGGCGCTTTCGCGCGGACTCATTCAGAGAATGCGGAGCCGTCCCCTATACTCGCTTTCGTGGCGAAATAAAGCCCTCGGAGCGGAAAGCCGGCTCAGTCGAGGCGCCGCAGCACCCGGGCGTGCACGCCGTGCGCCTCGACCGCCTCGGCGAAGGCCCGGTCCGCGGTGGCCAGCCGCCGGCCCTCGGCCAGGGCCATGGCGAGGTAGAGACAGGCGTGGGCGCTCTGGCGCAGCTCAAGCGCCAGGGCCTGGGCGGCCTCGACATAGGGTTCGCCGGGCCGCACCAGCAGACCGGCGACGCTGCGGATCAGGCGCAGACCGGCCTGGGCCTGGGCCTCGCTCATCCGTCCCTGCTCGGCGCGCACCGCCAGCACGTCGGCGCACTCCACCAGCAGCAGGTCGGGGGCGAACAGGGCCTTCTCGCCGATCAGGGCCAGCGCGCGTTCCCGACCGGGCTCGGGCAGAACCCACTTCAGCACCACCGAGGAATCGACGACGAGGGTCACCGGGGGCCGGCCTCGGGTTCCGGCGGCAGGGCGGCGACGAAGGCGTCGAAACGGGCGATCACGGCCGCGAAGTCCTGGCTGACGCTCTCGGCCAGCGCCCGGCGGGCTTCCTCCTCCACCGTGGTGTGGTGCCGGGCCGCACGCGCCTGCAGCCGGGCGAACACCGCCTCGTCAACGTCGGGAAGGACAAGCTGGGCCATGGACGGAGCCTACGTCATTCGGGGGATTCGCAGAAAGTTTGCGCGCGCTGTCGTTGCGGCGGGCTCTCGCGCGTCTTTCGATTGTGACGCAGGATCGGATGGGCCGAGCCGCGCCACCGGAGACCACCCCATGCAGTACGCCCTGCTGATCTATGAAAATGACGCCGAGGCCTATCCCGAGGGCGAGGCCAGCCAGGCCTGGCGCGACATCCTCGCCGCTCACGGCAGCTTCAGCGAAGAACTGGCGCAGGCGGGAGCCATGCGCGGCGGGGCCGGGCTCAAGCCGGTGCAGACGGCCACGACCGTGCGCGTCTCCCCGGCCGGCCGTACCCTGCATGACGGCCCCTATGCCGAGACCCGGGAGCAGCTGGGCGGCTTCTATCTGATCGAGGCGGCCGACCTTGACGAGGCGATCGCCTGGGCGCGCAAGCTGCCGCTCGCCGGCGCGGGGGCCATCGAGATCCGGCCGGTGCTCGACGGCACGGCGTGACGCCGCTCGAAGCCGCCTTCCGGGCGCACGGCGGCCGGGTCATCGCCGCCCTGGCCGCCGCGTTCCGCGATCTGGATCTGGCCGAGGAGGCCTTCGCCGACGCTTGCCTGAAAGCCCAGGCGGCGTGGGCGGAGGCCCCGCCGCAGGACCCGGCGGCCTGGCTCTATTCCGTGGCCCGGCGGGGCGCGCTGGATCGTCTGCGTCGCCGCGCCACGGCCGGCGCCCACCGGCCTGAGCCACTGTCGCCAGAGCCGACGCCGGAGGATCACGTGATGGCGCGCGACGCCCCCATCCCCGACGAGCGACTGCGGCTGATCTTCATCTGCTGCCACCCGGCGGTAGCGGTGGAGGCGCGCGCCGCCCTGACCCTGCGCACGGTCTGCGGCCTGAGCCCGGCCGAGATCGCGCGCGCCTTCCTGATCCCCGAACCGACCCTCGCCCAGCGTCTGGTTCGCGCCCGGCGCAAGATCGCCGACGCCGGAGTGCCGTTCGAGGTGCCTGCCCGCGACGCCTGGCCCGAGCGGATGGATGCGGTGCTGTCGACGCTCGAGATCGCCTATGCCCAGGCCCACGCCGACGCGGCGCTGGCGGGACCGCATGCCGACTTCGCCGGGGAGATGCTGCGGCTCGCCGCCCTGCTGGCGGGGCTGGCCGACGACGATGCGGAAGTCCAGGCGCTGGCGGCGACGCTCCACCTGGCCGACGCGCGACGCCCGGCCCGGCTGGACGCCGACGGTGCCCTTCGCCCCCTGACCGAGCAGGATGTGCGCGACTGGAACGGACAGCTGCTCGACGCCGGCGAGGGCTTTCTCACCCGTTCCGCGGCGCTCTTGCGACAGCAGCGTCAGCCGCCCGGGCCGCGCGCCCTGCAGGCCGCCATCCACGCCGCCCACGCCGGGCGCCGACGCAGCGGCGTGACGCCCTGGCGGGAGATCCTGGGCCTCTATGATCTGCTCCTGAGCCATCGCCGGGATGTGGTGGTGCAGGTCAACCGCGCGGTGGCCCTGGCCGAGGTCGAGGGGCCCGCCGCCGGCCTCGCGGCCCTCGAGGC
>CAZUXK010000102.1:5031-8074 GCA_964624025.1 uncultured Brevundimonas sp.
ACACGGTGGTGGTGCACTATCGCGGCACCTTCATCGACGGGCGCGAGTTCGACAGTTCGTACAGCCGCGGCGAGCCGGCCAGCTTCCCGCTCAACCGCGTCATTCGCGGCTGGACCGAGGGCGTCGGCCTGATGCGCGCCGGCGAGACCTTCGAGTTCCTGATCCCCGCAGATCTCGCCTACGGATCGCGCGGCGCCGGCGGCGGCGAGATCCCTCCGAACTCGGCCCTGCGCTTCACGGTCGAGCTCCTCGAGGTTCGGCCGGCGAGCTGAGACGGGTTGACGCTGCCCGGCGGGCGCCCTGATCTGCGCCCGCCGCTCGTCGCGGCGAGTCCGCTCCGGGGTCCCCCAATGAAGTTGTTCCTGTCGGCCGGCGTGGCCGCCCTCGTCCTCGCCGCGGCCGCCCCCGCGCTCGCCCAGACCCCGGTGATCGTCGCCCCCCGTGACGCCGCTCTCGCCCTGTCGCGGGCGCAGCCGGCGATCCCGGCCCCGACCCGCGCCACCTATCCGGGCGTGATCCGCTATCAGGCCGACGTCACCGACCGCGATCGCCGGATCATCAGCGTGCGCCAGACCATCCCGGTGGCGGCGGCCGGGCCGATGACCCTGCTCTATCCCGAGTATCTGCCCGGCAACCACGCGGACACCGGCCCGATCCAGCTGCTGGCCGGCCTGACGGTCACCGCGCCCGACGGCCGCCGGCTGGAGTGGGTGCGCGACACCCTGGAGCCCTACGCCTTCCACCTCGACGTCCCGGCGGATGTCAGTGAAATCGAGGTGAGCTTCCAGTGGCTGACCCAGCCCGACGGCGGTCCGTGGCGCGTGGTGCAGACGCCCGGCATGGTCAACATGCAGTGGGAGAAGGCCATTCTCTATCCGGCCGGCTACGCCGCCACCGGCATCATGGTCGAGCCGTCGATCCGCCTGCCGGCGGGCTGGGGCTACGGGGTCGCGCTCGACGAGGTGGCGCGCGACGGCGAGGTCGTCCGCTTCGCCCCGGTCAGCCTCTACACCCTTGTGGACAGCCCGATGTTCGCCGGCGAGCACTACCGCCGCTTTGCGCTGGATGCGGACGGCCCCTCCCCGGTCCACCTCAGCCTCGTCGCCGACGAGGCAGGCCAGCTGGAGCCGGCGCCAGGCCTGATCGACCGGTTCCGGGCCATGGTCGTACAGGCCGACCGTCTGTTCGGGGCGCGGCCTTTCGATCGCTACGAGTTCCTGGTCGGGGCCACCAGCCGGCTCGGCGGCATCGGGCTGGAGCACCACCGCTCATCCGAGAACACGGTCGCTCCGGACTTCTTCCGGCGCGGGACCGGCGCGCTGGGCGCCCGCCAGCTGCTGCCCCACGAGTATGTCCACTCTTGGAACGGCAAGTACATGCGGCCGGCCGACGAGCTGACCGCCAACTACAATGTGCCGACCCAGAACACGCTGATGTTCGTCTATGAGGGCCTGACCTCCTACTGGGGCGAAGTCCTGGCCGCGCGCGCCGGCCTCGCCACGACCGAGGAGACCCTGGCGAGCTTCGCCGAGCACGCCGCCTTCTACCAGACCCAGCCCGGTCGCGGGTGGCGCGCCCTGCACGATACCCAGAACCACAACCTGCTCGGCTACCGCGTCCCGGGCCAGTGGCCGTCGTGGATGCGCACGACCACCGACTATTATGATGAGGCCCTGCTGGTGTGGCTCGACGCCGACACCCTGATCCGCGAAGCCACCGGCGGCCGGCGCTCGCTGGACGACTTCGCCCGCGGCTTCTTCGGCCGGCTCAACGGCCAGGCAGAAGCGCGCGGCTACACCTTCGAAGAGCTGGTCGAGGCGCTGAACGCCGTGCACCCGCACGACTGGGCCGGCTTCCTGCGCGACCGGCTGGACGCCGTGGGTCCGGACGCGCGTGCGCCGCTGGGCGGGATAGAACGCGGCGGCTACCGGTTGACCTGGGTGGAGGAGCCGAGCGCCGTGGAGAAGGCGGTCAGCCCCGGCTGGGCCAACGACTTCCGCTACTCGCTGGGCTTCACGCTCGCCGCCAACGGCCGCATCGGCGGCGTGGTCTGGGGCTCGCCGGCGTTCGAGCAGGGGCTGGGCGTCGGCTGGGACCTGATCGCCGTCAACGACCGCGCGCCCTCAGCCGAAACCCTGCGCGCCGCCATCACCGCAGCGAAGGGCGGGGCAGCGCCCCTGACGCTGGTGGTGCGCAACGGCGACCGGGTCCGTACCCTCAACTTCGACTGGCGCGAGGGCCTGCGCCATCCGCGGCTGGAGCGGGTCGCCGGGACGCCGGACCGGATCGGCGACATCCTGGCGGCGCGGGGGCGCTAGACGGGACACGAAAAACGGGCCGGGGATCGCTCCCCGGCCCGTTCAAGGTCTCGACGTGAGGCCAGATTACTTGATCTGGACCTTGGCGCCGGCTTCCTCGAGCTTCTTCTTGATCTCTTCGGCTTGCTGCTTGGAGACGTTCTCGACGACGTTCTGCGGCGCGCCTTCGACCAGGTCCTTGGCTTCCTTCAGGCCCAGGTCGGTGCGGACGCCACGGACTTCCTTGATGACGTTGATCTTCTTGTCGCCGCCATCGACCAGGACGACGGTGAACTCGGTTTGCTCTTCGGCGGCTTCCGCCGGAGCGCCACCGGCGCCGCCGGCGACCGGCATGGCCATGGCCACCGGAGCGGCGGCCGAGACGCCCCACTTGTCTTCGAGAAGCTTGGCCAGTTCGGCGGCTTCGAGGACGGTCAGCGAGGACAGGTCTTCAACGATCTTGGACAGGTCAGCCATAGTTCAGTTTCCTTCGGGAAAATCGGGATTGAGGTCTTGAATGGAGATGGAGGGGGCTCAGGCCGCGTCCTTGGCGGCGTAGGCGCCGACGACGCGAGCCAGTTGGCCGGCCGGGGCCTGGATGACGCCGGCGACCTTGGTGGCCGGGGCGTTCAGCAGACCGATCAGCTGGGCGCGGATCTGGTCCAGCGACGGGAGCTTGGACAGCGCGTCCACGCCCCTGGCGTCGAGAACCTTTTCGCCCATGAAGCCGCCCTGGATCACGAACT
>CAZUXK010000103.1:0-7849 GCA_964624025.1 uncultured Brevundimonas sp.
TCGCCCTTGACGGCGAACACCGGGGTGCCGGCCCGGGCCACCGCGGCGGCGGCATGGTCCTGGGTCGAGAAGATGTTGCACGAGGCCCAGCGCACCTCGGCGCCGAGCGCCTCCAGCGTCTGGATCAGCACCGCCGTCTGGATGGTCATGTGCAGCGAGCCGGCGATGCGCGCGCCCTTCAGCGGCTGCGCCTTGCCGAACTCCTCGCGCAGCGCCATCAGGCCGGGCATCTCGGTTTCGGCGATGGCGATTTCCTTGTCGCCCCAGTCGGCCAGGCTGATGTCGCGGACGATGTAGTCGGGCATGGGAGCTCCTGTTCGGGGACGTCGCCGGGGCGCGCCGGGCATGGGCGCGCCTATAGACGCTGGCGGCGACAGGAGCAACAAACCCATAAGGATGTCTTTATATGATCCGCGGGCAGGTCAGACAGCTCCGGCGTGAATGGCCGCATCGACAGCGGGGCGCGGGCCGTGGCATCTGCCCGCCATGGTTCGTCCCCCCGCCCTGCGCCGCGCCGGCGCCGTCGCCGCCCTCGCCCTGCTCGCCGCCGCCTGCGCCGGAGGGCCGGCCCCGGCGTCAGACCCCGCCGCCGCCCTCGTCGCGCGGTTCGACTGCCTGCGCCAGACCGACGCCCTGCTGGTCTCGGCGCACCGGGCGGTGTGGGACGCCACCACCCCGGAGAACTCGCTGGCCGCCATCCGCCGCACCGGGCGCGAGATTCCGGGCGTCATGCTGGAGATCGACGTCGCCCTGACCGCGGACGGGGCGCTGGTGCTGATGCATGACGACGACCTCGACCGCACCACCGACTCTGCCGGCGATGTCGCCGACCTGACCCTCGCCGAGATTCGCCGCGCGCGCCTGACCGACGGGACGGGACGGGTCACGGACGAGGCCCCGCCGACCCTGGCCGAAGCCCTCGCCGCCGTGCGCGCGGTCGGGGGCGTGGCCTCCATCGACTTCAAGGCCGACGGCGACCCCGACCGCCTGTTCCGCGCCGTGGTGGCCGCCGTGCGCGACGCGGAGATGCAGGACGCCGCCGTGTTGATCGCCCCGTCGCGCGAGACGGCCACGACCCTGCACCGGCTCGCCCCGGAGCTGAGCCTGTCGGTGCCCCTGCGCGCCGCCGGCGACCTCGAGGGCCTCGATCCGACCCGGGTGCTGGCCTGGACCGGGACGTCCGAGCCGCGGCCGGAGCTGTGGACGGCGCTGGCCGCCCGCGGCGTCGAACCCATGTTCGGCACCCTCGGCCGCGCCGGCCGCCGCCTCGACGACCGCTACGCCGCCGACGGCGACCTGTCGGAGTACGCCGGACTGGCGGACCAGGGCCTGGCCATCCTCGCCACCGACACGCCCGGCGCCGTGCGTCAGGGCGCCCCGGACGCCGTCGCCCGCGCCTCGGCCTGCCTCGCCCGCTGACCGGCTTGGCGGGGCCCGTCCCCGCTGCTAGGCCCACGGCCATGACCCGCGACCCTGCCCTGCCCCGCCACGACTGGACCCTCGACGAGGTCGAGGCCCTGTTCGCCCGTCCCTTCATGGAGCTGGTGTTCGAGGCCGCGGCCGTGCACCGCCGCACCTTCGACCCGTCCGCCATCCAGGCCTCGCGCCTGCTGTCGATCAAGACCGGCGGCTGCGCCGAGAACTGCGGCTACTGCAGCCAGTCGGCCCATTTCGACACCGGGCTGAAGGCCGAAAAGCTGATGGACGCCCAGGCCGTCCTCGCCGAGGCCATGGCCGCCAGGGCCGGCGGCGCCAGCCGCTTCTGCATGGGCGCCGCCTGGCGCGAGCTGAAGGACCGCGACACCCCGAAGCTGGCGGCCATGATCGCCGGGGTGAAGGCGCTCGGGCTGGAGACCTGCGCCACCCTCGGCATGCTCACCGCCGACCAGGCGAAACAGCTCAGGGCCGCCGGCCTCGACTACTACAACCACAACCTCGACACCGGGCCGGAGTACTATGCCGAGGTGGTCACCACCCGGACCTACCAGGACCGGCTGGACACCCTGCAGCACGTGCGCGACGCCGGCATGGCCACCTGCTGCGGCGGCATTGTCGGCATGGGCGAGTCCCGCCGCGACCGCGCCGGCCTGCTGCATGCCCTGGCCACCCTGCCGGCCCATCCGGACAGCCTGCCGGTCAACGCCCTGGTGCCGATCACCGGCACCCCTCTGGGAGACCGGGTCAAGGCGGAAGGGACCATCGACGGCCTGGAGTTCGTGCGCACCATCGCCGTGGCGCGGCTGGTCTGCCCGCGGTCGATCGTGCGCCTGTCGGCCGGCCGCGAGACCATGTCGGCCGAGCTGCAGGCCCTGTGCTTCCTCGCCGGGGCCAATTCGATCTTCGTCGGCGGCCGGCTGCTGACCACGCCCAACCCGGGCGAGGACGCGGACGCCGACCTGTTCGCCCGGCTCGACCTGAAGCCCATGGGCGCCGATCCGGCGGCAGCGGCGAGCGAACGGCCCGCGGCGTAACCGGATGTTCAGCCTGGGGCGCCACAGTGGCCCCATGGACCGTCGCGCTCTCCTCGGCCTCGCCGCCCTGACCGCCGCCAGCCTGCCCGCCGCCGCGAAGGCCGGCGGCGGCTCCAGCGCCCCCGCGGCCGCCTACATCCGCCTGCCGGTCATCACCGCCTCGATCACCCGCAGCTCGGGCAACCGCGGCGTGCTCACGGTCGAATCCGGCATCGACGCCCCGGCCGAGCTGTCGGTGCGCGCCACCCAGTCCGTGCCCCGCCTGCGCGCCGCCTTCAGCGAGGTGACCCAGCGGCTGGCCAACGAGACCCGCGCCGGCTCCCCGCCGGACGTGATGCGCCTGTCGCGCGAAATGCAGGCCCAGGTCGACCGCATCATGGGTCGCGCCGGCGCCCGCGTCCTGCTCGGCACGGTGATGCTGAACTAGAGGCGCCGGTTTCAGGCCGCGTCAGGTTCCGGCGCGGCCTTCTCGCCCCCGGCCTTCTCAGCCCCGGCCTTCTCACCCTTGCGCTTGCCGCCCTTGGCCTTGCCCCGCGCCGCCGCCTTGGCGGCCTTGCGTTCCAGCGCCTCGGCCGCCTTGCGCGCCGCCTTCTCGGCCTTGCGCGCCTCCTTCTCGGCGCGCTTCGCCGCCTTGGCCGCCGCCTCGGCCTCGGCCGGGGCGCTTTCCGCCGCCGAGGCCAGCTCGGTCAGCACGTCGACGAAGGCCTCGCGCCGGGCCTTGGGCAGCAGGCCGAGAATGCGCTTGTCCGCCGCCGCCACCCGCGGCCGCGCCGTCTCCAGCGCCGCCCGCCCCTCGGGCGACAGGCTGACCGCATTGGCCCGCGCGTCGAGGGCCGAGCGCTCGCGCACCAGCAGGCCCTTCGTGGTCATGCGGGCCACCAGATCCGCCAGGGTCGAGCGGTCGATGCCGGTGGCCTTGACCAGATCGGTCTGGGTGAGACCATCCTTGGTGGCGCAGGCCTCGAGCACGGCGAACTGGCGCTGGGTCGGGGCGTCGGGGCCGGCCTCCTCGGCATAGATGTCGAGCGCCAGCTGCAGCGCCCGGTGCAGCTGGTGGCTGGGCGACCGCGCCAGCGTCCCCACCTCGGCCTTCTTGCCTTTCACCATGCCGGAATCCCCCTTACCGTCCGGGCAGGGCTAGCAGGCCGGCTTGACGGTTTCGAGACAGGCGGTCCGTGGGCGGAGGCGGATGTTCAGGGTCCGGGGTCTGGAGAGGCCGGGGCCGGAGCATCTTCGGCCTCGTCCCGGATCATGTGCTTCATGATGTAGACCACCTGCCAGATGCCGAACGCCGCCGAGGCCAGCCACAGGCCGCCGCGGAAGCTGACCCAGACGTCGTCGGACTGCGTCCGCCAGATGACTTCATTGACGATGGCCACCGCCGCGAAGAACAGGCCGTAGCGCAGGGTCAGGCCGCGCCAGCCCGCCTCGGTCAGGCGGAAGGCGCTCTCCAGCAGATACTTGAACGGATATTTGCGGAACGGCAGCGAGCCGAGCAGCACCGTGGCCAGCAGGGTGTTCTGGATCGTCAGCTTCAGCTTCAGCAGCGTCGGATCATTGAAGATCAGCGTCAGCCCGCCGAAGATCAGGGCGAAGCCGCCCGCGAGCAGCGGCAGCGGCGCCAGCCGGCGCTCCATCACCCAGCCGACCACCAGCGCCAGGGCCGAGGCCCCGACCAGCACCCAGGTGGCCTCGACCAGCGCCTGCTGGCCGTCCAGCCCGCGCCCGAACCGGTGCACCACATAGGCCAGCAGAAAGGCCACCAGGGCCCCGAAGTCGACGGCCTGGCGCAGGCCGCGGCGATGGTCGGTCGTGGCGCTCATCGCGCATCCTCCGCAGGCAGACCCATCAGCGACCGGGCGAAGGCCCGGGCGTCGAACGGCTGCAGGTCCTCGATCCCCTCGCCGACCCCGATCAGCTTGATCGGGGCGTCCGAGGCCTGGGCCACCGGCACCAGCACCCCGCCGCGCGCGGTGCCGTCCAGCTTGGTCATGACGAGGCCGGACACATAGGCCGTCCGGCCGAAGATCTTTTCCTGCTCCAGCGCATTGCGGCCGACGGTGGCGTCCAGCACCAGCAGGGTCTCGTGCGGCGCCTCCGGGTCGACCTTCTTCAGCACCCGCACGATCTTGAGCAGCTCGTCCATCAGGGCCGACTTGTTCTGCAGCCGCCCGGCGGTGTCTACGAGCACCACATCGAAGCCTTCCGCCTTCGCCTTGACGAAGGCGTCATAGGCCAGCCCCGCCGCATCGGCGCCGTCGCGCCGGCTCTCGAAATGGGCCCCGGCCCGCTCGGCCCAGACCTTCAGCTGCTCGCGCGCGGCGGCGCGGAAGGTGTCGCCGGCGACGATCATCACCTTGGCCCCGCGCCCCGTCAGGTCGGCGGCGATCTTGCCCAGCGTCGTGGTCTTGCCCGAGCCGTTGACCCCGACGAACAGGGTCACGAACGGCTTCGGCCCGGCCAGCGGGTCATAGCTCGCCTGATGACCCGACAGTTCGTCGGCCACGGCCTCGGCCAGGGCCGTCTTGACCTCGACCTCCGACGGGTTCGGCCCGAAGCGCAGCTCGCGGAAGCGGGCGACGATGCGGTCCGTGGCCGCCGGCCCCAGATCGCTCTCGAGCAGGTGCTCCTCCAGCCCCTCCAGCGCCGCCTCGCCCAGCGGCTCCTTCACGAAGGCCGAGACGACCTGCTCGGTCATCTGCTTCGAGGAGCGGCTCAGGCCCTCCGTCAGCCGGGAAAGCCAGCCCTTCTTCGGTGCGTCGGTCATGCGCACTGCCCTAAACCACCGCCGGTCCGCGCGAAAGCGGGACCTTGGTCCGCCCCTCCACCGTCATCCCCGGGCTTGACCCGGGGATCGAGTTGTCGGCAGGCATGCGGCCGGCGGGTCGCCTCCCGGCCGGCGAGCGGCTGCGCCCTTGATCCCCGGGCCAGGCCCGGGGATGACGGAGCCCATGATGAGCCACCCCTTCCACAGCCCGCGCACCCACGGCTTCGTCCGGGTCGGGGCGGCCACGCCGGTGGTGCATCTGGCCGATCCGGCCGCCAACGCCGCCGAGCACCGGCGCTGGATCGCCGCGGCCCGGGCCGAAGGCGTCGAGCTGCTGGTGTTTCCCGAGCTGTCGCTGAGCGGCTACTCGATCGACGACCTGCACCTGCAGGGGGCCATGACCGCGGCGGTCGAGGCGGCCCTGCTGGAGCTGGCCGAGGCGGCGCGCGATCTGGTGGTGGTGGTCGGGGCCCCGCTGCGGCTCGGCGACCGGCTCTACAACACGGCGGTGGTGCTGGCCGGCGGGGCGGTGCGCGGCATCGTGCCCAAGACCTATCTGCCCAACTACCGCGAATACTACGAGAAGCGCTGGTTCGCCCCGGCCGGCGGCGATGATCCGGCCGAGGTGCGGCTGGGCGAGGCCTGGGTCCCGTTCGGCGCTGACCTGCTGTTCGAGGTCGAGGACCGCGACGGCTTCGTCTTCGGCGCCGAGCTGTGCGAGGACTACTGGGCCCCCCTGCCGCCCTCGACCCGCCAGGCCCTGGGCGGCGCCCGCATCCTGCTCAACCTGTCGGCCTCCAACGTCGTGCTGGGCAAGGCGGAGGACCGCGCCGTCCTGTGCGCCAGCCAGTCGGCCCGGGCCGTGGCCGCCTATGTCTTCACCGCCTCCGGCTGGGGCGAGTCCACCACCGACCTGGCCTGGGACGGCCAGGCCACGGTCCACGAACTGGGCGCGCGCCTGGCCGAAAGCCCGCGCTTCGCCCTCGACGGGGCCCTGACCGTGGCCGATGTGGACGTCGACCGCATCGGCCTTGAACGCCTGCGCACCGGCACCTTCGCCGACTGCGCCCGGCGCGAGCTGGAGGCCGACAGCTTCCGCCGCCTGACCCTGCCGGCCCCGACCGTCGCCGTCGCCGCCCCCCTGCGCCGCCCGCTGGATCGCTTCCCCTTCGTGCCCGACGACCCGGCCCGGCTCGACCAGGACTGCTACGAGGCCTTCAACATCCAGGTCCAGGGCCTGATGCGGCGGCTCAAGGCCACCGGCGGCCGCAAGGTGGTGATCGGCGTCTCCGGCGGGCTGGATTCGACCCAGGCCCTGCTGGTCGCCTGCCGCGCCTTCGACCGGCTGGAGCTGCCGCGCGCCGGCATCCTCGGCTACACCCTGCCCGGCTTCGCCACCTCGGACGGGACGAAGGCCAACGCCTGGGCCCTGATGCAGGCGCTGGGCGTCAGCGCCGCCGAGATCGACATCCGTCCCGCCGCCCTGACCCTGCTGAAGGACATCGGCCACCCCTTCGCCGACGGCCGGCCGGTGCACGACATCACCTTCGAGAACGTCCAGGCCGGGCTGCGCACCGACTATCTGTTCCGGCTGGCCAACCAGCACGGCGGGCTGGTGGTCGGCACGGGCGACCTGTCCGAGCTGGCGCTGGGCTGGGCCACCTATGGCGTCGGCGACCACATGAGCCACTACAACGTCAACGCCGGGGTGGCGAAGACGCTGATCCGGCACCTGATCCGCTGGGTCGCCGGGCGCGAGCTGGTCGGGGCCGCCGCCACGCCCACGCTGCGGGCCATCCTCGCCACCGAGATCTCGCCCGAGCTGGTGCCGGCGAAGGACGGGGCGATCCAGTCGACCGAGGCGACCGTCGGGCCCTATGCGCTCAACGACTTCTTCCTGTTCTACCTGTCGCGCTTCGGGCTGAAGCCGTCCAAGGTGGCCTGGCTGGCGCTGCAGGCCTGGGGCGACGCGGCGCACGGTCACTGGCCGGCCGGCGCCCCGGAGGACGAGAAGGTCGCGTACGACCTGCCGACCCTCCGCGGCTGGCTGGAGAAGTTCCTCGTGCGCTTCTTCCAGACCGCCCAGTTCAAGCGCTCGGCCCTGCCCAACGGGCCCAAGGTGGTGACCGGCGGCTCCCTGTCGCCGCGCGGCGACTGGCGCGCCCCGTCGGACGCCAGCGCCGCGGTGTGGCTGGCCGAGCTGCGCGCCGGCGTGCCGGACTCCTGAGGCGGTTTCCAGCCCCCGCAAGGCTTGCCCCGTGCCCGGCATCCGCCTAATCCGCTGGGCATGGTCCAGCCCCTGATCTGCCCCTCTATCCTCGCCAGCGATTTCGCCCGGCTCGGCGAGGAGGTCGCCGCGCTCGAGGCCGCCGGCGCCGACTGGGTCCATGTCGACGTCATGGACGGCCACTTCGTGCCCAACCTGACCCTGGGGCCGGACATCGTGAAGGCCCTGCGGCCGCACACCTCCCTGCCCTTCGACGTGCACCTGATGGTGGCCCCGGTCGATCCCTGGCTGGAGGCCTATCGCGCCGCCGGGGCCGAGGTGCTGAGCGTCCACCCCGAGAGCGGGCCGCACCTGCACCGCACCCTCGGCCGCATCCGTCAGCTG
>CAZUXK010000104.1:0-7717 GCA_964624025.1 uncultured Brevundimonas sp.
CGCCGCCGCCGCCGCCGCCGCCACCGCCGCCGCCGCCGCCGCCGCCGCCGCCGCCTGACATCGCGGTCCTCTTCCGGCAGGACTTGAGGGGATTTGAACGTTATGGAGGCGACGCTATCTTCGTGCTGGTGTCGGATCCTGCGAGTGCGCGGGCGCCCCGGCGGCTGGGTGTCGGCGACATTTACCGGGATGGATGGTCGATCTCCGGAGTCACCCCTCGGGAAGTATGGCTGGCCAGAGGCCCGGAACGGCGGTCGATCCGGGTCTTCGAGGGACGTTGAAAGCGCAGCATGATGGTACAGCGGATTAACTTCGGCGCTCGAAGGATGCTCGTGCGTCTCGTCGCCCTTTCTCCACTCATGATCGCAGCCGGCTGTGCGGCCTTCCCCACCCTGACGACCCGCGTGAGTGAGGCCCGGCCGACAGTTCAGGAGGCGAACGGGCCAGCACCGGGCCATGCGCCAGGACGTCGACAGACGACGCACCTCGAGCGGCTGGCCGTTCCAGGCGCACAGGCGGCGGCACGGACCGCGCGTCAGCCGATCTCCTCTGACGAGATCGCCGCCCTGATTCCCGACGAGCCTGTAGACGCAACCGTCACGCCCCAGCCGGTGGCGGAGTTCGTGTCCACCGTATTCGGGGGCCTGCTCAACCTGCCCTATGTCCTCGGGCCTGAAGTCTCCGGGCGGAGTGATCTGATATCAAGCGGCACGGGCGCCCCGATTTCCAAGCGCGAGCTTATGCGGCTGAGTCAGCTCGCACTCAGGCAGTATGGCTTGGAAGTCTATCTGGAAAACGGGCTCGTAGTCATCGCGGAGAGTGAAACCCCGCAGGCAGGCGGCATGATCCGCGGTCGCTCGACACCCAATAGCGGCGGCAATGTCGTACAGGTTTTCCCCGTACAGACGATTGAAGTCACGGCGCTGCAAGCGCTGCTCCGGGATCTCTTCCCCAACGCCGGACGCGCTCGGATCACGTCAGATGCGGCGGCAAACGCCCTCATCATTTCCGGCCCCGCCCGCGAGGTCTCTGCGGTGGCGAGGACACTCCGCCAGATTGACCAGCCTCGCTTCTCGGGTTCGGAGGTGCTCAGGGTCGAGCCGGTCTACCTCGCGGCGGACACCCTTGCCGGCTCCCTTGTGACCGCACTGACGGCGGAAGGCTACGTTGTCTCTCGGCAACCGACGGTGCCCCGCTCGATTCTGATCCTGCCTCTCGAGGCGGCCAACCAGATCCTCGTGTTCGCCGAGAGCCCCGAGCTTCTGGACCGTGTTCAACACTGGATTACAACACTCGATCAGCCGGCGGCGCTTGGAGACCGCCAGAGCACATTTGTCTATGCAGTACGCAATACCGACGCAGAGTCGCTCGGAGCGCTGGCGACCGGCCGTTCGGGACGCCAGGCTCGCCGCACCGCGCCGGTGGGCGTACCGGGAACGCCGCCCCAGCTTGAGGACCGACAGGGTAGCCTGCCGCAGGCTGCGACCGCGGCCGCCGCCCCGGGCCAGTTCCTCGGTGGTCGACTGATCGTCGACTCCACAGGCAACCGCATTCTGTTCACCGGCACGGCGACTGACTATGCCCAGCTCAGGGAGCTGCTGACGGTGCTTGATGTGCCTGCGCCGCAGGTTGTGATCGAAGTCATCATCGCAGAAGTCACCCTGACCGATGGCACGGACCTGGGCCTCGAGTTTTTCGGGACCGAGGTTGATGGCGACGGCACCTATCGCGGGGGCACCGAAGCTGGTCTGGGTTTGGGCAACGAAGGCCTGACCGTCAGATTCACGGGTCCTGATCTCAGGGCCCGCTTCAATGCGGCCGCGTCGAACAGCAAGGTCAATGTCCTGTCCCGGCCCAGACTGGTGGCTCGGAGCGGTGGCCAGGCCCGCTTCCAGGTCGGGACAGATGTCCCCATCATAACAGCCCGCACAGCGGCAAACAGTCTCGACGACGGCACCACAGATATTCTGCAGTCAATCCAGTACCGTCAGACGGGTGTTATTCTTGAGGTTCAACCCGTTATCTATGGTGATCGCGTTGACGTTACGATCAGTCAGGAAATTTCTGAGGTCGGTGACGCGATCTCTGGCATTGATAGCCCGACTATCCTGAACCGAAGCTTGACGACCCAGATGGCGATCCGAGATGGGTGGACCGGTGTTCTGGGCGGACTAATCAGCAACAGCTATACCAAGAGCAACACTGGGGTACCCTTTCTGAAGGACGTTCCGTTGATCGGCTCGGCCTTCCAGTCCAATAGTGTGGGCGGAACGCGGACGGAATTGCTGCTTCTGATAACCCCGATCATTGTGCGCGACGACGAGACCATGCAGGTCATAGCGGATCAGTATTCGCAGGACATGTCGGCCGCCTTCAGGGTGGGCCGCGGCTGGTCCTATACCTTGACCCCGTTTAATCTCGGCCCCATCCGTGGCCTCGGACTTGACCTGCCCTCCGGAGAGCCGGAATCAGAACGCCCGCCGCTCTTCCCCCGCTGGCCGGGAAGGTCCCGTGTCGACGACAATCCGTATGCCGCTCCCGAGCCGCCGCCTCAGCCGCCGGAGACCGCATCCTCAAGCTCCTGACCGGAACGGCGCCAGCCGACCCTTTCGATCACTAGCGGGGCCGGTGACTGGCGGGGGGTACGGTCCACCTCGACCCTCACCTCGAACAGCTGAACATCGTATCCGCCATTCCCCAGAGGAAAGCCGGCATTGAGCCGGGGCTCGCCGAGGGGCGTCGCCGTCCAGCGCACGACCTCCTTGTCCCCCAGCCTCACCTCTCCCGTGGGACGCTCCATGGGATTTATGTCGCGGACCACCACGAGGGCGTTCTCCTGCGCCGCGACCTGCTCGAGCACCGCCGCAGCCCTCGCCTGGCTGCGGGCCATCTGCACCTGCAGCTGGAAGATAGCCCCGAGCATGAGCGACGCGATAGCCAGCGCCACGAGGGCCTCGACAAGGCTGAATCCGGACCTTTCCCGGCTCATACAACACCCTCGTAGACACTCGACAGGGCCAGAACCAGCGACAGGGCCACCGCGCCCACGATGATCGAGATCACCGCGATGGCGGTGGGCTCAAGCAGCGATGTCAGCCGCTTCATCCGGTCCTTCAGCCGCGCCTCGTAGTTGTCAGCGATGAAGCCGAACATCGGGCCCAACGCCCCGGACTTCTGGCCAGCCCGGAGCATACTGATGTCCATGGCTTCGAGCGGCGTGTGACTGGCGAGGGACGCGTCAACCGTGATCCCCGCCCTGAGATCGCCCTCCAGGCGATCCAGGCCCGCCCGGAAGGGGCCAGCGGGCGCGGCATCGCGCGCGAGGGCGGTAGCCGACAGGATCGGGACGCCGTTGTTCAGACCAAACGCCGTCAGTCTTGCCCAGGCCGAAATCTCACGCGAGCGAAGCACATCCCCGACGACCGGAAGGCGATGAGCCAGCACATAGCCATGGCGACGAATTCCCGCATGCGTAGCGACAGCGAACGCGCCTGCCGCCAGCCCCGCGAAGGCGACGAGGACGACCGGCACATTGGCGCTGGCGAACTCGCCGGCGGACAGGACCCAGCGCGACATCGCCGGCACGTTTTCCCGGTCGTCCCCGATCATCGTGGCGAAGCGCGGCACCACCTGGGTGAAGATGAAGCCGACCGCAGCGAATCCCGCGGCCAGCAGGAAGGCTGGATAGGTCAGGCTGTTGGCGAACTCCCGTCGTAGCCGGTCCTCATAGGCCATCTGCTCAGCGGCGTCGCGAAGCACATCCGCGATCCGGCCAGAGGCCTCACCGACCCGCGCCATGGCGTAGACGTAGTGGGGGAAACCCGGGACACACGCCTCCAGCGCCTGCCCGAGGGGATCACCCCGGCGGAGGGCGGCGATCACGGCTTCGAAGGCGCGCCGGCCCTTAACGGCGGCCATGCCCTGGGCGACCGTGTCCAGCGCTTCAAGGAGAGGCACGCCCGCCTCGAGCATGAGGGCGAGCTGGCGCAGGACCAGCACCCGTTCCGCCGGGCGCAGGTCACGCTCACGGCCCCCGCGCCGCGCCTGTCGCGCCGGCCTGATCCGGGTAACGACGACGCCCTCGGCAGCGAGCCGGGCGAGGGCTGCACGTTGGTCCACCGCACTGACGGCGCCCTCGGTCGGGACGCCCTCCCGCGTAACGCCACGATAGCTGAACAGCAGCGGATCGCTCACGGCATCCCCGGAAAGAAGAACGGCACGGCGGCCGGATGCTCAAGCCGTCCAAACAGGTGCGGGAGGCGTTCCGGCGGACGGGGCGCCCCCCCCCGGATCGCGATATACTCCTCGGCATAGACATCGCCGAGACTGCGGTCGCGGTCCGCGGGCCGGCGTATCCCGCCGGCCTGGGTGGTTGCCCCATAATGCAGCTGGTGAAAGGTGCCTTCCCCCAGCAGGAGGACCGGATTGAGCGCCTCGTCGTTGAAGCTCCGCTCATAGATGTCGAAATTGGCGAATCCGCCGCCGAGGCCCTTGAACCGCTCGTCAAAGCCGCCGAGGCGCTGGAACGCGGCCCGAGGCGTCAGGAAGAATGTGGTTTCCGGCAGGGGGCGCATCACCCCGTGTCTGTAGCTTTCACCGAGGGCGCAGATCTCGAAGAGTCGGTAGCCGTCGTCCGGCCAGCCGATCCCGGCAAGCAGTTCGTCCTCGACCTCGCGCGTGTAGCCTTCCGTTGTGGAGACCTGCTGCGTCTTCGGGCCAAGGTGGAAACCCAGCGTGGCGACGAAGGCCGGTTCGAGCGCGCGCGACGCCTGGATGGCCGTCGCGACAAGACCCGGCGACGCCAGGCGTGCGCCGTCGATGGCCACACCAAGCAGCGGCGCTTGCGCAAGGGCGGCCGCGCGGTTGATGGCTCGGCACGGTGACACGCCCCCGTCTTCGACGCGGATCACCCGCACCGCCTCGCCACCCGGCAGATCGGCGGCGTTAACGGGCCGGGTCGACCCGTTGTCGGCGACAATGATTTCGACCTCGCCGTCTGTAAGGCCGCGCTGGTAGGGCGGCAGCAGGGACAGCACGGTCCGGGGCAACTCCCGCACCATGTCGAAGGCGACCACGACGATAGAGACAGTCGGCCGGCTCATGTCGTCACCGCCACCAACCTGTCCCAGATCGGCAGCAATTCCGGTGGGACGGGACCCTCGGCCCGCTGGTGCATCAGTTCGGTGGCGCGGAAGGGCATCGGTGCGGTCGCTTCGAGGCCGAGCTCCGCCGCGGCGACGCGGACCCGCCCTTCGTAGTCAGGGTCGTCATAGTCGATCAGCTGGAAGGGCCGGCATGCCCGCCAGCGCAGGACGGCCCTGTTGTAGGCGCCCCAGATCGCAATCGCCCGGGCCTCCTTGAACCCATTGCGGGCTGCCAGCGAAGCGGCGACGGCGCAGGGGTGACGGAAGCTGGCCACGAGACGGAGGTCCGGAATCTCCTCCATCCAGCCGTCAAGGAGCAGCGTCGCGCGGGGGTCCTTGAATCCCCAGGGACGCGGCAGGCGCTCATAGTCGGCCAGCAGCACACGCAGCTCGCGCCGCTCCGCGGACGTCCAGACGACGGGATCCGCGGGCGGATCGTCCCACGCGGCCCCCACGCGAGCGAGGATACCGTCGTGCAAGGGCCACAGGCGCGTGTTCTCGCGGTTGCCCTTGAGATTGTGCGGGGCAGAAGTGTTCACCTCGCCGAGGGCCAGGCCAAGGTTCTCCAGACAGCCCGCGAGGCACGAGGTGCCCGACCTGTGCATGCCGATCACGGCGACCGGGGCGGCGCTCACTCGGGCGCTCCGGCCACGCGATAGACCTCGGCCAGGGCCGTCTCGCCGCGCCGCGCCTTGATCAGACCGTCCTCGGCGAAGCTGAGGAAGCCCTCGGCCCGCGCCGTCTCGGTCAGGCGATCCTCGTCCTCGCGCCGGCGGACCCCGGCGATGATGGCCGGCGAGGCCTCGACAATCTCGTAAAGGCCCAGCCGGCCGCGATAGCCCGTGCGTCCGCAGGCCGGGCAGCCCACCGGCTCGCGCCAGGCCGGACGCTCGCCCTTCAGCCGCTTGCGCAGGCTCTCGGGCAGGGCCGCCTCGTGCAACTTCGCCTCCTCGGCCGTGGACGGCCGGGCGCAGGCGTCGCACAGCCGGCGCACCAGCCGCTGGCCCTCCACCCCGCGCAGCACATCGGCCAGCAGATAGTCCTCGACCCCGAGGTCCAGCAGGCGCGGCACCGCCGCCAGGGCCGAATTGGTGTGCACGGTGGAGATCACCATATGCCCGGTCAGGGCCGCCTGCACCGCAATCCGCGCCGTCTCCGGGTCGCGGATTTCCCCGACCATGATCACGTCGGGATCCTGGCGCAGGATCGAGCGCAGCCCGGCGGCGAAGGTCAGGCCGATCTCGGCGCGCACCCGCACCTGGATGACGCCCGGCAGGTCCAGCTCGACCGGATCCTCGACGGTGATGATCTTGCGCTCGCCATCGTTCAGGTGGGTCAGCAGGCGGTAGATGGTCGTGGTCTTGCCCGAGCCGGTCGGGCCGGTGACGAGAAACACCCCGTTCGGCTGCTCCGACAGGGCCAGCAGCTGGGCCTCCTGCTGCGGCCCCACGCCCAGCTCCGACAGCAGCGGCAGGCGGCTGGTCTTGCCCAGCAGGCGCAGCACCAGAGATTCGCCCCAGGAACACGGCAGGGACGAGACCCGCAGGTCGACCTCCTGGCCGGACACCCGGATCGACTGGCGGCCGTCCTGGGGCAGGCGCCGCTCGGCGATGTCCATGCCGGACAGAAGCTTGATGCGCGAGGCGACGGCGTCGAAGTTGGCGCGCGGTCCGCTGCGGGCCGTGTGCAGCACCCCGTCGATGCGCATGCGCACGAGGAAGCGATCCTCATAGGGCTCGACGTGCACGTCCGAAGCCCGACGGGTCAGGGCCTCGGCGAAGACCGCATTGACGAAATCGATGACGGGGGCTTCCTGGGCCAGCTCGCGCAGGCGCTGGGCGTCGCCGCCCCCGCCCGTGGCCGACAGGTCGGTCAGGGTCACAGGGCGGTCGCCGAGGTCCTGCAACAGGGCGTCAATCAGACCGCGCGGGGCCAGGTGGAACCGCACAAGGTCCGGCGTCGACTGGCCGATTCGCTCGGCCAAGCCCGGATCCAGCGGCTGCAAAGCGCAGCACAGCACCTCGGCTGCCGGTTCGCCGTCCGGACCGGCCGGACGCCATGCGATGGCGCGGCGATCGATCCACCACGCGGCCGGACAGGCGATGGAGTCGAAGAAGGCGCGCACCGCTTCCGGCGGCGGGCTCTCCTCGGCCGCGAGGATGGGAAGGCTCAGCTGCTCGGACAGGACTTCAAGCAGGGCTGGCTCTGACACGGCCCCCAATCGCACCAGGTTCAGGCCGATCGGATCCCGATTGCCCGCCTGCAGGGTCAGGGCATTGCCGACGTCCGTCTCGTTCACGAGCCCGCGGGACACCAGCAACTCGCCAAGGCGCCGGGCCGGGGGGCGCGGGACGGCGAACTGGGGGATGATCGGCTGTACACTCACGTCCTGAGACTAGGCGGTGGACCGGAACGACGCCAGACCGGCGCGCGCTTCAGGTTCACAATCTCTTGGACTTGCCGAGGGCCTTGCAGAACGGAACCCGGACCTTCGCCAGGGCTTCGGCGTCCAGCACAGTCTTGAGGATGATCATCTTCGATCGGATGTTGGAGCAGAAAAAGAAAGGGAGGCG
>CAZUXK010000105.1:0-7695 GCA_964624025.1 uncultured Brevundimonas sp.
GCAGCAGCAGCGCCACGATGTTGGTGATCTTGATCATCGGGTTCACCGCCGGGCCGGCGGTGTCCTTGTAGGGATCGCCGACCGTATCGCCGGTGACCGCGGCCTTGTGGGCCTCGGAGCCCTTCTTGTGCACCACGCCGGTCTTGTCGGTGTACCCCTCCTCGATCAGCTTCTTGGCGTTGTCCCAGGCGCCGCCGCCCGAGGTCATCGAGATGGCCACGAACAGGCCGGTCACGATCACCCCCATCAGCATGGCGCCCAAGGCGGCGAAGGCGTTGGCCTTGTCGGGCTGGATCAGCAGCACGACCGTGAACAGCACGATCGGCGAGAGCACCGGCAGCAGCGACGGCACGATCATCTCGCGGATCGCCGCAGAGGTCAGGATATCGACCGCCTTGCCGTACTCCGGCTTGACCTTGAAGGTCATGATGCCGGGGTTCTCGCGGAACTGGCGACGGACCTCGGCCACGACCGACTCGGCCGCGCGACCCACGGCCATCATCGACATGCCGCCGAACAGGAAGGGCAGCAGTCCCCCGAACAGCAGCCCGACCACGACGTAGGGGTTGGACAGGTCGAAGGCGACCGCGCCCAGGTCCGCGAAGAACGGATAGTCGCCCGGATTGGCCGAGAAGTAGCGCAGATCCTCGGTATAGGCGGCGAACAGCACCAGGGCGCCGAGACCGGCCGACCCGATGGCATAGCCCTTGGTCACGGCCTTGGTGGTGTTGCCGACCGCGTCGAGGGCGTCGGTCGAGACCCGCACCTCGGGCGGCAGACCCGCCATCTCTGCGATGCCGCCGGCGTTGTCGGTGACCGGGCCGAAGGCGTCCAGCGCCACGATCATGCCGGCGACGCCGAGCATGGTGGTGGTGGCGATGGCGATGCCGAACAGGCCGGCCAGCTGGAAGGTGCTGACGATGCCGATGATGATGATCAGCGCCGGGATGGCGGTCGATTCCAGCGACACGGCGAGGCCCTGGATGACGTTGGTGCCATGCCCGGACACCGAGGCGTTGGCGACCGACTTGACCGGCCGGAAGCCGGTGCCGGTGTAGTACTCGGTCACCACCACGATGGCGGCAGTGACGACCAGACCGATGAGGCCCGACCAGAACAGGTTGATCGGCAGGATGATGTCGCCGGCCGTAGTGGTCACGGGACCGCCGATCAGGCCGTTGACCACGAACCACAGGGCCCCGACCGACAGCACGCCGGTGACGATCAGCCCCTGGTACAGGGCGCCCATGATGTTGTTGTTCTTGCCCAGGCGGACGAAGAAGGTGCCGAGGATCGAGGTCACCACGCAGGCGCCGCAGATGGCCAGCGGCAGCAGCATCAGGGCGTCGACGTAGGGCTGGCCACGGAAGAAGATGGCCGCCAGCACCATGGTGGCGACCGTGGTCACCGCGTAGGTCTCGAACAGGTCGGCGGCCATGCCGGCGCAGTCGCCGACATTGTCGCCCACGTTGTCGGCGATGGTCGCCGCGTTGCGGGGATCATCCTCGGGGATCCCGGCCTCGACCTTGCCCACCATGTCGCCGCCGACGTCGGCGCCCTTGGTGAAGATGCCGCCGCCGAGACGGGCGAAGATCGAGATCAGCGAGGCGCCGAAGCCCAGCGCCACCAGACCGTCGATGACCTCGCGCCCGGTGCTTTCCAGCCCCAGGCCTTCGGTCAGGACGGCGTAGTAGCCGGCCACGCCGAGCAGGGCCCCGCCGGCCACGAACAGGCCGGTGACAGCGCCCGAGCGGAAGGCCAGGTCCAGCCCCTTGGCGAGGCTCTGGGAGGCCGCCTGGGCGGTGCGGACGTTGGCCCGCACCGAGATCAGCATCCCGGCGTAGCCGGCCGCCCCGGACAGGACGGCCCCGATCAGGAAGCCGATGGCGGCCCAGGTCCCGATCAGCAGGTAGGCGGCGATCAGAATGACCACGCCGACCATGGCGATGGTGGTGTACTGGCGGCGCAGGTAGGCCGAGGCCCCCTCCTGGATCGCCGCAGCGATCTCGCGCATCTTTTCGTTGCCGGCGTCGGCCTTCATCAGGGCGGCGGTCTGGACGGCGCCGTAGAGCACCCCCAGCGCGCCGGCCGCGATGACCAGCCAGAGATATGACGTCATTGCGTTTTTCCAACCCTAGTTGCAGTTCAGCGCGCGGCCCTTGGCGCGGCGGGCGTCGATCGCCTCTTGTCCGCCTTCCGGTCCCCCCGTGCGCGAAGGACGCAAGATCGCGCCCATGGGGAAATGCGGCAGGACGGTGCCAAAAGCGCGGCGACCGTGCAACGACTCATTAGAGATGGGGTTTCGTCCTGTCCGGCGAACCTGCCGGAGACGCTCAGGGGGCGGGCGACCGGACCCGGCGACGCGGCAGCTGGGACACCACCTCGACGCGGGTGATGATCCCCCGCCCGACGAGGCTGGTGGCGGCGGCGGTCAGGACGCGGCCGATGGCGGCCGCATCGAGCTGGCTGTAGTCGCCGGCTACCGTGAAGGGCGTGCGGTGGGCCGCCTTGACCAGGGCGTCACGGAAGTACGGCTCCTTGAGCCGCAGCGGAGCCAGGTCGTGGTTCGGCGCGACGTGCAGCCGGATGTTGAGGAAGACGTAGTTACGCACCCGGCCTTCGGCGATCACCGGCAGGCCGACGGACAGCAGGCTGATCATCGGCGGTTCGGAGGAGCCGCCTCCGCCAGGACCACCGGCCATGGCAGGTGCGGCGACAGCGGAAACCGCGGCGGCGGCGATCAGATCACGACGCTTCATGAGCGGCAGCCTCGCACAACGGCCTTGCCAAACCGTTGCCTCGCGCCGGCTGGCTCAGCCGTGGCGCCAGCCGAGCAGGTCGAGCGGCACGTGTCGCCCGCCGAGGGTGGCGCGAACTCCCTCGCCGGCCGCCACACGCCCGACCGCGGTCAGCCGCAGGTGCAGATCCTCCGCAGCCTGCATCAGGGGCGCTTCCGCCTCCGGCGGACAGGTCAGGATGATCTCGTAGTCGTCCCCGGCCGTGGCGAGGAAGGTCAGCGCCGCCCCGGGATCGACGCGATGGTCGAACCAGGCGCTCGCCGCCGCCGACAGGGGCAGCCGTCCGAGCTCCAGCTCGATAGCCACGCCGCTCGCAGCAGCGATCCGTCCGGCATCGGCCGCCAGGCCATCCGAGACATCGGCGCTGGCGCGCGCATGCCCCGGCAGCGCCGCGCCAAAGGCCAGGCGGGGCTCCGGCAGGCAATAGCGCGTCGCCAGCGCGGCGACCCGCTCTGGCTCAAGCTCCAGCCGGCCCTGCGCCGCCAGCAGACCAAGGCCCCCGTCCCCGATCGTTCCCGTCACCAGCACCAGATCGCCCGGCCGCGCCCCGGCCCGCCCCACGATGCCGCCGCGCGGGGCCCAGCCCAGCAGGGTCGCGCTGAAGGAGGCCGGTCCGGGCGTGGAGACGGTGTCGCCGCCGATCAGGCCCAGTCCAAAGGCCGCCTGATCCTCCGCCAGCCCGGCGGCGAACGCCTCCCGCTCGGGCCAGCCGCAGCGCAACGACCAGTGGCAGGCGAGCAGATAGCCGAACGGCTCGGCCCCCTTGGCCGCCAGGTCCGACAGGTTCACCCGCAGGAGCTTGCGGGCCACAAGGTCGAACGGATCATCGGGCAGGAAGTGGACGCCCTCGACGATCGCATCCTTGGTCAGGACGAGATCATGGCCCGGGCGGGAGGGCACGAGGCCGACGTCATCGGCGAGGCCCCGCCCCCAGACCGGATGGGCGAGCGGACGGAACAGGCGGTCGAGGGTCTCGAACTCGTCCGTGGCGTCAATCGCGGGCATCGCGCGCAACCCCGTCGAGGGCGGCGTTGACGAACCTGGCCTCGGCCGGGTCGAAGAAGGCCTTGGCCAGCTCGACATACTCGTTGATGACCACCTCGCGCGGCGCCTCGGGCTTGTCGCGCAGCTCGTAGGCCCCGGCCCGCAGCAGGGCCCGCAGGGTGGCGTCCAGCCGCTCAAGCCGCCAGTTGGACGCCAGACGGGCGCTGACCGCGGCGTCGATCTCGGCCTGACCGGCGACCACGCCGCGGACCACATCGGCGAACCACGCCTCGTCAGCCTCGGCGAGGGGCTCGCCCTCGATGTCGGCGTCGAAACGGTAGTCCGAGAACTCACGGATCACGGTCTCGACCCCGGCGCCGGCCAGCTCCATCTGGTAGAGCGCCTGGACAGCCGCCAGACGGGCCACGGTCCGGGCGCGTCGCTCGCGCGCCGACAGATGCGGCTCGCGGCCACCGTCGCGCACGGCCTCGGCCGCCGCCAGCTGGGCCAGAACCGCCTTCAGGTCCCCCGGCTCGCTCATGCCGCACTCCCGCCAAGGCCGACCCGCAGACGGCCGCGCAGCTCGATCAGGTCGAGGCAGGCGCGCGCGGCGAAGCCGCCCTTGTCGCCCTCGCTGCGTCGGGCCCGGGCCCAGGCCTGGTCCTCATCCTCGGTGGTCAGGATGCCGTTGCCGATGGCCAGCCCCTTCAGGGCCAGCTGCATCAGCCCGGCCGCCGACTGATCGGCGACGATCTCGAAGTGATAGGTCTCGCCGCGGATCACGCAGCCCAGCGCCACATAGCCGTCGTAGCGGGGCGCGGTCGGATAGCGCCCGGCCTCCTCGGCCATGGCGATCACGGCAGGAATCTCCAGCGCGCCCGGCACGGTCACCACATCGACCTCGACGCCGCGCGATTCCAGCGCGTCGCGCGCGCCCTCCAGAAGGGCGTCGGCCAGCTCGTCATAGAAGCGCGCCTCGACGATCAGGACGCGCGGGGGATCCTTCAGGATGGCTCTTCTCCGTCCATGTCGCGCCAGCCGACGATGCGCAGGCCGTAGCCTTCGAGCGCGGTCGGCGCAGGTCGCGTGGAGCTCATCACGATCATGTCGCGCACCCCCAGGTCCAGAAGGATCTGGGCGCCGACGCCATAGGCCTTGAGCGAGCGGTCCACAGCGGCGGGCTTGTCGGCCCCCGCGAGCCTTTCCGCAAGCCCCTGCAGCGCCGGATCACGCAGAAACACGACGACGCCGGGCCCCGGCTGGCGGCTGATGGCCTTCATCGCCCGGGGCACATAGTCCTGTCGCGCCTCGACATGGCCGAGCAGGTCCGCGGCGAAATCGACCTGATGCATGCGCACCAGGGTCGGCTTGCCGGCCTCGATCCGCCCCTTCACCAAGGCGACGTGCTCGGCGCCCTCGATGACGTTGCGGTACAGCATCAGCCGGAACGGACCGCCGTGCACGCTGTCGAACGGCGTCTCCAGCACCCGCTCGACGAACCGCTCGGTGCGGCGGCGGTAGGCGATCAGGTCGGCGATGGTCCCGATCTTCAGCCCGTGCAGCTGGGCGAAGGCCACCAGGTCCGGCAGGCGCGCCATGGTGCCGTCGTCATTCATGATCTCGCAGATCACCCCGGCCGGCGTAAGGCCGGCCAGCCGGCTGATATCGACCGCCGCCTCGGTGTGGCCGGCGCGGACGAGCACCCCGCCCTCGCGCGCCACCAGCGGGAAGACGAGGCCGGGCGAGACAATGTCGTCTGCGTCGCGGGGCGGGTCGACAGCGACCTGGATGGTGCGGGCGCGATCCGCGGCCGAAATGCCCGTCGTCACGCCCTCGCGCGCCTCGATCGAGACGGTGAAGGCGGTGCCCATGCCGGCGCGGTTCTCGGCGGCCATCGGCGGCAGGCGCAGCCGGCGCGCCCGCTCGTCGGTCATGGCCAGACAGATCAGGCCGCGCGCGTGCTTGGCCATGAAGTTGATCTGGTCCGGGGTGGCGAACTGGGCGGGGATGATGACATCGCCCTCGTTCTCGCGGTCCTCGGCGTCGACCAGAATGTAGGGACGGCCGTTGCGGGCGTCCTCGATGATGTCCTCGATGGGACTGATCGGGCTGTCGTTCACATTGGCCGCCGGGTGCATCTCAGGCCGTCTCCTGCCACCGCGCGAGATAGCGCGCGAGCATGTCGATCTCGAGGTTCACCGGATCGCCGACCGCCAGACGGCCGAGGGTGGTGACCTCCCAGGTATGGGGGATGATATTGACGCCGAAAACGCGGTCCTCGACGGCGTTCACCGTCAGGGATACGCCCTCGACCGTGATCGAGCCCTTGGGCGCGATGTACCGGTGCAGCGGGGCCGGCGCCTCGATCTCGATCCGGTGCGACCCGCCTTCGGGGGTGATGGCGAGGACCCGGCCCAGCCCGTCGACGTGTCCCGAGACGATGTGCCCGCCCAGCTCGTCGCCGAGCCGCGCCGCGCGCTCGAGGTTGACGGCCTGGCCCTCGCGCCAGGCGCCGAGGGTCGTCTTCGACAGGGTCTCGTTCGAGACCTCCACGGCGAACCAGCCCTCGCCCTTCTCCACCACGGTCAGGCAGCAGCCGGCGTGGCTGATCGAGGCGCCGAGGTCGATGCCCGCCACGTCCCACGACGTCTCGACCTCGTAGCGCCGGTCGCGGTCGGTCGCGGCGACACGCCGGATACGCCCGACGTCGGTGATGATCCCGGTGAACATATGAAGGGCTGTCCTCAGTCGCGGGCCCCGACCCGCTCCAGTCGTTCCCAGAGGTCGTCGTCGAGAAGCTCGACCGCAAGGCGCCGGAAGCGGGGCGCGTCAGACAGTCGCTTGAGCGCCAGCAGCCCGAGGCAGGGCCGACCCTCGGCCCCGAGCAGCATGGGGGCCCGGAACCACTCGATGGCGTCGATCGCTCCGGCGGTGATGAAGGCCGCCGCCACCCGGCCGCCGCCTTCGACCATCAGGCGCTTGACGCCGCGGGCCCCGAGTTCCGCCAGCACCGCCTCGACCGCGGGCCGCCCGTGCGGATTGGCGGCGACGCGCACGACCTCGGCCCCGCCGACGGGGCGCGGCTCCGACGTGGTCAGGATCAGGGTCCCGGGCGCCGCGACCCGGGCGAAGTCGGGCGTACGCAGCTTGCTGTCGAGGATCACGCGCAGCGGGTCCCGCCCGCCGTCCGGCAGGCGCGTGGTCAGACGCGGATCATCCGCGAGAACCGTCTCGACCCCGACGAGAATCGCGTCCGACGCCGCGCGCAGACGATGCCCCACCAGCCGGGCGGCCTCGCCGGTGATCCAGCGGCTCTCCCCCGACGAGGTGGCGATGCGGCCGTCCAGCGAGGTGGCGACCTTCCAGGTGACGTGCAGCCGGCTCACGAGTGGTCGGTCTCGTCCAGGCCCTCGGCGCCCAGAAAGCGGGCGAAGTCGCCGGTCTTGCGGAAGTCCTTGTAGACCGAGGCGTAGCGGACGTAGGCCACCTCATCGACGCCCTTCAGCGCCTTCATGATGAAGTCCCCGACCACGCTGGACGGCACCTCGGTCTCGCCGAGGCTCTCCAGCTGGCGGGTGATGCGGCTGACCAGCTGCTCGACCTGTTCCGGCTGGACCGGGCGTTTGCGCAGGGCGACGTTCAGCGACCGCTCCAGCTTGTCGCGGTCAAACGGCGTGCGCCGCCCGTTGCGCTTGACGATCACCAGCTCGCGCAGCTGCACACGCTCGAAGGTGGTGAAGCGCCCCTGGCAGTTGGGACACGCGCGCCGACGCCGGATGGCCGCGCCGTCATCCGACGGCCGGCTGTCCTTCACCTGCGTGTCCGCATGGCCGCAGAAGGGGCACTTCATCGGCGGATCAGCCGTAGATCGGGAAGCGGCGCGTCAGCTCGCGCACCTGGCCGGCGACCTTCT
>CAZUXK010000106.1:0-7610 GCA_964624025.1 uncultured Brevundimonas sp.
GGCACCACCCCTGCCCCCCCCCCGTGGGGGGGGGGGGCCCCCCCCGGGGGGGGGGGGGGGGCCCCCGCGCCCGCCCCCGCCCCTAGCTCTTCAGCCGCCAGCCGGTGCGGAACAGGGTCCAGCAGACCCCGGCCATGACCACCGTCAGGCCGAGGCTCATCGCCACCCCGACCGCCAGGCTGCCCTCGGCCTGGCCGATGAAGCCGTAGCGGAAGCCGTCGATCAGATAGAACATCGGGTTGAGGTGGCTGAGGGTGGCGAACGGCTCGGGCAGGTTCTCGACCAGATAGAAGGCCCCGGACAGGAAGGTCATGGGCATGACCACGAAGTTCTGCACCGCCGCCAGGTGGTCGAACTTCTCGGACCACAGGCCGGCGACCACGCCGATCAGCCCCATCAGCAGCGAGGCGATGACGGCGAAATAGACGATGGCCGCCACATGGGCGACGCCCAGCCGGGCGAACGGCAGGACGCACACCGCCGTCACCAGCCCGACCACCAGGCCGCGTGTGGCGGCCCCCAGCGAGAAGCCGATGGCCAGCTCCAGCGGGCTCAGCGGCGGGGTCAGGAAGTCGGTCGCCGTGCCCATGATCTTGGCCTGGATCAGGCTGGAGGAGGCGTTGGCGAAGGCGTTGTTGAGCATGGCCATCATGATCAGGCCGGGCGCCACGAACTCGGCGAAGGGGGTGCCATGCAGCGGCGGCCGCGCCCCCTGCAGGGCGACCACGAAGACCATCATGTAGAGCAGGGTCGTCACCACCGGGGCGGCGACCGTCTGGGCCCCGACCTTCCAGAAACGCCGCACCTCGCGCAGGTACAGGGTGCGCACCCCGATCCAGTTCATGCCGCTGTAGCTGCGCGGCTGCGGCGGGCCCGGGTCCTTGAGCGAGGCGAGGTCGGTCATGGCCGCGCAGATGCGCCCTCCCGCCCGGGCGCGCAAGGGCCGGGACGCGACGCGCCAGGGGTCGGCGGCGCCCGCCCGCCGCCAAAGCCCCGTCAACATCTGGTTTCTGTGGACAGGCCTGGCGCCACATGTTGCGCCCGTTTACGTCTGGTTTACGATTAGTTGTGGCTCAGGCGGCGGCGCCGTCCGAGAACATCAATATCTTGAATCCCTGCGGCGGAGGGCGGCATGTCTCAAGGGTGGACCGAGGAACGGGTCGGGGCGCTGAAGAAGCTCTGGCTCGAAGGGCAGTCGGCGAGCCAGATCGCCAAGGCGCTCGGCGGCGGCGTGACCCGGAACGCCGTGATCGGCAAGGTGCACCGCCTCGGTCTGTCGGGCCGCGCGGCCCCGTCGCAGCCGGTCCGCACCACCTTCCGCACCCCGCGCCCGCGGCCCCAGCCGACGGTCCAGCCCAGCGCCCCGCGCCGCATCGAGGCGGTGCAGCCGCGCGTGGCGGCCCCGGTCCAGCCCGCCCCGGTGGTCGCGCCTGACCTGCCCGGCACCGCCACGGTGCTGACCCTCGGCGCCCACATGTGCAAGTGGCCGATCGGCGATCCGGGCTCGGACGGCTTCAGCTTCTGCGGCCGGCGCGCCGCCGAGGGCGTCTACTGCGTCGAGCACGCGCGGGTCGCCTATCAACCCCAGACCCGCAAGGGCAAGGACGGCGGCTCCGAGCTGGCCCGCTCCCTGCGTCGCTACATCTGAGACGGCGCCGCGCCGCGGTCTTCCGGCCGTGGCGCGCCTGTCATGAACGCCCTGTAGAGGGCCGACCGCCACGCCGCCGCGACCCCGGTCCGGCGGCGTTCGGGCGGGGCTGCGGTTCTCCGGGTTGACGCAGCCCCTGCCCCCTTCGTCAGAAGGTTCGCCGCACCCGCACCTGCACGAAGGTGCGGGGGTCGATGTTGCGCTGCTCGGTGAAGGCGATCGCGCGGGTCGTCCGGTCGGCATAGACCTCGCGGAAGGTGACGAGGTCGTCCCACAGGTTCAGCTGGGCCCGGATGGCCCAGGCCGCGGTCGGCTTGTACTCGGCCCAGAGCTCCAGATAGTCGCGGCCGCGGAAGCCGGAGGTCTGGTCCGGATCATAGGAGGTGCTGCCCAGCAGCGGCAGCCAGGCCGCGCCCCACTGCAGCCGCCAGCGCGCGATGTCCTGCTGCACCGAGATCACCGCCTGGCTGCGGCGCAGGCCGGAGATCGGCCGCAGTTCGCCGGTGGTCGGGTCGGTCACCTCCGACTGGTTCCAGGTGTTGCGGAAGCCGACCTGGCCGCCGCTGAAGCCGATCCGGTCCATCGGCACGACGACGTTCACCGCCAGCTGGTTCAGCACCCCGTCGCCGATGTTGCCGACCGCCGACAGGCCGCCGTCCAGCGGCAGGCCGTCGATGACGTCGCGGATCTCGTCCCGGCGCAGGGTAATGGCGACGATGCCGTCCTCGAGGAAACGGCGCTCCAGCGCCAGCTCCGCGACCCAGCGCTGCTCCGGCTCGAGATCGACATTGCCGCCGAACACGGTGTCGTCCTCCAGCTCGGCCGAGGCGGCGAAGTCCTCGAAGTCGAGCTGCCCCACCTCGCGCTCCAGCCGCAGCCGCACCTGGGTGCGGGCCATCGGCATCCAGGTCGCCAGCACCCGGGGCTTGGCGTAGTAGAGGGTCTTCTCGGCGTCGGCGTCGCCGGACTGGCGGATGGTCGAGGCCTCCAGCCTCAGGCCGCCCTCCAGCGTCAGGTCCGTGCGCGGCCGCCAGGTGGCGCGGGCGAACACCTCGCCGCGGGTCTCCTCGACCTTGATCTGGTCGGACGGCAGGGGCACCGGCGCGCCGCCGACGGTGAAGGCCTGGTCGACCTCCAGCATGTTGTAGGCGACCTCGGCCCCGGTCTCGACGCTCAGGGTCGGGCTGCGCTCGATCTGCAGCAGCGAGCGCAGGATGGTCTCGCCGGACTCGTCCGTGGCGGCGAAGCGCTGCTCCGGGCCCGTGACCCCGCCCGTGCGGCTGCTGCTGACCGCGACGCTCTCGGACGTGCCGAACTCGTGGATGAAGCGGGTCTCGCTGGTCAGGCCGGCGCGCAGGGGGCGGGTGTAGACCGCGCCGATCTCGCCGGACTCGCCCTCCCAGTCGAAACCGCTCAGGCGCAGGACGTCGTCCCCGGTCAGCTCGCTTTCCTCGTGATAGTCGTTGACGCCGAGGCGGGCGGTCAGGTCGATGCGGCCGCCCAGCAGCGGACCGGCGTAGTTGCCCCGCACCGAGGCGCCCCCGCCGTACTCGTCCTCGCGGAAGCGCTCGCGGCGCAGCACCTGCCCGGCGGCGTCGCGCCGCACCGAGATCCCGCCGCCGTTGCTGTCATCGACAGCCGCCCCGTCGGACAGGGTCAGGCCCCAGCTGCGATCGCCGTCGCGGGCGGTGAACTGGTAGCGGGCCGAGACCATGTTGGTGCCGTCGCCCTCGAACAGATAGGGCGTCACCTCGACCACATGTTCGCGGCTGGCCTCGTCCTTCAGGATGACGTTCACCACCACCGCATAGCCCTGCATGTCGATGCCCGGGGCGCCGCCGCGGACCAGCTCGATGCGCTCGACCTGCCGCGCCAGGATGCGGCCGAGCACCGCCGAGCCCCGGTCGTTCTTGGAGGCCGGGCGGGCGCCGTTGACCAGCACATTGCCGACCGCGCCCTCGAAGCCGCGGCTGCCATCGCCGTCCTCGACCGAGAAGCCGGGGATGCGCTCGACCATGTCCAGCGCCGTGTTCGGCCGCTGGGCGGCGAAGAAGTCCGGCGTGAAGACCAGCACGCCCTGGTCCGTCGCGCCCGCGGCCGGGGTCTGCGCCTGCGCCGGAGCGGTCCCCCCCCCCAGCAGGGCCACGGCGGCGGCGGTGGCGAACAGGACGGACCTCGCGGTCAGGCGTGGCGGCATCAGGCGTCTCCCTCTCTTGGCGGGGAGAGGTGACGGCCTCTGTCGCCTTTGGCCAGTTACAAGCCGGACAGGTAGATTACACCCGGGCGGAATGTCGCTTTTCCGCGCCCCAACGGCTTGCCCCGGCGACGTCAGCCGCGGACGTGCGCGGGCCCTGAGTGGCGCCCGCGGCGGAGACTCCGCTTGACTCTTCCCGCCCCGTCGTCGGCATATATGAGAACAAAAGATGAACAAAAGGATCCGCTGTGCCCGCCCCGTCCCTCGCCCCCGCCCCGGAGGACCGGAGTTCCCTGGCCGCCCTGCGTGACCGGCTGGCGGCGCTGGAGCCGCGGTCGCGGGCGACGGAGGGCGGCTTCGGCCCGGCCTGGCCGGGGCTGGACCCGCGGCTGGGGCAGTTGCGGCGCGACGCCCTGCACGAGGTGCGGGCCGCCGAGCCGCGCCATGCGGTAGCGGCGGCGGGCTTCGGCCTGGGGCTGGCCTGTCTGGCGCGCGGGACCCACGCCGGGCCGCTGGTCTGGGTGCTGGAGAGCCGGGCCGAGGCCGAGATCGGGGCCCTGTACGGCCCGGGCCTGCAGGCCTGGGGGCTGGACCCGGCCCGGGTGCTGCTGGTGCGGACCGCGCGGCCAGAGGCCCTGCTCGCCGCCGGGGAGGAGGCCCTGCGCAGCGGCGCGGCCGGGGCGGTGCTGATGACCGCCTGGGGCGACGGCCGGGCCTTCAGCCTGACCGCCAGCCGGCGGCTGGCGCTGGCGGCGGAGGCCGGCGGCCGCGCCGGTCTGCTGGTCCGGGCCGGGCTGCCGGCGGCGGCCCCGGACGGGACCAGCGCCGCCGAGACCCGCTGGCGCATCCGGCCGGCGCCCTCGACCGCCCCGCCGCCACCGGGCCCGCCGCCTCCGCTGGGTCTGGCCGCCCGGGCCCCCGGCCGCCCCGCCTTCCGGGCGGCCCTGTTTCGCAGCCGCGCCGGGATCGCCCCGGCGGAATGGATCATGGAGTGGGATCGTGCCGCGCGCGCCTTCGTCGCCCCGACGCCATCTGGCGGTCTGGTTTCCGTTCCTGCCGACCGACCGGCGGGCGCGGCGCAGCGTCGCCCCGGCCGGCGCGCCGCCTGACGCCGGATCTGAAGCCCCGCCCGAGGCGCTGGTCCAGCGGGTCGGCGGCGCCGTGCGACTGGCGGCGGTGACGGCGGAGACCCTGGCCCTCGGCCTGACCCCGGGCCTGACCCTGGCCGACGCCCGCGCCCGGTCGCCGGGGCTGCGGGTGGCCGATCACGAGCCGCAGGGCGACGCCCTCGAGCTGGGGCGGATCCTCGCCGACGTCGGCCGCTTCAGCCCGATGGCGGCCCTCGACCCGCCGCATGGCCTGGTGCTGGACGTGACCGGCTGCGCCCATCTGTTCGGCGGCGAGGCGGGGCTGGTCGCCGCCGTGGCCGCCCGTGGGGCGCGCCGGGGGCTGGCCACGCGCACGGCCCTGGCCCGTACGCCGGAGACCGCCCGCGCCCTGGCCCGCTTCGGGCCCGGCGGCATCGTCGCGCCGGGCGGGGACGCCGCCGCCGTGGCCGGCCTGCCGGTCGCGGCGCTGGAGCTGGACCCGCGCGACCTGCAGGCCCTGCGCCGGGCCGGGCTGCGCACCGTCGGCGACGTCGACCGGCGGCCCCGCGCCGCCCTCGCCGCCCGCTTTGGAGCGGGCCTGCCGGACCGGCTGGACCGGCTTACGGGCCGGATCGATGTGCGCATCACCCCGCACCGGCCGCCGCCGCCGGTGCGGGTCGACCGGGTGCTGGCCGAGCCGATCACTGGCGAGGACCAGGTGCTGGCGGTGCTGGCCGATCTGCTGGGCGAGGCGACCGGCGCCCTGGAGGCGCGCGGCGAGGGGGCCCGGCGGCTGGTCCTGACCCTCTACCGCGTCGACGGCCAGGCCCGCGGCCTGGTCGTGACCACCGCCCGGCCGGGGCGCGATCCCACGGCCCTGCTGCGCCTGTTCCGCGAGCGGCTGGCGGCCCTGGCCACGCCGCTGGACGCCGGCTTCGGCTTCGAGCAGCTGACCCTCGCGGCCGAAGCGACCGCGCCCCTGGCCCCGACCCAGATCGAGACCCGCACCGGCCTGGAGCCGCCGGGCGCGGACCCCGCGGCCCTCGCGGCGCTGGTCGACCGGCTGAGCGCCCGGCTGGGGCCGGCCGCGGTGCTGCGGCTGGAGCCGGTCGCCTCGCACCTGCCCGAGCGGGCGGTGCGGCTGCGCCCGGCGCTGGCCCCCGCCGGGGCCGACCCGGCCCTGCCTCACGATCCTGATGACGACGCGGCCGACGCCCCGGAAGACCCGCCCGGCCGGCCGCTGCAGCTGTTCGATCCGCCCCAGCCGGTGGAGGCCACGGCCCTGGCCCCCGACGGCCCGCCGGCCGCCTTCCGCTGGCGGCGCGTGACCCATCGCATCGTCCGGGCCGAGGGGCCGGAGCGGATCGCCGCGGAGTGGTGGCGCACGCCGCGGGCGCGGCCGCGCGACTACTATCGCGTCGAGGACGAGGAGGGCCGCCGCTTCTGGCTGTTCCGCGCCGGGGTCTATGGCGAGACGCCGCCGCCGCGCTGGTATGTGCACGGCCTGTTCGCATGAGCGCCGCCGACCCGCCCGCCTATGCCGAGCTGGTGGCGGCCAGCCACTTCTCTTTCCTGCGCGGGGCCTCCTCGCCGGGGCGGATGGTGCTGACCGCCCTGTTGCGCGGCCATACCGGCCTGGGCCTGGCCGACCGCAATACCGTGGCGGGCGTGGTGCGGGCGTGGAGCGCCCTGAAGGCCATGCGCGCGGACGGCTGGTCGCCGCCCGAGGCGGTGCGCATCGGCGGCGGCCCCGGCGAGATCGCCTGGCGCGAGGACCCGATCAACGACGCCGCCCTGAGCGCGCTGGTGCAGCAGCGGGCCCAGACCTTCCGCCTGCTGACCGGGGCGCGGCTGGTCTTCGCCGACGGCGCGCCCGATGTGGTGGCCTATGCCGAGGACCGGGCCGGCTGGGGCCGGCTGACGCGGCTGCTGACCCTGGGGTCGCGCCGGGCCCGCAAGGGCGATTGCCGCCTGACGCTGACCGATCTGGAGAGCCACGCCGACGACCTGCTGCTGATCGTCATTCCGCCGCGCCGGCCGGAGGGGCTGGAGGCCACGCTCGACCGGCTGCAGGCGGTGCGGCCCGGGGCGGTCTGGCTGGGCGCCGCCATGCACCGCCGCGGCGACGACCGGCGGCGGCTGGACCGGCTGGCGGGGCTGGCGGCGGCGACCGGCGCGCCCCTGCTGGCCATGAACGACGCCCTCTATCACGACCCGGCCGAGCGCGACCTGCAGGACGTGCTGACCTGCATCCGCGAGGGGGTGAGCATCGACCAGGCCGGGCGCCGGCTGCTGGTCAACGCCGAGCGCCACCTCAAGGCCCCGGCCGAGATGGCGCGCCTGTTCGCCGACGCGCCCCAGGCCCTGGCCGAGACCCAGGCCCTGCTGGCCCGGGCCGGCTTCGATCTGGGCGAGCTGCGCTATGCCTATCCCGACGAGCCGATCCCGCCCGGCCAGACCCCGCAGGGCTGGCTGGAGACCCTGGTCGCCCGCCACATCCCGCACCGCTATCCCGACGGGGCGCCGCCGAAGGTGGCGGCGATCCTGAACAAGGAGCTGGCCTTCATCGCCGAGCGGGGGCTGGCCCCCTATTTCCTGACCATCCACGACATCGTCCGCGAGGCGGAGAACCGGGGCATCCTGTGCCAGGGGCGCGGCTGGGCCGCCAACTCGGCCGTCT
>CAZUXK010000107.1:0-7549 GCA_964624025.1 uncultured Brevundimonas sp.
GTCTGCGCTGCGCCGATCAGGCGTAGGGCATGTAGGACTTGATCTTCCTGGCGTCCGCGTCGCTCATCACCGAGGTGCCGCGGTTCTGGCGGATGTACTTGGAATTGTGGCTGATCAGACGGTGGCGCTTGCCCGCCACGCCCGCCTTCACCTTTCCGGTCGCCGTCAGTTTGAAGCGCTTCTTGGCGCCCGACTTGGTCTTCAGTTTCGGCATTTTCCGTTCCTTTTCAGTCGGCGGGACGGGCCCGCCGCCGGGGTAGAGGACCGCCCAGGCATGCCTGTTCGCCCGGCGGTCCGGTGACGCGAAGGCGCGGTGTCTAGGCGATCAGGCCCGCGAAGGCAAGTCGGGCGTGGCGGCGGGGGCCGCGGCCGCCGCCGCCAGACGGCGGGCGGCGCGGCCGGCGTTGATCGCCATGATCGCTGCCGGGACGGCGAACAGCGCCCCGATCAGGAAGGGCCAGTCGTGGCCGACGGCGGAAAAGATGGCTCCGGCTGCGATGGGGCCGAGGATGCGGGCGGAGGAGCTGGCGGCCATGTTCAGCCCCAGCATCGCGCCCTGTTCGTCCGGGGCGACGGCCCTGCTGATCATGGCCGAGATGTTCGGCATGGTCATGGCCATGCCGAAGGCGCCGAGGCCCATGAAGACGACCACGAGGGACTCCGCCGGGGACATCACCTGGGCCACCAGCCCGGTCCCGAACAGCAGGCAGCCGGCGGCCAGCACCCGGCTCTCGCCGAAGCGCCGGGCGAGACGGCCGGCGAGGACCCCTTGCGTCACCACCGAGACGACGCCCACGACCATGAAGGCGAGGCCGACCTCGCGCGCGCCCCAGTCGTAGCGGGCGGCGGTCCAGAAGGCGAAGGTCGACTCCATGCCCGAGAAGCCCGCCATATAGATCAGGGTGACCAGCAGCACCCGCGACACCACCGGATTGGCGCGGGCGCGGCGCAGGCCGGCGAGGAAGGGGGGGCGCGGCGTCCCCGGCGCGGCCCTGGCCCGGCTCTCGCGCAGCAGGACGGCGACGCCGATGAGGGCGAGGGCAGCCAGACCCGCCGCGGCGAACAGGGGGATCTGGTAGCCGAGCTGGCCCAGCTCGGGCCGGGTCAGGACGCTGCCGAGGCCCGGACCGAAGATGAAGCCCGCCCCGAAGGCGGCGCCGATCAGCCCCATGCGCCCGGCGCGGCGCTCGGGCGGGGTGACGTCGGCGACATAGCCCTGGACCGTGGAGACATTGCCCGCCCCGAAGCCGGTGAACAGGCGGATGGCGATGGCGGCCCAGATGTTGGGCGCGAAGGCGAGGGCCAGATAGCCGATGGCGTTGGCGGCCAGGGTCAGGATCAGCACCGGCTTGCGGCCGATGCGGTCGGACAGGCGGCCCAGCAGCGGCTCGCCGAAGAACTGGCCCAGCGAATAGGCCGAGAACATCAGCGTCACCTGCCAGGTCGGAGCCCCGAGGCTTTCCCCGAAGAAGGGCAGCAGGGGGATGACCAGGCCGAAACCGACGAGGTTCAGGAAGACGACAGTGAACAGGACGCCGAGCGCGCCGGCGCCGGTCGGGGAGGCAGCGGGGCGGGGCGCGGTCATGGGGGCCTTGTAGGCCGATGCGCGAGGCGGCGGAAGCCGGGCCGGGCGCGACCGATGCGTCTGCTCCGCAGGCGGAGAGATTTCAGAAAACACTTCGTAAAAACGTGATGTTGGGTCAAGCCAATCTTAAGCGCCGCCTGCCATCGTGCTGTGCGTTCACTTGCGGAATGGTGCATGGCCGTCATCGGGGACTTCGTCGACCGTCTGGCCCCGGTGGCCCCGAGCACACCGGGCGCAGAGGTGTTCGACCGCTTCCAGGCCGAGCCGGATTCTCTGGCCTTCGCCGTGGTCGACGAGGCGGGCCGCCCGCTGGGTCTGATCGAACGCCACGCCTTCTTCCTGCGCATGGCCGCCGAGTTTGGCCGCGCCCTCTATGCCCGCCGGCCGGTGCTGGGGCTGATGGACGCTGACGCCCCCCGCGCCGAGGCCTCGACGCCGGCCGACGCCCTGCTGCACTCGGCCGACGCGGCCAGCCTAGGCGCCCTGCTGCGCGGCTTCATCGTCACCGAGAACGGTCGCTATCTTGGGGTCGGGACGGCGCTGCACCTGATGCAGGCGGGCTCGGCCCTCTACCGCCAGCGCGCCGACCAGATGACGGCCCTGGCGCAGGATCTGGCGCGCGCCGAGGCCGAGGCCCGGGCCTCGAGCCGGGCCAAGTCGGAGTTTCTGGCGGTGATGAGCCACGAGATTCGCACGCCCCTGAACGGGGTGCTGGGGGTGGCCGAGCTGATCGACCGGAAGCTGACCCAGCCGGAACTGAAGCCCTATGTCTCGGCCATTCTGGATTCGGGCCAGTCCCTGCTGCGGCTGCTGACCGATGCGCTGGACATGTCGCGGGCCGAGGCCGGGGCCCTGACGCTGGAGCCTCGCCCGGTGTCGCCGGCGGGGCTGGCGCGCGACGTGGAGACCCTGTGGCGGCCGCGCGCCGAGGAGAAGTGCATCGCCTTCCGGGTCGAGACCCATGACCTGGACGATCTCTGGGTCGAGACGGACGGGGCGCGCCTGAAGCAGGTGCTCAACAACCTGATCGGCAACGCCCTGAAGTTCACGCCCGAGTCCGGAACTGTCGCGGTCCGGCTCTGCCGCAGCGACGCCGCGGAGCCGGGGCAGGTGCGGCTGCGGGCCGAGGTGCGCGACAGCGGACCCGGCGTACCGGAGGCGGCGGCCGAGCAGATCTTCCAGCCCTTCAACACCGGTCAGGCCGGCCGCGAGGGGGCCGGGGCGGGGCTGGGCCTCGCCATCTGCCGCCAGATCGTCGAGGCCATGGGCGGGCGGATTGGACTGGCGCGGCCGGACGGGGGCGGGGCGCGCTTCTGGCTGGAGACCCCCGTGCCGGTCTGCGCGGCCGGACAGGCGGCCGCCGAGCCGGAGCCGGTTCCGCCGACGCCGCACGAGACTCTGCATGTCCTGATCGCCGACGACAACGCCACCAACCGCTTCGTCGCCGGCAAGTTGCTGGAGACCTTCGGCTGCAGCCATGAGAGCGTCGAGGACGGGGCGGCGGCGGTGGCGGCGGTGCAGCAGCGGCGCTTCGATCTGGTGCTGATGGACATCAAGATGCCGGGCATGGACGGGGTGGCGGCGACCCGGGCGATCCGCGACCTGCCCGGGCCGGCCGGCGCGCTGCCGATCGTGGCCCTGACCGCCAACGCCGATCCCCGCGACGCCGTCGGCTATCGCCTCGCCGGCATGAACGGGGTCGTGGAGAAGCCGATCCGGCCCCAGGCGTTGCTCGACGCCATTCGCCGGGCGTTGGGGTCGGGCGAGGGCGACGACAGGTCGGCCGTCGCCGCGGCCTGAGACGACGCGCCGCAATGCAAAACGCCCCGACCGTGTCTGGCCGGGGCGTGTCGGTCTGGCGGGATCCGCGGCCTATTTCGGCGCGAGGATCATGATCATCTGGCGCCCTTCCATGCGGGGGGCGTACTCGACCTTGGCCACTTCCTCGAAGTCGGCCTGCACCTTGTTGAGCAGCTTCATGCCCAGTTCGGGGTGGGCCATCTCCCGGCCGCGGAAGCGCAGGGTCACCTTGACCTTGTCGCCCTCGTCGAAGAACCGGTGCATGGCCTTGGCCTTCACCTCGTAGTCGTGGGTGTCGATGTTCGGGCGGAGCTTGATCTCCTTGAGCTCGACCACCTTCTGCCGCTTGCGCGCCTCGGCCTTCTTCTTCTGCTCCTGGAAGCGGAACTTGCCGTAGTCCAGGATCTTGCAGACCGGCGGATCGGCGGTGGCGACGATCTCGACCAGGTCCATGCCGGCCTCTTCGGCGGCTTCCAGTGCGGCCGAGATCGGCATGACGCCCTGCTTCTCGCCGTTCTGATCGATCAGAAGGACCCTGGGGGCGCGGATTTCCTGGTTGGTGCGCGGACCGTCCTTGACGGGCGGCGCTTGCATGGGGCGGCGAATGGGCGTCGTTTCCTTATGTGGTCGAAAGGCGGGTGGCCGGCGTTGTGGCGAGCGGAAGCGCACGCCTGTGCGCCAATCCTCCCACGGCGGCAGATATGCCCGCCGGGGGCCGTCTTTTCAAGGCGGCGCGGGGTCGCCGGGCCGGAATCAGGCCCGGAAGTGCGTGTCGTGCAGCCGCAGCACCGCGGCCAGGACATGATCGACGGTCAGGTCCTCTATCGGGGCGAAGTGGCCGCGGGTCTCGTTGGAGGCGACCGTGGCGGTGCACGGCCCCCAGGGGCCGTAGAGCCACCATTCGGTCGGGCCGAACAGGCCAAGCGTCGGCCGGCCGAGCGCCGCGGCTACATGCATGAGGCCGGAATCGTTGCCGACGAACAGGGCGGCGCGGTCGATCGCCGCCGCCGAGGCGAGGATGTCGCCCTTGCCGACGAAGTCGATCCCCTGCGCGCCCGCGGTCTCCAGCGCCGGGGTCGCCGGCGGCCGGTCGCCGGGGCCGCCGACGGGCATGAAACGCCAGCCGGCGAAGCGGGGCTCGGCCTGCAGCCGGGCCACCAGCTGGCCCCAGCGGTCGGCCGGCCAGCTCTTGCCCGGCTGGTGGGCGATGGGGGCCAGGGCGAGGATCGGGCCGGGGCCGGGACCGGCGGCCAGCTCCGGATCGATCACCGCCGCCGCCTCGGCCCGGGCGCGGTCGTCGAGGAAGATCTCCGGATCGAGCGGGGCGGGGGCGCCCATCAGGGCCGAGACCATCTCGACCTTGCGCTGGCCGGTCTCCCAGCGGCGCGAATAGACCACCCGGCGGCGCGCCGGCAGCAGCCAGGCCAGGGCCGAGCCGCGGATGTCGATGACCATCTCCCAGCGGGTCGTGCGGGCCTCGCGCCACAGGTCGAGCCAGTGGCCGGCGAGCTTCTTCTTGTCGAGCGGGATGACCCGCGTGACGCCGGGCGCGGACCGGAAGAAGGGCGCCGGCGGACGGCCGCAGGCGACGGTGATCTCCGCCCCCGGGACCTGCCGCGCGATCTCGCGGATCACCCCCGAGGAGATGACGCAGTCGCCGATGCGGTTGGAGGTGACGAACAGGACCTGGGGCGCCATGGGGCGCTCATAGCCTGCGCCGGCGGGCATGGGGAGAGGGGGCTGTAGCGACGCGCTGACCAGCCCCTCCGTCTCGCCGCTCCGCGGCGATCCACCTCCCCATTGCATGGGGAGGAGAACGCCTTTCCTCCCCACGCAGTGGGGAGGGGGACCGCGAAGCGGTGGAGGGGCCCGGACATCCCCGATTCGTCACCCTCGGGCTTGACCCGAGGGTCGGGTGTCCCGTCGCACGAGGGCGGACGCCCGCCCACGTCGGGACGTCTGCAGCGGAACCCTTGATCCTCGGGTCAAGCCCGAGGATGACGGGGAGAGCAGGCGAAACGCAAGGAATCTGGATGGACAGGGTGGAGCATCTGAACCGACCGGACGGCGAAACCCTGGCGTTCAGGCGTGTCGACGGTTCCGGGCCGACCGTGCTGTGGATCGGCGGGTTCCGCTCGGACATGGAGGGGACCAAGGCGCTGGCGCTGGACGCTGCAGCGCGGGCGCAGGCCTGGAGCTACGTCCGCTACGATCACTTCGCCCACGGGGTCAGCTCGGGCGACTGGCGCCAGGCCACGATCGGGCGCTGGCGCGAGGATGCGATGGCCCTGATCGATCATCTGGGCGGGCCGGTGATCCCGGTCGGGTCGTCCATGGGCGGCTGGGTGGCGCTGCTGGCGGCGCAGGCCCGGCCACAGGCGGTCGCGGGGGTGGTGCTGGTCAATCCGGCCCAGGACTTCACCGACCGGCTGATGTGGCCGTCGCTGGCCGACCACGAGCGGCAGGCGATCCTGCGCGACGGCGAGGCGCTGATCACCGACCCCGGGCTGGGCGACTATGTGCTGACCGCCCGCTTCTTCGAGGAGGCGCGCGGGTGGCGGCTGCTGGACGGGCCGCTGCGGCTGGCCGCGCCGGTGCACATCCTGCAGGGGGCGGAGGACGACGTGGCGCCCTGGCGGCACCAGGTCGCGTTGCTGGAATGTCTGCAGGGCGGCGACGTCACGCTGGAGCGGATCGCCGGCGGCGACCACCGGCTGTCGGCCCCGGCCGAGCTGGACCGGCTGGTCGCGGCGGTGGCGGCCATGCGGGCGCGTGTGGGCCTTTAGGCGCCGCAGCGACCACGCGACGCTGGACCTTGGCGGCCTCCGGCGCGATGTAGCGGCATGAGCTCGACCGCCGCTGACCCCGCCGTGCTGACTCCCGATGTGCTGATCGCCGGCGGCGGGCTGGCCGGGGCGACCCTGGCGCTGGCGCTGAAGCAGGGCGGGCTGACGCCGCTGGTGGTCGACCCGCAGCCGCCGGCCGAGACCCTGGCCCCGACCTTCGACGGCCGCTCCACGGCGGTGGCCTTCTCCACCTTCCGCATGCTGAAGGCGCTGGGCATGGGCGAGGCCCTGACCCCGCACGCCTGCCGCATGGACCGTATCCTCGTCACCGACGGGCGGCGGCCGGGCGCGGCCTCGGCGCCGCCGTCGCCGGCCTTCCTGCGCTTCGACGCCGACGAGATCGCCGACCGCACCGACGGCGAGCCGCTGGGCTATCTGATCGAGAACCGCCGCATCCGGCTGGCCCAGGCCGGGGCGATGGCCCGCGCCGGCGTCGATCTGCGCGCCCCGGCGCGGCTGGTCGAGCTGAACCTGGAGCGCGACGGCGTCACGGCGCGGCTGGACGACGGGACGGCCGTGCGGGCGCCGCTGGTGGTGGCGGCCGACGGGCGCGGCTCGACGGTGCGGGCCGCCGCCGGCATCAACACGGTCGGCTGGGGCTATGGCCAGAGCGGGGTGGTGGCCACGGTGCGACTGGAGC
Organism: uncultured Brevundimonas sp.; assembly: GCA_964624025.1. Classification (GTDB taxonomy): domain Bacteria; phylum Pseudomonadota; class Alphaproteobacteria; order Caulobacterales; family Caulobacteraceae; genus Brevundimonas. The sequence goes on from CAZUXK010000107.1 coordinate 6,872, forward strand.
ACGACCACGGCAACGTCGCCCACGAATACTTCCTGCCGGACGGACCCTTCGCCATCCTGCCCCTGACCGACCGGCGCGCCAGCCTCGTCTGGACGGAGAGCACGCGGCGGGCCGAGGCGCTGAAGGCGGCGTCGGACGCGGCCTTCCTGTCCCACCTGCGGCGGCGCTTCGGCGAGTTCCTCGGCCAGGTCACGGTGGAGGGGCCGCGCTTCGTCTATCCCCTGTCGCTGGAGCTGGCCGAAGCCCTGACCGGGCCGCGCGCGGCCCTGGTCGGCGACGCCGCCCACGGGGTGCACCCGGTGGCCGGACAGGGGCTGAACATGGGGCTGAAGGACGTCGCCGCCCTGACCGAGGTGCTGGTCGAGGCGGCGCGGCGCGGCGAGGACATCGGGTCGTCGGCAGTGCTGGACCGCTACGCCCGCTGGCGGCGCTTCGACAATGTGGCGCTGGCGGCGGGGTTCGACGGCTTCGTGCGGCTGTTCTCGAACGACCTGCCGCCGGTGCGGCTGGCGCGCGACCTGGGCATGGCGGTGGTCAACCGCGTCGCCCCCCTGCGTCGCGCCTTCATGCAGGAGGCCGGCGGCGCCGCCGGCGAGCTGCCCCGCCTGCTGCGCGGCGAGGCGGTGTAGGGGGGCTGATCACGGGATCAAAGCGGCGGTAATGACCGACCTCTCCTCC
>CAZUXK010000108.1:0-7544 GCA_964624025.1 uncultured Brevundimonas sp.
GATCAAGGCCTCCAAGGCCATCGGCTTCCCGCTGATCGTCAAGGCGGCGGCCGGCCGGGAGAAGATCGGCAAGACCGTCACCGACGCCATCCGCAAGATCGGCTACCTCGGCGTCGGCACCATCGAATTCCTGTGGGAGGACGGGGAGTTCTTCTTCATCGAGATGAACACCCGCCTGCAGGTCGAGCACCCGGTCACCGAGATGATCACCGGCGTCGACCTGGTGCGCGAGCAGATCCGCATCGCCGCCGGCTTGCCCCTGTCCTTCACCCAGGGGGACGTTGTGTTCGAGGGCCACGCCATCGAGTGCCGCATCAACGCCGAGAATCCCGAGACGTTCACCCCGTCGCCGGGCAAGGTGAACGACTTCCACGCCCCGGGCGGCCTCGGCGTGCGGCTGGATAGCGCCATCTTCGCCGGCTATTCGATCCCGCCCTACTACGACAGCCTGATCGGCAAGCTGATCGTGCACGGCCGCGACCGCGAGGAGTGCCTCGCGCGGCTGAAGCGCAGCCTCGGCGAGATGGTCGTCGGCGGCGTCGACACCACCGTCCCGCTGTTCCAGAAGCTGCTGCGGGAGCCGGATATCCTCTCCGGCGACTACGACATCCACTGGCTGGAGAAGTGGGCGAAGCGCCAGAAGGGCGAGGCCTGAACACCCGCATGTTCGGCCCGGAGCAACTCCTGGCCGCCTATGCCTCGGGCGTCTTCCCCATGGGCGAGGCGCGCGATGATCCGCGCGTCTTCCTCGTCGAGCCCGAGCGGCGGGGCGTCATCCCGCTGGACGCCTTCCACATGCCCGCCCGCCTGCGGCGCACGGTGCGCCGGGAGCCGTTCGAGGTCCGGGTCGACACCGCCTTCCCGGCGGTGCTGGACGCCTGCGCCGCGCCCGGACCGGGGCGTGAGGACACCTGGATCAACGGGCCGATCCGCGCGCTCTATCTGGAGCTGGCGCGGCGCGGTCACGTCCATACGGTCGAGTGCTGGCGCGACGGGGCTCTCGTGGGCGGCCTCTACGGGGTGACGCTCGGCGGCGCCTTCTTCGGCGAGAGCATGTTCAGCCGCGCGGCCGACGCCTCCAAGGTGGCCCTCGTGCATCTGGTAGCACGCCTGCGCCGTGGCGGCTGGGTCCTGCTGGACGCCCAGTTCATGACCGACCACCTGCAGCAATTCGGCGCGCAGGAGATCAGCCAGGCGGACTACCTGCGCCGTCTGGCCCCGGCGCTGCACGTCTCGCCGGACCCCGCCGGTTTCGCCGCGCCGATGACCGGGGCGGAGGCCGTCGCCTATGCCCGGCAGCCAACGACCCAGGCGTCATAGACCGGGTGGTCGATGGTGCTGAAGCCCGGCGTGGAGGCGAACATCCAGCCGCGGAACAGCTGTCGCGTCTGGGGCTGGACGGCTCCCCGTGGCTGCAGGCTAACCTCGAGATAGGCGGCCGCCTCCTCGTCCCGCTCGTCGGCCGCGGAGACCTCGCAGGCGCGCGCCGTCACGATCAGGGCGTTGTTGAACCGCACCGGACGGCCGCCGACCTCGACCTCGAACCGCATGGTCTCGGCCGTGATCTTGTCCAGCGCCTGGACGACGACGACCGGGCGACGCTGGCGCGGCTGCGGAACCTCGGGCTCCTCCGGCTGCTCGGCCCCTGCCGTTTCGGTCTCCTCGACCTCCGCCTCAGCCTCTGCGGCCGCCGCCTCCTCTGGAGCCGGGGTCGCGGTCGGCGGCGGGGCGACAGGCGGCGTCAGCTCCTGCAGGGCCGCGCCGACCGGGTCAGCCGGCGCGCTCTGGGGCTCGGCCGGCGCCGTCGCCGGGACGGTCGGGTCCTGCACGGCCTGGGCCAGTCCGGCGGCGGACGCCGCGAAGGCCGCGAGGGCCGCGCCCAGCCACCAGCGGCCGCGCCCGTTCATTCCGGCCTCCAGGCCTCATAGTCCCCCGTCGCCGCGGGGCGCTGTCCACCGGCGGCCAGCGATCCGGGCGGCCGCCAGGCCATCGGGGTGCCGGACAGGTTCGGCAGATAGGGGCGCTCCCACGACTGGGTTGGCAGGGGCTGCTCGGTCGGCGGCAGGTCAAAGGTGTAGTGCAGCCAACCGAACCAGTCCGGCGACACCTTCGAGGCGTCGGCGTAACCATTGTAGATCACCCAGCGGCGCCGACGACCGTCGTAGCTGACGTTGTCCTTGCTCTCGTAGTAGCGGTTGCCGAACTCGTCGGATCCGACCAGACGACCGCGCCGGCCCACGGTGAACAGGGTGCCGATGGTCGCGCCGTTCCACCAGGTGAAGATCTTGTCCAGCACTGCTCGTCGCTCGTCTCGGGAGGGGGCCGGGAATGCGGCCCGACGTCGGCGCGGATCATAGAAACCGCGAGCCCCGGCGTCCAGCGGCGCGACGCCGCCGCCACACTCCAGATGTTGGGGGTAACTCCCGGCCCCACCCCCAGATTTATTGTCCAACGCCCGGCAAGCCCCTAGTCTGCCGGCAGAACCCGTTCGAGGGGGAGCCCACCGTGCGCGTCCCGACCCGTTTCGTTCCCCTGGCGGCCGCCGTGCGCCGCACAGCCCGCATCGTCGAGCGGGCCGGCCGCTTCGTCGAGGTGCAGGCCCCGGCCGACTGGAGCACGGCCCGGCTGGACGCCTGGCTGGACTGGGCCGACCGGCGCCCGACCGACCTGCCGCGAATCGCCGCCGCGCCCGGGGCGGCCATACCGGACCCGGTTGACGCGATCGACGACTGGGCAAGGCGGCACGCCGCCTGGGGCCGGGCCATCGGCCTGTTCAGCGGGGCCCGCGAGACCGAGACCTTCGCCGCCGAACTCTCGGCCGCCGTGTGGCTGGGCCTCCTGGCGCCCGGGACTACCCGTCCGGATGGCCTGCGGCCTCACCCCGTCGCCGACGACCAGCTGCCGACGCCCGTCGCGGCCCGGCCGGTGGACCTCGGGGATCCGGAGGGGCTGGCGCAGCTTGAAGCCCGGGCGGCGGAGGTTCAGACGCGCGCCGTTGAGCCTGACGCCCTGGCCGCCGTGGACGCCGCCCTCGCCGCCGTCCACGCGGCCGTCAAACGCTGCGACGGCCCGTCCGAGGCCTGTGCGGACCCCACCCGCAACCCGGTGCTGGCCCGGGCCGCATGGACAGCGCGCCGGGCCGGCGCGTCAGACGCCGCCATCCTCGCCGCCATCGCCGCCCCCCCGACCCCGCTTCGCGCCCCGCCGCGGCCGCCCCTTGCGGGCCTCGTGGCGCTGGCGGACCGCGACCGGATCGCCGCCGCCGCCCCCGAAGCCCTGACGGCGATCGCAGCGGCTGGCGACGGTCGTCTGACCCTGGCCTTCACGCCCGGCGACGCCGAGGCGGCGACCCTCGTCGACGCCGCCCCGGTCATGGCGCTCAGCCTGCCCGCCTGCGACCGCTGGCTGGGCGATGACGTCGAGGCGCTCGGGGCGCTGGTGCGGCTCGCGGTCCTCGCGCTGGAGATCGACCTCGCCGCCGGTTTCGCCGACACCCCGCAGGTGTCCGCCGCCCGACGGCTGGCCCGCCCGCTGGCCCTCGCGCTCGCCGGCGCCGACCAGGCCCTGCTGGCCCGGGGCCTGGCCCCCGCCAGCTCCGGGGCCGAAACCTGGGTTGCGGCGTGGGCCGCGCTGACGGCGGCCGTGGCTGGGCGATTGTCCGCCGAGCTGGCCGCTCGTCTCGGCCCCTGCCCCGCCTGGGGCGCCGACGCCGGCGAGGCCCGGCAGGTGCTTGAGACCCGCCTGCTGGCCGCCGAGGCGCTTGCGACGCCCATGGCGCTGCGCGCCGCCGCCCTGTTCGAGCAGACCCGCGAGGTCCTGCGGCGGGACGGCCGACGGCATCAGGTGATCGCCCTCGGAGCCGCCGACGCCGAACTGTCGCTGCGGCTGGGCCTCGATGGCGGCTGGGCCCGTTCGGTCGTCGAGACCGGCGACGGCGAGGTCATCCCGGTCCTCGCCCCGGCCATGGCCGCCGGACTGGCGGCGCACGACGCCGATCTCGGCGGCGCGGAACGTCACCTGTTCGGTCGCCGCACCCTGGCCGGAGCCCCCGGGCTGGATCACGATCGGCTGCGGGGCCTCGGCTTCACGGACGCGGAACTGGCTGTGGTCGAGGCGGCCCTGTCGCACGCCCTCGCCCTTGAGAGCGCCTTCGCCGCGCTTGATCCGGGTTTCGTGCGGGACGTGCTGGGGCTCACGCCCGATGCTGCCGGCGACCTGCTGAGCCACCTCGGCGTTTCACCGGAGGATCGGGCCGCCGCCGCACGCTACGCCCTCGGGGCGGGCGATCTGGGCGACTGGGACGAGGCGCCGGCGGCCGCGCGGCCGCTCCTGACGCCGCCAACCCCCGAGATGCAGGGCCGCCTCGCCGCCCTGCGCGAGGCCTTCAGCGACGCCCCCGACCTGACGCCGCTGGACCTGCCCTGGTCGGCCGACAGCCAGGCCGCCGTGCGCCGCCTGGCCGCCGCGGCGCGGGACGGGCAGCGCACGGTTCGCCTGCGCCCGACGGCGGCGCCCGCGGACCTGAAGCTGATGCTACCCGAGCTTGTGGAGGCCCGTCCGGCGCCGGCGCAGACGCCCGCCGCTGCACCGGTTCCCGAACCCCGCATCGTCGAGCGGGTGGTCGAGCGCGATCGGGCCCGCCGCAAGCTGCCCGACCGCCGCAAGGGCTACATCCAGAAGGCCGCCGTGGGCGGGCACAAGGTCTACATCCACACGGGCGAGTACGAGGACGGCGAGCTCGGCGAGATCTTCATCGACATGCACAAGGAGGGCGCCGCCTTCCGCAGCCTGATGAACAACTTCGCCATCGCCATCTCGATCGGGCTGCAGTACGGCGTGCCGCTGGACGAGTTCGTCGACGCCTTCGTCTTCACGCGCTTCGAGCCTTCCGGCCGGGTCACCGGCAACGACTCGATCCGCTCGGCCACCTCGATCCTCGACTACATCTTCCGCGAGCTGGGCGTGTCCTATCTGGGGCGCAGCGAGCTGGCCAACGCCGACCCGGACGCGCTGAATCCCGACGGCCTCGCGCCCGGCGCAGGGGCCGAAGCCGCCAACGAGCCGGTCCCCGCCGCCCGCTACATCTCCAAGGGATTCGCCCGGGGAGCCGCGCCGGACAATCTCGTCGTCCTCCCCTTCGGCCGTCGCGACGGGGCGACGCCGGTCGCGGCGAACGTCGAGGCCGAGGCCTGTCCGGCCTGCGGCGACCTGGCCCTGCAGAACAAGGGCGGCGGCTGGGTCTGCGACACCTGCGGGGCCGCGCCCTCGATGCAGGGCTGAGCGCCGCATGAGCGCTTCCCCTTTTCGCCATGCCCTGCGCGTGCGCTGGAGCGAGGTTGACCCGCAGGGCGTGGTCTTCAACCCGAACTACTTCGTCTACGCCGACGTGGCCGGGACCGAGTTCTTCCGCAGCATCGGCGTGCTGCAGAGCACCGTGCCCGACCTGCTGGAGTGCTACGCGGTCGACGCCCACGCGCAGTTCAAGGCCCCGGCGCGCTTCGACGACCTGCTCGACATCACCGTCGCGCCGGAACGGCTGGGCCGCTCGAGCTTCACCCTCGCCATCGACATTCACCGCGACGGCGCCCTGCTGGTGGCGGTGCGCATGGTCTACGTCCGCGCCCGCGACGGCGTGTCCGTGGCGCTCAGCGATGACTTCCGGACCCGGCTGGCGGCGGCGGGAGGCCAGAACGCCGGCTGAGCGCTTCAGCGAATGGTAAACTCCCGGCGCGATCATGATGGCGAAGGAGCCCCCCATGACCCGTCGCCCCGTCGCGATCACCGCCATCCTGCTCGCCGTCGCCGCGGTCGGCGCCCCGGTCGAGGCCCAGAACCCCGGCCAGATCGAGCGCGTGCGCGGCGGAGCCTCCTGCCCCGGCTGCAACCTGTTCCAGGCGGACCTGACAGGCCTTGAGCGCAGCGGGCTCAATCTCGCGGGGGCGCGGCTCCGTCAGGCCGACCTGTCGCTGGCGGTCCTGAACCGCGCCAACCTCTCCCGGGCCGATCTGCGCGATGTGAACGCCTACGGGGCCGTCTTCGGCGGAGCCAGTTTCAGCGGCGCGGACCTGACCAACGCCAGCTTCGTCGGGACCTATCTGGAGGGTGCGAACTTCTCCGGGGCCAATCTGACGGGCGTGAACTTTTCCGGGGCCGAGATGGCCACGGCGCACGGCCTGGGCCAGGCCCGGCTGGACCGCGCCTGCGGCGACGCCGCGACCCGACTGCCGGCCGGGCTGCACATTCCAACCTGCTGAAGGCCTTCAATCTTACGACGATTTAAGTAGGCCGGTCTGCGCGACAGGCGCATCTAGAGCTCATGAGATCCATCCCCCGCACCTCCCTGTGGCTCACCGCCGTGGCCGTTCTGGCCCTCGGCGACGCGGCGCAGGCGGAGCAGCTGTCCCTTTCGCAGGACCGGGACGTGGCGCGCATGGTTTCGTTCGGCGGCAGCTGCCGCGGCTGCGAGCTGTCCGGCCGCAACCTGTCCGGGGCCTCATTCGTCGGGGCGGCCTTCACCGACGCCAATCTGGTCGGGGCCAATCTGCGCGGGGCCGAGCTGCTCGGCTCCAACTTCTCCGGCAGCGATTTCACCCGCGCCGACCTGCGCGGCGTCTCGGTGATGGGCGCCGATTTCAGTCGGGCGGTCTTTCATGACGCCGATCTGTCGGACGCGGACGCCCAGGGCGTGCGCTTCCGTGACGGGGACCTGCGGCAGGTCAACCTGCGTGACGCGGATCTGGTCGGCGCGGATTTCTCGGGCGCCGACCTGCGCGACGGACGCTTCGATTCCAGCGAGATCTTCGGAGCCAATCTGCAGCGGGTTCGCGCCGGCGGCGCGTCGTTCCGGGATGCAGACCTGACCGGTGCGAATCTCACGAATGGCGACTTCAGCGGCGCGTCGTTCCGCGACAGCAATCTGTCCGGGGCGCGGCTCGGAGACGCCCGTCTGGCGGGCGCAGACTTCCGGGACGCCGAGCTGGCCCGCACCGACCTGCGCGGGGCAGACCTTAGCCGGGTCCGCAACCTGACCCAGGGCCAGCTGAACACAGCTTGCGGCGACAACGCCACACGGGTCCCGCGCGGGCTCGAAGCGCGAACCTGCCGCAATGGGCGCGTGGTGATCGTGCCCCCGCGCCCGCCGACGCCGCCCCGGAATCTCGCCGCCAACGGGGGATGAGCCCCCGCCCGGGGATCCCGCCTCAGACCTTGATCGGCGGGGCCAGGCGGATGTGCACGTCCTTGAGCTGACGCTCGCCGACCTCGGTCGGAGCATTCATCAAGAGGTCCTCGCCCTGCTGGTTCAGCGGGAAGGCGATGACCTCGCGGATGGCCGTCTCGCCAGCCAGCAGCATGACGATCCGGTCGATGCCCGGCGCCAGGCCCCCGTGCGGCGGGGCCCCATACTTGAAGGCGTTGAACATGCCGCCGAACTGCTCCTCGACGACTTCCGGACCGTAGCCGGCGATCTCGAAGGCCTTGAGCATGATCTCGGGCTTGTCGTTCCGGATCGCGCCCGAGCACAGCTCATAGCCGTTGCAGACGAT
>CAZUXK010000109.1:0-7459 GCA_964624025.1 uncultured Brevundimonas sp.
GTCCTTCCAGTCGCGGGCGTTGACGTCGTGATCCACGACGATGACCCACTTGGTGTACATGAACTGGCGCAGGAACGACCACACGCCGAGCATCACGCGCTTGGCGTGACCCGGGTAGGCCTTCTTCATCGACACCACGGCGATGCGGTAGCTGCAGCCCTCGGGCGGCAGCCAGAAGTCCACGATCTCGGGAAACTGCTGGCGCAGCAGCGGGATGAAGACCTCGTTCAGCGCCTCGCCCAGCACTGACGGCTCGTCCGGCGGACGGCCGGTGAAGGTGGTCAGATAGATCGGGTCCTTCCGCATGGTGATCGCCGTCACCTGGAAGACCGGGAAGGTCTCGACCGAATTGTAGTAGCCGGTGTGGTCGCCGTACGGCCCTTCCGGCGCATGCTCGTCGAGCAGGACGTGACCCTCCAGCACGATCTCGGCCTGGGCCGGGACCATCAGCGGCACGGTCTTGCAGGCGACCAGCTCGGCCTTGGCCCCGCGCATCAGGCCGGCGAACTGATATTCCGACAGGGTGTCCGGCACCGGGGTGACGGCGGCGAGGATGGTGCCCGGGTCGGCCCCCAGCACGACGGCGCAGGGCAGGGGCTCGCGCTTGCCCGCCTTCTTGTGCCGGGCGTAGTGCTGGGCGCCCCCGCGATGGGCCAGCCAGCGCATGATCGCCCGGTCCTTGCCCAGCACCTGCATGCGGTAGATGCCGAGGTTGAAGTCGTCCTCGCGGTCGTCGGAGGGCCCCTTCGTCACCACCAGGCCCCAGGTGATCAGCGGCGCCGGCTCGCCCGGCCAGCAGCCCTGGATCGGCAGGCCCCCGAGGTCGATGTCATCGCCCTTCAGCACCACCTGATGCACCGGAGCGGACTTCACCACCTTCGGCCGCATGGCCATGACCGTCTGGGCCAGCGGCAGCATCTGCACGGCGTCGGCCAGCCCGCGGGGCGGCGTCGGGTTCTTCAGGAAGGCCAGCAACTCGCCGACCTCGCGCAGCTCTTCAGCCGTCGTGCGGGTACGGTTCTCCAGCGTCACGCCCATGGCGACGCGCTTCACCGTGCCGAACAGGTTGACCAGGCAGGGGATCGGGCTGACCGAGCCGTCGGGCTTCACTGGGCGTTCGAACAGCACCGCCGGGCCGCCGTCGCGCAGCAGCCGGGTCTGGATCTCGGTCATTTCCAGATGGGTGGAGACGGGCTCGGACACCCGCACCAGTTCCCCCTCGGCTTCGAGGAGGTCGAGGAAGTCTCTCAGGGACTTGTAGGCCATGGCCCGTGCTTAGGCGGGGCTGGGGGGCCTGTCACCTGCGATCAGGTCGCGGGGGGCGGGGCCCCCAGCGCCCAGGCCGGGACACCCAGCCGCCGGCCCACGGCCTCGATCTCCGCCGGGGTCAGCCGGGCGCGGCCGGCCTCGACCCGACGCAGGTGCTCCAGAGACAGGCCTGCCCCGCGAGCGAGGTCCTCAAGCGCGACGCCGCGCCGCGTCCGCCAGGTCTTCAGGCGTTCGCCGATCCGCTCGCCCTCGGGGTCGGCCTCCGGAAAGGCGAGGATGTTCACGCCGCCGCATCCCACTGGAAGGCCGGGTCCAGCCAGTCGCCGAGTCGCCCGTCCGGTCGCGCCAGCGCCGAGATGCGCTGCATCTCGTCGCCGCTGAGCTGGAAGTCCCAGATGTCGAAGTTCTCGCGCGCGCGGCTTTCCTTCTGCGTCCGCGGAATCGCGATGATCCCCTGCTGCACGAGCCAGCGCAGCGTCACCTGGCCCGGCGTCTTGCCGTGCGTCTTGCCGACCTCGACCAGAATAGCCTCGTCAGCCACCTTGCCCTGGGCCAGAGGCGACCAGGCGGTCAGGGTGGAACCCAGCATCCTGGCCATGTCGATCAGCGGCTGGTTGGACAGATAGGGGTGGTGCTCGACCTGGTTGGTGATCAGCGGCGCGTCGGAATAGCCCTGCGCCTCCTCGAAGGCGGCCGAGGGGAAGTTGGACAGGCCGATGTGCCTGGTCAGCCCGCGCGCCCGTGAATCGTTCAGGGCCCGCACCGTCTCGTCCATGGCCGGCGTGCGCTTCGGCCAGTGCAGCAGCAGCAGGTCGGGGACCGTCCCGAGGCTCTCGGCCGACTCCTGCGCCTGCCGTTGCAGATCGCCGTCGGCGAAGTGCGCCACCCAGATCTTGGTCGTCAGGAAGATCTCGTCGCGCGGCACGCCGGACTCGCGGATGCCCTCGCCGACGGCCGTCTCGTTCTTGTAGATCCAGGCCGTATCGATGTGCCGGTAGCCGATCTCCAGCGCCGTGCGGACCATGCGGCGGGCGTCATCCGGCTCAAGCTGCCAGGTGCCGAAGCCCAGCAGGGGGATCTGAACGCCGGCGGCGTCGGCGGTCGCGGTCGGATTGGGCATCGGCGCCTCCTTCACGAACTGGACGCCCTATATGGGACCGGCTCGCCGGGGCTCAACTGTCCAGCCAGGCCCAGATCTCGCCCCACAGGGGCTCGAGCCCTCGTCGGAAAGCGCCTTCGTGCCCGATTCGCCCGACGCCGAAGTCCGCGGGTGCGCGCACGACGAGACTTGAAGGCGCGGCCGGATACAGCGCCAGCATGTCCGCTCCGGTGCGCGGTGTGGCGATTGGATCGTCCGGAAAGATCCAGGAGCGGATCGGGGCGCTGACCGCGCCAAAGGCATGAGGCTGCAGCGATCCGGCCAGCTCGTCGGCGAAGTAGCGCGGGTTGAGGCACCAGCGCCGCCAGGTTTCGAACACGCCGCGAGGCAGGTCGGCCCCGCGCCAAAGGTTCCCGCCTTTCACATAGCCATGGCGTGCGAGGCTCCACGGCCCGTAGCCGAACCAGAAGAACAGCTCGAGCGGGTTATAGGCCCGGTGATGGTGGCCCCAGTAGCCGGAGCCCACCGCGACGAAGGCGTGCCGTTCGATGCGCGTGTGATTCGGCATGAAGCCGGCGAAGTGGCCTCCGACGCTGTGGCCGACATGGGCGAGGGGCAGGCCGGGAGCCTCCGCCGCCAGGGCTTCCAGCGCGGCTGGCATGTCGAGCCGGCCCCAGTCGGCATAGTCCATGACCATGGCCGCCAGGTCCTTCGGCCGCGACGCCCCGATGCCCCGGAAGTCATAAGTCATGACGACCGCGCCTTCAGCGGCGAGATGGCGGGCGAAGCGGTCGTAGAACCCCTGCGGAAAACCTGTGCCGGAACTGACCAGCACACCGCGCCGCGGCTGTGGTCCGCGAAAGACCCGGCCGGCCAGCCTGTAGCCGTCGGCCGAGGAGAAGCTGATATCGTCGCTCTGGACTGAGGTCATGATCCGCCCGCCTTGTGCGTCTTGATTAGAAACGCACGTGGCCGGGCGTCAAGCCGGGGCGGCCAGCCCTCCAACGAAAAAGGCCGCCCCTTGCGGAGCGGCCCTGATTGTCAAACCTGGCGAAAGGCTCAGGTGATGTCTTCGTTGAGCAGGCCCACCTTGAGGAAGCCGTTCTCCTGCAGGGTGTTCATCACTTCCATGAACTGCTCGTAGCGGACTTCGGCCTGCGCGCGGACGAACACGCGCTCTTCCTGGCAGGCGCCGCCGCCGAGGGCCGCACAGACGTCCGCGGGCAGGGTGCCCAGCGAGGTCTCCTGGTCGGCGATGTACAGCGCGCCGCCTTCCTGGATGGTGATGTAGACGGGCTCTTCCTGTTCCTGGTCCGGGGCCGGCGGCGTAGCCGGAGGCAGGTCCAGGCGGATCGACACGGTCGCAAGCGGCGCCGCCACCATGAAGATGATCAGCAGCACCAGCATGATGTCGACGAACGGCGTCACGTTGATGTCGGAGTTTTGTTCGACCGTCTTGCCGCCCTGGCCGGCCGGTCCCGAAAGCTTGGCGCCCATTCGCACTCTCCGTTCAGCCCGGACCGCTCCGGGCGTTTCCATCGTCCTTTGGCGGGACGCGCGTCGCTTGTAAAGCGCCCAGCGCCCCCGAACAGCCGTCGCCTCTCCGGATTTCTCCGGAGAGGCGAATGACCTCAGCCCTTGGCCAGCTTGACGAAGCGTTCGGCCAGCGCCGGATCGTCCTTGAACGCCCCGGTGAAGCGGGTGGTGATGGTCGAGACGTGACGGTGGTGCACGCCGCGGGTGGTCATGCACTGGTGCTCGGCGTCGATCATCACGGCCACGCCGCGCGGGTCGAGGTGCATCTCGATGGCGTTGACGATCTCCTGAGTCAGGGTCTCCTGGGTCTGCAGGCGGCGCGAGAAGATTTCGACAACGCGGGCGATCTTGGAGATGCCGACCACCTTGTCCTTGGGCAGGTAGGCGACATAGGCCTTGCCGAGGAACGGGGCCATGTGGTGCTCGCAGTGGCTCTCCACCTCGATGTCGCGCAACAGCACGATGTCGTCGTAGCCCTGCACATCCTCGAAGATGCGCGACAGTTCCTTGCCGGCGTCGGCCGTGTAGCCGTCGAACCATTCGCCGTAGGCGTCGACGACGCGCTTGGGGGTGTCTTTCAGGCCTTCGCGCTCGGGGTCGTCCCCGGCCCAGGCGATCAGGGTGCGAACGGCCGCAAGGGCCTCCTCACGCGACGGGCGTTTTGCGTCGCGCGCGGCGACGAGGGTGGGCTGGCTCACCTGGGCATCCATATCATGACATCAGCGGCGAAGTAGCGCCGGAACGAGGGTTCCGGATGGACGCGCGCCGCGCTCCCTTTCAGTGTCGGCGTCCGGACGTTTGGGCCCGGGCGACGACATCGCTATATGGGCCGGACCTCCTTCCCCGCAACACCCGGTGCCTGCGCGAAATGACGCTGTATCTTCACGACACCCTCAGCCGCGAGAAGCGCGCCTTCACGCCGCGCGATCCGAACCGGGTGACGCTCTACGTCTGCGGGCCTACCGTTTATGACTACGCCCACATCGGAAACGCCCGTCCGCCGGTCGTTTTCGACGTGCTGGTGCGGCTGCTGCGCCGGACCTACGGCGCTTCTGCAGTCGTCTATGCCCGCAACGTCACCGACGTGGACGACAAGATCAACGCCAAGGCCGCCCGCGAGGGCGTGCCGATCGGCGAGGTCACGGCCCGCTACGAGGCCGCCTATCTGGCCGACATGGCGCAGCTGAATGTCGCGCCCCCCGACCTGGCCCCGCACGTCACCGATCATATCCCGGCCATCCTCGCCCAGATCCAGGCCCTCGTGGACGCGGGCGCGGCCTATGCCGCCGAGGGCCATGTGCTGTTCGATGTGTCCGCCTATCCGGCCTACGGCGCCCTGTCCGGCCGCAATCTCGAGGACATGATCGCCGGGGCCCGGGTCGAGGTCGCGCCCTACAAGCGCAATCCCCACGACTTCGTGCTGTGGAAGCCGTCCAAGGTCGACGAGCCGTCCTGGGACAGCCCCTGGGGCGCCGGCCGTCCCGGCTGGCATATCGAGTGCTCGGCGATGATCGAGGCCCAGCTGGGCCTGCCGATCGACATCCACGGCGGCGGCATCGACCTGGTGTTCCCTCACCATGAGAACGAGATCGCGCAAGGGGTCTGCGCCCACGGCCACGACGCCCCGGAGGCCTATGCCCGCTACTGGATGCACAACGGCTTCCTGACCGTCGACGCGGAGAAGATGTCCAAGTCGATCGGCAACGTCCTGCTGCTGCATGACCTCGTCCAGTCGATGCCGGGGGAGGTCGTGCGGTGGGCCCTTCTCAGCGCCCACTACCGCCAGCCGCTGGACTGGAACCCGGGCCTGCTGGAACAGAGCCGCAAGAACCTCGACCGGCTCTATGGCGCCCTGCATCGGGCCGCCGCGGTCCCTGCCTCGACCGACGAGCCGCCGGCGGAGTTCCTCAAGGCCCTCCATGACGACCTGAACACGCCCGGCGCCATGGCGACCCTGTTCGCCCTCTCGAGCGAGATCGAGCGCGGCATGACCGCCGGCGATCACGGCGTTGTGGCGCGGGCCAAGGGCGAACTCAAGGTGGCCGCTGACCTGCTGGGCGTGCTGCAGAGCGATCCCGACGCCTGGTTCGGCTGGGCCGATGCCGGGCTGAAGGCCGAGGTCGAGGCCCTGCTGGCCGAGCGTCAGGCGGCGCGCGCGGCCAGGGACTGGCCGGCCGCCGACCGCATCCGCGACCGGCTCAATGCGCTGGACGTGGTGGTCATGGACGGCCCGGACGGGGCGACCTGGCGCCGGCGCTCTTGACGGCGGAGGTAGCGGGGTTCATGCGGGCCCGCTTCACGGGTGCGGCCCGGATGGGGCGTCGAGATCGCGTGCGTTTTCACAATTGAGGGTGCGGGATGCTGGAATCCCTTCCGTTTCTGTCGGCGACCTACGTCGGCCAGCCGGTCTGGCTGTGGATGGCCTTTCTGGCCTTCATCGGCTTCCTGCTCTGGATCGACCTTGGGGTCGTCAACAACAAGGATGGCGTCGTTTCCGCCAAGAAGTCCGCGGCGATGTGGGGCTCTTTCGCTTCGCTTGCTATCGCCTTCGGGGCTTATGTCTACTTCGTTTATGAGCCGGATCCGGCATACTATGTAAATCCGGAGAACCTGAACCAGCAGGCGGTGCTTCAGTATTTCACTGGATACCTGCTCGAGACGGCTCTTGCCTTTGACAACATATTTGTCATCGGCATGATCTTCACCTTCTTCGCTGTGCCGCGCGAGTATCAGCACCGGGTGCTGTTCTGGGGTATCATCGGGGCCATTGTGTTCCGGGCGATCTTCATTTCGCTGGGCGCCGCCGTGGTGAACCAGTTCACCTGGGTGCTCTTCATCTTCGCCGCGTTCCTGATCTTCACCGGCTGGAAGATGATTTTCGGCAGCGATCACGAGATGGATCTGGCCGAGAACCGTGTCCTCAAGTTCCTGAAGAAGCGCATCCGCGTCACCGAGACGATCGAGAATCACAACTTCTTCGTGAAGCGGCCGGATCCCAAGGGCAGCGGCCGGCTGGTGCTGTTCGCCACCCCACTGTTCTTGTGCCTGATCATGGTCGAGGTCGTCGACATCATCTTTGCGGTGGACTCGGTGCCGGCGGTCTTCGCGGTGACCAAGGACCCGTTCATCGTCTACACCTCGAACATCTTCGCCATTCTCGGCCTGCGCTCGATGTACTTCATGCTGGCCGAGGCGGTCGTGCGCTTCAAATACCTGAAGTACGGCCTGTCGCTGGTGCTGGTGCTGATCGGCGTGAAGATCATCTGGAACTTCGGCCTTTACAAGGCGGCCAAGGACCTGACCGGTACGCCGCTGGCGCCCTACCTCGAGCCGCAGTGGTCGCTGGTCGCCACCCTGCTGCTGCTCGGCGGCTCGATGCTCTACTCCTGGATCAAGACCCGCAACGACTGAGGTCGCAGCGGACCGGAAACCGTCGGGGGCGCGTCACAGGGCGCGCCCCTTTTGCATTTGTGGGGTGGGTGAAGCGCGGAACCGCGCGCGGCCGGCGTGTCGCTGCCGTTCGATGGGCGAGCTGCGGGGGTGGCGGACAGGGTG
>CAZUXK010000110.1:0-7267 GCA_964624025.1 uncultured Brevundimonas sp.
GTCGAGCGCAAGAAGTACGGCCGCGCCAAGGCCCGCCGCAGCTTCCAGTTCTCGAAGCGCTAAGCCGTCTCGCACGGTTTGGATTTGGGGGCGCTTCGGGGAGACCCGGAGCGCCCTTTTTTCTGGGGTCCCTCTCCCTTTGGGAGAGGGCTTGAGCCTCCAGGAGCGAAGCGACTGGCAAGGCGAAAGGGTGAGGGGTTACGGCGAGCCCGGATAGACCTCATCCCCTCACCCTTTCGCGCAAGTCCGATCGCCCTTGCGGGCTCTCGGGCGCTCAAGCCCTCTCCCGCCGGGAGAGGGAGGAGATCATGAGCATGACCCACACCATCTTTATCGACGGCGAGGCCGGGACCACGGGGCTGGACGTGCTGCGGCGGCTGGAGGGGCGGCGCGATCTGGAGCTGATCCTGCTGGGCGAGCGGCGGCGTGACCTGGAGGCGCGGCGCGAGGCGCTGAACAGCGCCGATCTGGTGATCCTGTGCCTGCCGGACGAGGCGGCGAGGGAGGCGGTCGGGCTGATCGACAACCCCGAGGTCAAGGTGATCGACGCCTCCACGGCCTACCGCGTGGCCTCGGGCTGGACCTATGGCTTCCCCGAGCTGGCCCCGCATCAGCGCGGCGAGATCATCGGCGCGCGGAGGGTGTCGAACCCGGGCTGCTACCCGACCGGCTTTCTGGCGCTGGTCGCGCCGCTGGTGCGCGCCGGGATCGTGCCGAAGGATCAGGCCCTGACCGTCAACGCGGTGTCCGGCTATTCCGGCGGCGGCAAGGCGATGATCGCCGAGTTCGAGGAAGCCGCCGGCGCGCCGCCGTACCGCGCCTATGGCCTGTCCCTGACGCACAAGCATGTGCCGGAGATGACGAAGCACGCCGGGCTGGAGACGCCGATGCTGTTCGCCCCGGCGGTCGGGGCGTACCGCCAGGGCATGCTGGTCGAGGTCCCGCTGCATCTGTCGGCCCTGCCGGGCTCGCCTTCCATCGAGGTCGTGCACGGCGCCCTGAGCGAGGCCTATGCCAGAGCCCGCTTTGTCGAGGTGGTCGATCTGGAGACCAGTGAGGCCATGGCCGGGGTGACGCCGGAGGGGCTGAACGGGACCAACCGGCTGCGGCTGCATGTGTTCGGCGACCGCGGCGGGGCCCAGGTCCGGCTCGTGGCCCTGCTCGACAACCTCGGCAAGGGCGCCTCGGGCGCGGCGGTGCAGAACCTCAACCTGATGCTGGGGCTGGCCGAGGACGCCGGCCTCTGCTGACGCTCAGAGGAAGCGGGCCTTCAGGTCGACGCTGGAGCGCTGGCCCACGGCCGGCAGGCAGGTCTCCAGCCAGGCGTCGGCCGCCTCGCGCCCGCGCGCCTTCAGGGTCTGCAGGAAGGTCCACTCGGTGTCGAACTTCGAGCTGAGCGTGAACTGGCCGAGGTAGGCGTCGGCCTCGATGGCGTGCATCAGCACCCGCCGGTAGCGGCCGCGGGCGGTTTCGTTCAGCAGCCCCTCGTCCAGCAGCTTCTGCACAAAGGCGATGGCGCGCAGCTCGGCGGTCAGGGGCGCGTTGAAGGCGATCTCGTTCAGGCGATCGACGATCTCCCCGGCCTTCTTCGGCGTCTCATCCCGCCGGAACGGGTTGAGCGGCAGCAGCAGGATGTCCTTCGGCAGATCCCCGCTGAACAGGGGCCACAGGGGCGGATTGGCCAGGTAGCCGCCGTCCCAGTAGTCCTCGCCGTCGATCTCCACGGCCTGGAACAGGTGCGGCAGGCAGGCCGAGGCCAGCAGCACCCGGTCGCTGATCTCGGCATTGGTGAAGATGCGCGACCTGGCCCGTTGCACCGCCGTGGCCGCCACGAACAGCCGGACCGGCGAGGTCCGCACCGCCTCGAAGTCGATCGCCGCCTTCAGGGCCCGGTCCAGCGGGTTCAGGTTGAACGGATTGAACTCATAGGGGCTGAGCGACAGGGCCAGGGTCTCGCCGGCGCGCCACAGCGGACTGTCCTTCAGCCACCCGCCGCCGAAGGCCGTGGACCAGATGTTGGAGTCGCCGAAGACATTGCGGCCGCCAGACTGGTTGATCTCGCGCCACAGCTTGTCGAGGGCGGCGCGCCCGCCCTCCGGGCCATTGGCGGCGAGACCGGAGATCAGGGCCGCGCCGTTCATGGCGCCGGCGGAGCTGGCGGTCACGGCCCGGATGTCGAGCACATCGGCTTCCAGCAGCCGGTCCAGCACGCCCCACTGGAAGGCGCCGTGGGCCCCGCCGCCCTGCAGCGCGAGGCAGACCGGGGCGCGGGTCCGCGCGTCGGGGCGTCTGAACGGGTTCCGCACGCCCCCTCCCGTCTCCGCCTACTGGGCGGTCCAGCCGCCGTCGATCGAGAAGCTTGCGCCGTTGGCCGAGGCGCCGAGGTCCGACACCAGATAGAGGAACAGGCCGGCCAGCTCCTCGGTGGTGACGAACTTCTTGGTCGGCTGGGCCGCCAGCATGACGTCCTCGACCACCTTGTCCTTGCTGATGCCGCGGGTCCGGGCCTGGTCGGCGATCTGCTGCTTCACCAGCGGCGTCTCGACATAGCCGGGGCAGATGGCGTTGCAGGTGATGTTGTCGCGCGCGACCTCCAGCGCCACCGTCTTGGTGAAGCCCAGCACCCCGTGCTTGGCGGCGACATAGGCCGACTTGAACGGGCTGGCGACCAGGCCGTGGGCCGAGGCGACGTTGATGATGCGGCCGCGGCCTTGCGCCTTCATGATCGGGATCGCGGCCCGCGTGGCGTAGAACACCGACGACAGGTTGATGGCGAGGATCTTCTCCCACTTGTCGGACGGGAAGGTCTCGACCGCCTCGACGTGCTGGATGCCGGCGTTGTTGACGAGGATGTCCAGCCGCCCGAGCTGGTGCCGCGCAAAGGCGACCATGTCGGCCACCTCGTCGCCGCGGGCCATGTCGGCGGCGTGGTAGCGCACGCGGACGCCGCAGGAGGCCTCCAGCTCGGCCCGGGTGCGCTCGATCTCGGCGGGATCGCCCAGCCCGTTGAGCACGACATCGGCCCCGTGGCTGGCGGCGGCGCGGGCCAGCGCCAGGCCGATGCCGGAGGTGGAGCCGGACACGACGCACACCTGTCCCCGCAGGTCGCCGGGGGCGCGCGGGGCGGAGTCGGCTTGGGGGGCGGCGTCGCTGCGCCTGGACCAGGGGAACATGGGCTATCCGGACTTCTGCTGTGGACGACAGGCTAGCGGCTGATCATGACGCTGGCCACCATCGGGCTCAAGTATTTCCCGACCTGATGAATATCCAGTCGGTCTCGGTCGAGGCGGCCGCGTCGAAGCGGTAGCCGTCGCGGTCGAAGGCCTTCAGGTCGACGGCGCGCTCGATCCGCTCGTCGATGATGAACCGCGCCATGGCCCCGCGCGCCTTCTTGGCGAAGAAGGAGATGATGCGGCTCTCGCCGTCCTTCGCCTCGCGGAACTGCGGCGTGACGACCGGCAGCTTCAGCGCCCTGGCGTCGACCGCCCCGAAGTACTCCTGGCTGGCCAGGTTCACCAGGGTCGGGTCGGCATGGCCCTCGGCATCGGCGTTCAGCTGGGTCGAGATGCGGTCGCCCCAGTAGTCGTAGAGGCTGGCCCCGCGCTTCGTCTTCAGCCGGGTGCCCATCTCCAGACGGTAGGGCTGGATCACGTCGAGCGGCCGCAGCAGGCCATACAGGCCCGACAGAATGCGCAGCCGGTCCTGGGCCCAGCCCAGCGCCGCCGCATCGAGATCGCGCGCGCGCAGCCCCTCATAGACATCGCCGGCGAAGGCCAGCACCGCCGGGGTCGTCCCGGCGGCCACGTCCGGGTCAAAGGCCTGGAAGCGCTCGCGGTTGAGGTCCGCCAGCTTCTCCGAGATCGACATCAGCCGGCGCAGGTCCGCGCGGCTCAGCTTGCGCGTGGTCTCGGCCAGGGTCGCGATGTCTCCGGCGAAGCGCGGCGTGGTGCGCGGCAGCGGGACGCCCGGCGGGTCAAAGTCGAGGCGCTTTGCGGGGGACAGGACGATCAGCATGGCGGGGGAGATAGCGTCTCGCCCCGCCGATGCAAACGCGGCGTACCGCGCCCCGCCTAGAACAGCACCGCCGGGTTCATGATCCGCTGCGGGTCCAGCGCGGCGCGGATGGCCTGCATGGCGGCGATCTCCACCGGCGTCTTGTAGCGCCGCGCCTCGTCGGTCTTGAGCCGCCCGAGGCCATGCTCGGCCGAGATCGAGCCGTCATAGGTCGCCACCACGTCGTGGACCACGCGCGAGCCCTCCATCCACTGGCCAAGGAAGGCCTGCAGGTCGCCGCCCGGCGGGCACAGGATATCGTAGTGCATGTTGCCGTCGCCGACGTGGCCGAAGGCCGAGACCCGGGCCCCGGGGGCGAATCGCTCGACTGCGGCGGTGGCCTCGTCGAGGAAGTCGGCGATGCGGCTGACCGGCACCGAGACGTCGTGCTTCCAGCCGCCGCCCTCGGGCTTCTGGGCCGCCGACTGCTCCTCGCGCACCTTCCAGAAGTCGGCGCGCTGGGCGGCGTTCTGGGCGATGGCGGCGTCGATGATCAGACCGGCCTCGAAGGCGTCGGACAGCAGCCGCTCCAGCGCCGCCTCGGCCGCGCCGGGCTCGCCCGAGACCAGTTCGATCAGCACATACCAGGGCGGCGTGCTGTCCAGCGGCTCGCGCGTGTCGGGGATGTGGCGCAGCACGAACTGCATGCCGAGCCGCTTCATCAGCTCGAAGGCCTCGACCCCGCCGCCGGTCTCGGCCTTGGCCCGGGCCAGCAGCTCGATGGCGGCGTGGGGCGTCTCCAGCCCGACCATGGCGGTGGCGCGCGAGCGCATCACCGGGAACAGCTTCAGGCTGGCGGCGGTGACGATGCCCAGGGTGCCCTCGGCCCCGATCAGCAGCTGCTTCAGATCGTAGCCGGTGTTGTCCTTCCGGAGCCGCTTCAGGCCGTGGAAGATCTTGCCGTTGGGCAGGACCGCCTCCAGCCCCAGCACCAGGTCGCGCATCATGCCGTAGCGCAGCACGGCGGTGCCCCCGGCGTTGGTCGAGATCACCCCGCCGATGGTGGCCGTGCCCTCGGCGGCGAGGCTGAGGGGGAACAGCCTGTCGGCGGCGGCGGCGGCCTGCTGCGCCTCCAGCAGGGTCACGCCGGCCTCGACGACCATGGCGTCGTCTAGCGGGGCCACGTCGCGGACGGCGCGCATCCGCCGCGTCGAGATCAGCACCTCGCCATGCGGGATCTGGCCGCCGACGAGGCCGGTGTTGCCGCCCTGGGGCGTCAGGGCCACGCCCAGCTCGCCGCACAGGTCCACCATCTGCGCGGTCTCTTCGGTCGAGCGCGGCAGGAGCAGCAGCGGCGTCTCCCCGGTCCAGCGGTTGCGCCACTCCTTCAGCGAGGGGGCGATCTCGAACGGGTCGCGGGTCCAGCTGCCGGACGGCAGGGCGGCGGCGAGGGCGTCGACGGCGGCGGGGGAGGGCGCGGTCACCAAAGGATCTCCGATCCGAATTTCTTCAGCGTTGCGTCAGCAGACACCAGCACGAGGCCCTCGACCATCGCCTGCGCAACGATCAACCTGTCCCACGGGTCTTTATGGTCTCGATCCAGCCGAGCGGCGCTGGCCGCATGGTGTGGGTTGATGGGCAGCCAGGCCGCCGGAAGAGCCTCGGCGGCGGGCAGAAGATCAACAGGTAATCGCCTCAGGAACGCATCGCGCTCCCTTTTGTACTCGATCTCGTAGACCGATGCGGCGCTGAGGAACACCTCGTTGTCCGGGTTGCGAATCGCCTCGGCGACCGGCGCCGGCAGCTTCGACACTTGGCCCATGGCCCAGACAAAGACGTGCGTGTCGAGCAGGAGCCTCACGGTTCGTCGGGGAAGATGCGGCTGGCCTCAACCGCCTGTTCCAGTTCCGGGTCCGGGTCGAAGAACACACTGTCGGGGATGTCGAGATTCAGATGTTCCCACGCGCCCAATCGCCGGGGCGCCTTCCGCGGCGGCTCGATGGGCGTGATCCTCACGGCCGGCTTGCCGTTCCGCGCGATCAGGACCTCCTCGCCGGCCTCGGCGCGGGCGACGAGTTCGGACAGATGCGCCTTGGCTTCGGCGATGTTCATCGTCGTGGACATGCCCGAAATGTAGCATGTGGGGTGCAGATGGACCAACTGATGTGACCATGTCGAACCGGACGCCCGTGCCCGCCGTCGGCGTCGTCTGCCTGCGCGGCGACGAGGTGCTGCTGATCCGCCGCGGGCGACCGCCGCGGATCGGGGAGTGGAGCCTGCCCGGCGGACGCATCGAGCCGGGGGAGACCGTGCGCGCCGCCGCCCTGCGCGAACTTCGCGAGGAGACTGGGGTCGAGGCGGAGTTGCTGGGGCTGATCGATGTCGTCGACGGCCTGTTTCCCGAGGGCGGCCGGCACTATGTCCTGATCGACTTCGCGGCCCGCTGGCGCTCGGGCGAGCCCGTGGCGGGGGACGACGCGGCGGCCGCCGCCTTCCATCCGCTATCAATGATTGATGAGCTGATCGGCTGGGATGAAACGCGGCGCATCATTCGCGCCGCTGTGAAGATGACGACGAGTTCATGAGACGGCGTCCGGTTTTGCTGGCGAGCAGAGCCGTGCGGCCCTAGCATCTCGCACAACAGGGAGATGCAGATGGACTTCTTCAGCGTTTTCGCGATCGCACTGGTCATCCTCGCCTTCATCCTGCTGTTCAGCGTGGTGAAGATCGTGCCCCAGGGCCGTGAGTTCACGGTCGAGCGGTTCGGCAAGTACACCAAGACCCTCAACCCGGGCATCCACATGCTCACGCCGTTCGTCGAGCGCGTCGGCCGGCGCATGAACATGATGGAGCAGGTGCTCGACGTCCCGACCCAGGAGGTCATTACCAAGGACAACGCCATGGTGAAGGTCGACGGCATCGTCTTCATCCAGGTGATGGACGCCGCCAAGGCCGCCTATCGCGTCGACGACCTGCCCTACGCCATCTCGCAGCTGTGCATGACCAACCTGCGGACCGTGGTCGGCTCGATGGAGCTCGACGAGGTGCTGAGCCAGCGCGACAGCATCAATACCCGCCTGCTGCATGTCATCGACGCCGCGACCGAGCCGTGGGGCGTCAAGGTCAACCGCATCGAGATCAAGGACCTGACCCCGCCGGTCGACATCACCAACGCCATGGCCCGGCAGATGAAGGCCGAGCGCGAGCGGCGCGCGGTCATCACCGAGGCGGACGGCGAGAAGCAGGCGGCGATCGCCCGGGCCGAGGGCGCCAA
>CAZUXK010000111.1:0-7072 GCA_964624025.1 uncultured Brevundimonas sp.
CTCAGCGCCCCGTCGAGCCGAAGCCGCCGGCGCCGCGGGCGGTTTCGTCCAGCGCCTCGGCCTCGACCAGGGCGACCTGCAGCACCGGGGCCACGACCATCTGGGCGATGCGCTCGCCGCGGCGGACCACGAACGGGTCCGATCCATGGTTGATCAGGATCACCCCCACCTCGCCGCGATAGTCGGCGTCGATGGTGCCGGGGCTGTTGAGGCAGGTCACGCCGTGCTTGAGGGCCAGGCCCGAGCGCGGCCGCACCTGGGCCTCGTGGCCGGGGGGCAGGGCGATCTTCAGCCCGGTCGGCACCAGGGCCCGGGCCCCGGGCGCCAGCGTCACCGGCGCGTCCTCCGGCACCGCCGCGCGCAGGTCCATGCCCGCCGAGCCGGCGGTCTCATAGGCCGGCAGGGGCAGGTCGGCGCCGTGGGGCAGGCGCTGCAGGCGGACGGCGATCATGCGGGCGTTCCGGTGAAATGGCGGGCGATGCGGTCGGCGAGGGCCCCGGCGAGGGCGGTCTTGGACTGGCGCGGCCAGCTCTCCTCGCCGGCGGCGGTGATCAGGGTGGCGGCGTTGCCGTCGGCCCCGAACACATCGGCGCTGACGTCATTGGCGACGATCCAGTCGCAGCCCTTGCGGCTGAGCTTGCGCCGGGCGTTGCCGATCAGGTCCTCGGTCTCGGCGGCGAAGCCAACCACCAGCGCCGGGCGGCGCGGCCCGGCGGCGGACAGGCCGGCGAGGATGTCCGGGTTCTCGGTCAGGGCCAGGGACGGGGGACCGCCCGGGGCCTTCTTGATCTTGCCGGTGGCGACCTGGTCGGGGCGCCAGTCGGCCACGGCGGCGGTCATGACGGCGAGGTCGGCGGGCAGGGCGGCCTCGCAGGCGGCCTGCATCTGCAGGGCGGTCTCGACCCAGACGCGGGTCACGCCGGCCGGGGCGTCCAGCGCTACCGGGCCGGACACCAGCGTCACCTCCGCCCCGCGCCGGGCGAGGGCGGCGGCGATGGCGTAGCCCTGCTTGCCCGAGGAGCGGTTGGTCAGGCCGCGCACCGGGTCGATCGGCTCGAAGGTCGGGCCGGCGGTGACCAGGGCGCGGCGCCCCGCGAGCGGGCGCGCGGCCGGGCCGGCCAGCTCGGCGGCGATGGCGTCGAGGATGGCCGGCGGCTCGGCCATGCGGCCGGGGCCGAACTCGCCGCAGGCCATGTCGCCCTCGTCCGGGCCGACGAAGGCCACGCCGGGGCCGGGGAAGCCCGCCAGCCGGGCGACATTGGCCTGCACCGCCGGGTGCAGCCACATGCGGACGTTCATGGCCGGGGCCATCAGGACGCGCTTGTCGGTGGCGATCAGGGTGGTCGAGGCGAGATCGTCGGCGAGGCCCTGGGACGCCTTGGCGATCAGGCCGGCGGTGGCCGGGGCGACCACCACCAGGTCCGCCCAGCGCGACAGCTCGATATGGCCCATGGCCGTCTCCTCGTCCGCCTCGAACAGGCCGGTGCGGGGCGGGTGGCCGGTCAGGGCGGCGAGCGACAGGGGGGTGACGAAGCGCGACCCGGCCTCGGTCAGGACCACGCGCGTTTCCGCCCCCGCCCGGTGCAGCAGGCGGATCAGCTCCAGCGTCTTGTAGGCGGCGATGCCCCCGCCGATGACGAGCAGCAGGCGGCGTCCGGTCAGGCCCATGTCCATGGCTTCCGCTCTAGCGGCACGGGCTCCCGCCGTCGAGCGCCAGGCGATTCGACGAACGCCGATATGGAACATTGCGCGAACATCAAGGGTGTGGCAGGATCGCGCAGGTTGAGGAGGGAGGCCGGCCATGCGGTGGACCACGGGAACCTTGAGGCGTCTGGCGGCGACAGCCTGTGTCGCGGGACTCGCGGGCGTGGCGGGCTGCGACGCCGCGCCCTCGGCCGTGGAGACCCGGCCGCGCGAGGCGGCCGAGGCGGGCGCGGCCGGGGTCGAGGCGGCGGCGCAGGCCGGTCCGGCGACGGCGGAAGCCGCGGCGCCGCTGCTGACCGCCAACCGGCGCGAGACAGTGGACGAGAAGACCCGCCGGCTGTTCGAGCGCAACGGCGCGGCCTTCGGGGCGGCGACGCCCGAGGCCTATCTGGCGCAGGTGGAGGCCTTCACCCGCCGCCCGCCGGCGGATGTGGAGCGGGTGACGCGGCCCAACGGTGACGTGCTGCTGTACCAGGCCTCGACCAACACCTTCGCCGTGGTCGACGCCGACGGGGTGCCGCGCACCATGTTCAAGCCCGACGACGGGCCGGCCTACTGGGCGGAACAGAAGGCCCGGGCGCCGACCTTCGGCGCGGGCGGGGGCGGGGGCGGCTAGGCCGTCCCCATCACCCCGTCACCCCCGGGACAAGCCCGGGGGTGACGGCTTCAGGTAGCGCGTCGCCCCGGCCCCTACGCCGGGGCGTCGGCCAGCTCGCGCACCAGGTCGGCCACGAGGCGCTGGCGCGCCGTCGACAGGCGCGGGGCGAGGCGGCCGATCTCGATGGTGTGGCGCGTCGAGGGATAGTCGTGGGCGAAGGGCTCGCCCTCGCCCTCGGCCACCCCGGCGCGGGTGTCGGCCAGACCCTCGAAGAAATAGCCCGGGTCGACCCGGAAGAACTGCGCCACCTGCCACAGCTTGGAGGCCGAGATGCGGTTCGACCCCTTTTCGTACTTCTGCACCTGCTGGAAGGTCACGCCGAGGGCCCGGCCGAGGTCGGTCTGGTTGTAGCCGAGCGCGATCCGTTTCTCCGCGACGCGACGGCCCACGTGCCGGTCTACGGGGTGAGGGCCTTCGTCGTCGGATTTCGCCATATGTGCCTCCTGGGCCTTGCGTCCTGAGCCCTCATCCCCGTCGCGGGGGCGACGGTCGTCCGGGTACCCCGGTTATCGGTGGGCCATGACCCGGCTTACGCCCAGGTCGCGACGCGCTGCAACTCCGGGCTATCCCCTATACTACCCGGCGTGGGGCGGACGTCAGGCCGCTGGCGGGCGGCGGCGACCGCGCCGTGCGGCGACCGACCGCAGGCGCTGCAGGCCGGCGCGGCCCGGTTCGCCGGTCGCCAGCGGAGCCAGGGCCGCCAGCAGCAGGGGCAGCCACAGCCAGTCGCCGAAGCGCCCATAGGGGGTGGCCGCCGCCGGCAGGGGCAGGCGGGCGTCGATGACGCCGCTCTCGCCGGAGTCGAGCCGGGCCCCGGGCACGACCCGGCCCCAGGGGTCGATCACCGCCGAGACGCCGGTGGGCGTGGAGCGGACGATCGGCAGGCCGGTCTCGATGGCCCGGAAGCTGGCGAGGTTGAGGTGTTGCAGCGGCCCCGAGGAGCGCCCGAACCAGGCGTCGTTGGAGACATTGACGATCCAGGCCGGGCGGGCCCCGCCGCCCGGGGTGAAGCCGGGATAGAGGCTCTCGTAGCAGATCAGCGGCTGCACCGGGGCGACGCCGGGGACCGAGATCGGGGCCGGCTGCGGGCCGGGGGTGAAGTCGGCGGGCACATGCACAAGGCTGCGCACCCCGAGCCGGCTCATCAGCTCGCCCAGCGGCAGATACTCGCCGAACGGCACCAGCCGGTGTTTGTCGTAGACGGCGGCGATGCGCAGGCCGTCCGCGCCCTCGTCCTGCAGGGCGAACAGGGCGTTGTGATAGCGCATCTGGCCATCGGGGCCGGGCGCGCCGCGGCCGAGGCCGAGCAGCAGGGTCTGGCCGGGCTGCAGGGCGCGGGCCATGGCCTCCGCTTCCGGGGCGCCGGGGGCGAAGACGTCATTGGCCAGGGCCGGCAGGGCGCCCTCGGGCCAGATCACCACATCCGGGGTGGCCGTGCCTGGGCGGACTGTCAGGTTGATGTAGCGGCGGACGATGCCCTCATAGGCCTCGGGGGTCCATTTGGTCTCCTGCCGGACATCGGCCTGGACGATGCGCAGCAGGGTGTCGCCGGGCTGGACCACGGCGTGGTTGAGCCGCCAGGCGCCTGCCAGCCAAAGGCCCGCCAGCAGGGCGACGCCGGCCAGGGCGATGCCGGCGCGGGCCTTGCGCGGCCCCGGCCGCAGCAGCGCCAGCGGGGCGCACAGGCCGATCAGGGTGACCAGCGACAGGCCATAGACCCCGACCACGGCGGCGGTCTGGGACATGGGCGAGCCGGCCGCCCAGGTCGCCCCGACGGGATTCCAGGGGAAGCCGGTCAGCACATGACCGCGCAGCCACTCGAACAGGACGAACAGGCCCGGGAAGACCAGCACCCGGCCAAGGCCCGCCGGGGCGAAGCGGCGGTAGAGGGCCAGGGGCGCGGCCCAGAACAGGGCCACGCCGGCCGGCAGCAGGGCGGCGGCGAAGGGCGCCATCCAGGCCTGGGCCGGGTTGACGAGGAAGGCCTCGGCCACCCACCAGCAGCTGATCAGGAAGTAGCCGAATCCGGCCAGCCAGCCGAGGCGGAAGGCGCTGCCGGCGGAGGGCGCGCGGTCGGCCAGCAGCACGAGGGCGGCATAGCCCAGCAGGCCCGGCAGGACGCTGAAGGGCGGGTGGGCGAGGGCGGCCAGGGCCCCGCAGCCCAGCGCCGCGGCGCCGCGGGCGAGGGCGTGCCGGTCCGGCGCGCGGAAGCGGCGTCCGGGGCTCATGCCGCACGCTCCGCCGCATAGGGGTCGGCGACGCCGAGGCGCGCCAGAATGGTCCGCTCCTCGGCCTCCATGGCCTCGGCCTCGGCCTCCTCCAGATGGTCGCGGCCCAGCAGGTGCAGCACGCCATGGACGACGAGGTGGGTCAGGTGGTCGGCGAGGGTCTTGCCCTGGGCCCCGGCCTCGGCGGCGCAGACCCCGTAGGCCAGCGACAGGTCGCCGAGCGGGGCGGGCGCGCCCGGCGGGGCCACGGCCGGGGCGGCGGGGAAGGACAGGACATTGGTCGAGCCCTCCCGCTGCCGGAAGCGGGCGTTGAGGTCGGCCTGGGCGTCGTCGTCGGTCAGCAGGACCACCACCTCGCCCGCGGCGCCGGCGGCGGTCAGGGCCGCGGCCGCCGCCCGTTCGACCCGCGCCTCCACATCCGGCAGGGCGTCGGACCAGGCTCCGTCCTCGATCTCCACGGCGATGCTGACGGGGGCGCTCATGGCTGGACCTCCCCGCGGGCGCGGGCGGCGTCGCTGTCGTAGGCGCGGACGATGCGCTCGACGAGGGCGTGGCGGACCACGTCGCGCGCCTCGAAGGTCATGATGCCGACGCCCTTCACATCCTTCAGCAGGCCGAGGGCATGGGCCAGGCCGGAGTCGCGGGCGTTGACGAGGTCGACCTGGCTGGGGTCGCCGGTGACCACCATGCGGGCGCCCTCGCCGAGGCGGGTGAGCACCATCTTCATCTGCAGCCGGGTCAGGTTCTGGGCCTCGTCGGCGATGATGAAGGCGTGGCTGAGGGTGCGGCCGCGCATGAAGGCGATCGGCGCGGCCTCGATCTCGCCCTTGTCGCGGCGGCGGCGCACGTCGTCGGGGCCGAGGATGTCGTTCAGCGCCTCCCAGATGGGGGCGAGGTAGGGATCGACCTTCTCGTTCAGGTCCCCGGGCAGGAAGCCGAGCCGCTCGCCGGCCTCGACCGCCGGGCGGGTGATGACCAGCCGATCGACCTGGCCCCGGCGCAACAGGGACGCCCCATAGGCGGCCGCCAGAAACGTCTTGCCGGTGCCGGCCGGCCCGACGCCGAAGGTCAGCTCGCAGGCGGCGAGGGCCTCGAGATAGCGGGCCTGGGCGGGGGTCTTGGGGGCGATCGGGCCGCGCCGGCCGACCGGCAGGGCGACCCCGGCCCGGGTCCCGGACTCGCCGCCGCCGATCGCGGCGGCCAGGGCGGCGCGCACGTCCGCCTCGCCCAGCTCGGCGCCGCCGGCGGCGCGCCCGGCCAGGTCCTCGATGACGCGGCGCGCCTGGGCCCGGTCGCGGGCCGAGCCGTTGATCGCCACCCCGCCGCCGGGCGCCTCGATCAGCACCTTGAAGGCGTCCTCGATCAGGGCGACGTGCCGGCTCCCGGGGCCGATCACGGCGCGCAGGGCGAGGTCGTCCAGCGGAACGAATTCAGAGCTACGCGCCAAGCGTCACCCGTTCCATCCCGTCATCCTCGGGCTTGACCCGAGGATCGAGGGCGACGCTGTCCACGACGACGCCGGCCTGGGCGCTGCGCCCTGCCGCTCCGGCCGGGAGGCGCACGACGCCCGATCCCCCGGTCAAGCCGGGGGATGACGGGGATGAAATCAGCCGCCCCGTCAGGCTGTTCTGCTGGCCGGAGACGATCGCGACCTCGACGATCTGCCCGATCAGGTGGTCGGCGTCGTCGACATGGACCGACTGCAGGAAGGGGGAGCGGCCGATGGCCTGGCGGCCGTGGCGGCCGCGCTTCTCGAACAGCACCGGCAGCGTCCGGCCGGCCTGGGCGGCGTTGAAGGCCACCTGCTGCTCGGTCAGCAAGGCCTGCAGGGCGTGCAGCCGGGTGCGCGCGACCTCGTCGGGCACCGGGGCGGCCATGGTCGCGGCCGGGGTGCCGGGGCGCGGCGAATAGAGGAAGGAGAAGGCCGAGGCGTAGCCGACGCGGCGGACCAGATCGAGGGTGTCCTCGAAATCGCGGTCGGTCTCGCCGGGGAAGCCGACGATGAAGTCGCTGGACAGGGCCAGGTCGGGCCGCGCCTCGCGGATGCGGGCGATCAGGTCGAAGTAGGCCTGCCGCCCGTGCTTGCGATTCATCAGCCGCAGGATGCGGTCCGAGCCGGACTGCACCGGCAGGTGCAGCCAGGGCATCAGCTGCGGCAGGTCGCGGTGGGCGGCGACCAGGTCGTCGCTGAAGTCGTTGGGGTGGCTGGTGGTGTAGCGGATGCGGTCGAGACCGGGGATCTCCGCCAGGGCCGTCGCCAGCCGGGCCAGGCTGGAGGGCCGGCCGTCCGGGCCCTCGCCGTTGTAGGCGTTGACGTTCTGGCCCAGCAGGGTGATCTCGCGCACGCCGCGCGCGGCGAGGTCGCGCGCCTCGGCCAGCACCGCCGCCACCGGGCGCGACCACTCGGCGCCGCGGGTGTAGGGCACGACGCAGAAGGTGCAGAACTTGTCGCAGCCCTCCTGGACGGTGAGGAAGGCGGTGA
>CAZUXK010000112.1:0-1082 GCA_964624025.1 uncultured Brevundimonas sp.
CCCGACTCCTCGAGGGTCTTGACGATCTGGGCCACGGTCGAGCCCTTCTGACCGATGGCGACGTAGATGCAGTACAGCTTGGCCGACTCGTCGCCGGTCGCATTGACCGACTTCTGGTTCAGGATGGCGTCGACGGCCACGGCGGTCTTGCCGACCTGACGGTCGCCGATGATCAGCTCGCGCTGGCCGCGGCCGATCGGGATCAGGGTGTCGATCGCCTTCAGGCCGGTCTGCATCGGCTCGTGCACCGACTTGCGGGGGATGATGCCCGGGGCCTTGACGTCCACGCGGCGACGCTCGGTGAACTGGATCGGGCCCTTGCCGTCGATCGGCTCGCCCAGCGGGTTGACGACGCGGCCCAGCAGGCCCTTGCCGACCGGCACGTCCACGATCTCGCCGAGGCGGCGGACCTCATCGCCCTCTGCGATGGCGGCGTCGGCGCCGAAGATCACCGCGCCGACGTTGTCGCGCTCGAGGTTCAGGGCCATGCCCTTCACCCCGGCCTTGGGGAATTCGATCATCTCGCCGGCCTGGACCTTGTCCAGCCCGTGGATGCGGGCGATGCCGTCGCCGACCGACAGCACGGTGCCGACGTCCGAGACGTCGGCCTCAACGCCGAAGTTGGCGATCTGCGACTTCAGGATGGCCGAGATTTCAGCGGCGCGGATGTCCATGTCGGGCTCTCTGTTTCTTCGTCTTCGGGTCGCGCCGCCGGGGCGCGCGGCAGTCGGGGTCGGGCGCGGGTCAGGCCCGCTTGAGGGCGAACTTCATCTGGTCGAGGCGGGTCTTCAGCGAGGCGTCGAACAGCCGCGAGCCGACCTTCACCTTCAGCCCGCCCAGCAGGGACGGGTCGACGCGGGTGGTCAGCTCGGGGTCCTTGCCCAGGGCCTCGCGCAGGCCGACCTTGACGGCCTTCAGCTGGGCCGCGCCCAGCGGGGCCGCGGACACCACCTCGGCGGCGACCACGCCGGTGTGCCGGGCGTAGAGGGTGTTGAAGGCGGCGATGGCGGCGGGGATGTCCCGGGCGCGGCCGCCCTGGGCCATCAGGCCGAGGAAATTGCGGGTGGTGGCGTTGAACTTCG
>CAZUXK010000112.1:1092-7028 GCA_964624025.1 uncultured Brevundimonas sp.
CCGCCTCGGCCAGCGCCGTCAGGCCACGGGCCTGGTCGGCCGAGGCCAGCAGCGGCGAGGCCAGCAGGCGCCGCAGGTCGGCGCTGTCGCGGTAGGCCGTGGTCAGCGACAGCAGGTCGGCCCGGACAGCCTCCAGCGCCCGCGTTTCCAGCGCCAGATCGAACAGCGCGCGGGCGTACCGCTCGCCGACTTCGCTCGTCCTGAACTCGTCCGCCACCTGAACCCTTCCGCCGATGCATTTGCGACAAGGCCGGGGGCGAGTCCCCTCGCTCCAGCCAAAGGCTTGATTATGCTTGAAGAAAGCACGCCGGGGGCGCAGCCTGTCGGCCCCGCCCTTGCAAGCCGGGCGCCTGATAGCACTTGTGCCCCCGCCCCGCAACACAGGCCGGACGCCCTGCGCCCGCCCGCCCCCGACGCAGTGTCGCACACGGCGGGTAAGGGCCGGCCATCCCGGTTCGGAGTCGCCCATGCCCCCGTCCTCAGCCCTTCTCGTCGCCGCGTTCCTGGCCCTTGCGGCCGCGCCGGCCGCCGCCCGCGCGCAGGCCCCGACCGAAGGGGCCGCGCCGGCCCCGGTGCGGCTGGTGAGCTACAACATCCGCTACGACAACCCGTCGGACGATCCGCCCTGGCCGGTGCGCGCCCCGCACCTGGCGGCCCAGGTCGCCTTTCTGGACGCCGACATCGTCGGCCTGCAGGAGGCCCTGCCGCACATGGTCGACGCCCTCGCCGCCGCCTGGACCGGTCACGACCATTATGGCGTCGGCCGCGACGACGGGGCCGCCGCCGGCGAGACCACGACCCTGTTCTGGCGCCGCGACCGCTTCGAGGTGCTGGTGCGCGAGACGGCGTGGTGCTCGCCGACCCCGGACCGGCCGTCCCGCGGCTGGGACGCCGCCCTGCCGCGCACCGTCACCCGCATCGTCCTGCGCGACCGCCGCGACGGGACGGTGCTGGACGTGCGCAACGCCCACTTCGACCATGTCGGGGTCGAGGCCCGCGCCCGCTGCGCCGAATGGATCGCGGCGCAGCCGGCGTTCGAGCACGCGGGCCGCGCCGCCCGGCGCATCGTCATGGGCGATCTCAACACCGGTCCCGAGAGCGCCCCCTACCGCACCCTCATCGCCGCCGGGCTGAGCGACGCCCGCCAGGCCGCCCCGGTCCGCTTCGGGCCGGAGGGCACCTTCAACGCCTTCGACGCCCGTCGCGGCCCGGATGAGGCGCCCATCGACCACGTCTTCACCGGACCGGACCTGACCCCCGTGCGTTCCGCCGTGCTGACGGACACGATCGGCGGCAAGGTGATCTCGGACCACTATCCGGTCGTGGTCGATGTGGTCGCCGCGCCGCCCGGATCCTGAGACTCAGGCCTCCAGCCGCCGGGCGTGGCCGGCGACCGCCCGCAGCGCCAGCCCCGGCGGGGTCAGGCGGGCGGCGAGGGCCATCAGGCGGTTGAGCCGCCCCGGGATCACCACCGGCCGGTTGGCCTCGACCCCGGCCAGCCCCGCCGCGACCACCGCCTCGGCCGACATCCACATGGCGCGCGGATAGGCCGTGCTGACCGCCGCCCGGGTGCCGTTGGCGTCGTGGAACTCGGTCAGGGTGTAGCCGGGGCAGAGGGCGGTGACGTGCACCCCGGTCCCCTTGAGCTGCAGGTGCAGGCCGCGGCTCTGCTGGATCAGGAAGCCCTTCGCCGGGCCGTAGAGGGTATCGCCGCCGGTCGCCGGCAGCAGCCCGGCCAGCGAGGCGACATTGAGGATGCAGCCGTGGCCGCGCCGGACCATGGCGGGGGTAAGGGCGTGCGCCAGCCGCAGCGGCGCCTCGATCAGCACCTCCAGCTCGCCCGCCAGCTCGGCCCAGGGCGACGCCAGAAAGCCGTCGGTGCGGCTGTAGCCCGCATTGTTGACCAGCAGGTCCGGCGACAGGCCGCGCGCCTCCAGCCCGTGTAGCAGGGTGGCCACCCCTTCCGGCGCGGACAGGTCGGCCGGCAGCACACGGACGGTGATCTCCGGGCTGGCCAGCTCGGCCGCCAGGGCGGTCAGCCGCTCGCGCCGACGGGCGGTGAGGACCAGGTCATGGCCGCGCGCGGCGCAGGCCCGGGCGAAGGCGGCCCCGAGCCCGGCCGAGGCGCCGGTGACCAGCGCCAGCCGGCGCGGCGCGGCGCTCACGCGACGACGGGGAGCGGTCGTGGCAGGGGTATGCCGCGGAGGGACTCGGCATCCTCGGCCAGCAGGTCGGCCACGCTGATGCGCGACAGGGCCTCGGCCGCGGCGGCGTCGGCCGACACCAGGGCCCGGGCCACCTGCCGCGGAATGTGCTGGCCGACCGGGCAGCCGGCGGCGCCGGCCGGGGGCGAACCCAGGTGGGCGCAGCCATTGACCGCGCGCAGCACCTCGTCGAGCCGGATCGCCTCGGGCGGACGCAGCAGCCAGGCCCCGCCGCTGGCTCCGGCGCGGGTGCCGATCAGGCCGGCGCGGGCCAGCATGGCGGTGACCCGCCGGATCACCACCGGATTGGTCGGCACCGAGGCCGCCAGCACCGCGCTGGGCACCGCCGCCCCAGGCGCGAACGCGCCCTTGTGGGCCAGATAGGCCAGGGCGTGGGCGGCGACGGGAAATCTCTGGCTGTCGGACATAATGCAGGCGGAAACATAGGCGTCCCGCGCGCCGCCGCCAAATCCGGCGCGACGGAATCGGTGCGGGTGCGATTGAAGCGCCCGGGGAAAGCGCCTAAAGGCTCGCCGCTGTTTTGGGCCCCCGCCTCCCCCGGGCCCGGAGGAAGTGCATGGTCGGGGCTCCCCCCCGCGACGGCCAGAGCAGCGCCGCCGCCTCATCGACAACCGATCCGCGGGCCGGGCCCGAGATCGGTCCGGAACATCCCCACCCCGCCGCCGCCGGCGACGGTGGTCACGGCCGCAGCGGCTTCTGGGCCCTGATGATCGGCGCCATCGGCGTCGTCTTCGGCGACATCGGCACCAGCCCGCTGTACGCCATGCGCGAGGCCCTCGCCCATTCCCGCGCCGGCGGCGATCCGGAACTGGCGGTGCTGGGCGTCGTGTCGCTGGTGTTCTGGGCCCTGATCCTGGTGGTGACCGTCAAGTACGTCACCTTCCTGATGCGCGCCGACAACAAGGGCGAGGGCGGCACCCTGGCGCTGATGGCCCTGGCCCAGCACGCGGTCGGGCGCCGCTCGGCGGTGATCTTCCTGCTCGGCGTCTGCGGCGCCGCCCTGTTCTACGGCGACGGCATCCTGACCCCGGCGGTGTCGGTGCTGTCGGCCATCGAGGGCCTCGGCAAGGCCCCCGGCGTGGGGCCCGCCGTCGATCCCTTCATCCTGCCGATCGCGGCGGGCATCCTGATCGCCCTGTTCCTCGTTCAGGCCCGCGGCACCGGCAGCATGGCCAGGCTGTTCGGCCCCCTGACCACCCTGTGGTTCCTGACCCTGGCGGGCCTCGGCCTCTATCACATCTTCGACGACATCTCGATCCTGCGGGCCCTGTCGCCCGTCTACGGGGTGGCCTTCCTGATCGACAACGGCTTCCTCGGCTTCGTCATCCTCGGCAGCGTCTTCCTCGCCGTCACCGGGGCCGAGGCGCTCTATGCCGACATGGGCCATTTCGGGAAGGCCCCGATCCGCGCCGGCTGGCTGTTCATCGTCCTGCCCTGCCTGACGCTGAACTACTTCGGCCAGGGCGCCATGGTGCTGGACCAGCCGGAGACCCGCCTCAACCCGTTCTGGTACATGATCCCCGAGATCGCCTACTGGCCGGTGCTGATCCTCGCCACCCTGGCCACGGTGATCGCCTCCCAGGCCGTGATCACCGGCGCCTTCTCGGTGACCCAGCAGGCGGTGCAGCTGGGCCTGCTGCCGCGGCTCGACATCCGCAACACCTCCGAGAGCCAGGCGGGCCAGATCTATGTCCCCTCGGTCAATGCCGCCCTGCTGGTCGGGGTGCTGTTCCTCCTGGTGATGTTCCAGACCTCGTCCAACCTCGCCGCCGCCTACGGCATCGCCGTGACCGGGGCCATGTTCGTCGACAGCCTGCTGGCCTGGTTCGTCATCCGCCACATCTGGAAGTGGAAGCTGCCGCTGGCCATCCTCGGCCTGACGCCGTTCGTCATCATCGACCTGGTGTTCATGACCTCCAACCTGCTGAAGATTCCGCAGGGCGCGTGGTTCCCGCTGGTGCTCGGCCTCGGCCTGCTGCTGCTGATGTGGACCTGGGTGCGGGGCACCCAGATCCTCACCGACAAGACGCGCAAGGACAGCCTGCCGCTCAACGACCTGATCGAGATGCTGCGGGCCCGCCCGCCGCACCGGGCCCCGGGCACGGCCATCTTCCTGACCTCGGACCCGGAGGTCGCCCCGGTCGCCCTGATGCACAACCTCAAGCACAACAAGGTGCTGCACGAGAAGAACGTGATCCTGACGGTCCGCACCCTGGACCAGCCGCGCGTGCGCGAGGGCGAGCGGGTGGTGATCGAGCCGATCAACGAGGACTTCAAGCGCCTGACCATCTCCTACGGCTTCATGGAGACGCCGAACGTGCCGCGGGCGCTGGGCCTGTGCCGAAAGCAGGGCCTGAAGTTCGACATCATGGCCACCAGCTTCTTCCTCGGCCGCCGCTCGGTGGTGGCCTCGGCGCACCGGGGCATGCCCCTGTGGCAGGACCGGCTGTTCATCTTCCTGATGCGCAATGCGGCCAACCCCACCGACTTCTTCCGCATCCCTCCCGGCCGCGTGGTCGAGCTCGGGACGCAGGTGTCGGTCTGATGGGGCGTGGGCCCGTGAGACGTGAATCGTGAGTCGTGAATGGTGAAGCCGGTGACGTCCTCCAGGCGTGCGAGCAAGCCCGCAGGGGCGAGGCGGGAGGCCGCGCGAGTCACGGCTCACGAGTCACGACTCACGGCCGCCGGCGTGGAGGCCCGCATCGCCGCGGGCGTGCTGCTCAATGCGGCGCTCGAGAAGCGCGGCGGGCTCGACGAGGCCCTGAAGTTCCGCGAGGTCGCGAGCCTGTCCCCCGCCGACCGCGCCTTCGCCCGGGCCCTGGCCATGGTCGCCCTGCGGCGGCTGGGGGAGCTGGACCAGATCCTCGACCGCCGGCTCAAGACCGCCCCGCCGCTGGCGGTGCGCACCCTGCTGCGCATCGGCCTGGCGCAGATGCTCTATCTCGACACCCCGGACTTCGCCGCCGTCTCCACCGCGGTGAAGCTGGCCGAGCGGGATGCGAAGACCCGGCCCTACAAGGCCCTGGTCAACGCCGTGCTGCGCGGCGTCGGCCGCGACGGCCCGGGCCAGACCTCGCCCGGGCGCAACCTGCCGGACTGGATCGCCGCCCGCTGGACGGCGGCCTATGGCGAGGCCGCCTTCGCCGGCCTGGCCGAGGCGACCCGGATCGAGCCCGCCACCGACCTGTCGGCCAGACCCGGCGTCGACGCCGCCGCCCTGGCGACGGAGATGGAGGGCGTGGTCCTGCCCGGCGGCACGGTACGGGTCGGCCGCAAGGGCGATGTCGCCGGCTGGCCCGGCTTCGCCGCCGGCGACTGGTGGGTCCAGGACGCCGCCGCCGCCATCCCCGCCCGGGTGCTGGCCCCGCAGGCCGGCGAGACCGCGCTCGACCTGTGCGCCGCCCCCGGCGGCAAGACCCTGCAGCTGGCCGCCGCCGGCGCGGCCGTCACGGCGCTGGACCGCTCGCCCCCCCGCCTGAAGCGCCTCTCGGAGAACCTTGCCCGCACCGGCCTGGCCGCCGAGGTCATCGCTGTCCCGGCCGAGGACTGGGACGACGCCCGGACCTTCGACGCCGTGCTGCTGGACGCCCCCTGCACCGCCACCGGCACCTATCGCCGCAACCCCGAGGTGCTGCGCGCGACCAAACCCGCTGACGTGGCCAAGCTGGCCGACGTCCAGCACCGACTGCTCGACGCCGCCGCCGGAGCCGG
>CAZUXK010000113.1:0-6935 GCA_964624025.1 uncultured Brevundimonas sp.
ATTGCGGAACGGGCCGCCGCCGCGCCGGAGACCAGCTGGACCGCCCGCCTGCTGGCCGAGGGTCCGAAGCGCGCGGCGCAGAAGGTCGGCGAGGAGGGGGTCGAGACGGCGCTGGCGGGAGCCGCCGGCCCGGACGAGGAGCTTGCTTCCGAGGCCGCCGACCTGATCTATCATCTGCTCGTGCTGCTCAGGGCGCGTCACATGTCGTTTCAGCAGGTGCTGGACGTGTTGGCTCGCCGGGCCGAAGCCGCCAAAGGGAGCGGGTAAGGCGGCGGCGAAGCGGCGAAGGGAAGTGAATGGCGGCCTTGGTGCTTTTCGGCGGCGGCGGCGATCTGGCGATCCGCATGCTGCTGCCCTCGCTGTACTTTCTCGAGCATGACGGCCTGCTGCCCGAAGGGCTGAAGATCATCGCCGCGGCCCGCAGCGAGGAGAGCCGCGAGGCCTATCTCGGCCGGGTGCGCGAGAGCATCGTCAAGCGCGCCGACGGGGCCTGGTCCGAGGACAGCTTCGCCCGCGTCGCCGCCCGCATCGACTATGTCGCCGTCGACGCCACCTCGGTGGAGGGGCTGGCGGCGCTTCAGGACAAGCTCGGCGACGACCGCGAGCTGACCTGTTTCCTCGCCGTCTCGCCCTCGCTGTACGGCCCGATCGTGCGGGCGCTGAAGGGCGCCAGCCTGACCGGGGCGAAGACCCGGATCGTGCTGGAGAAGCCGGTCGGCCGCGACCTCGAC
This sequence comes from uncultured Brevundimonas sp., assembly GCA_964624025.1. GTDB lineage: Bacteria > Pseudomonadota > Alphaproteobacteria > Caulobacterales > Caulobacteraceae > Brevundimonas. The sequence continues at coordinate 732 of CAZUXK010000113.1, forward strand.
AGCTTCCGCCAGATCGACGCCGAGGTGGCCCACGCCTTCGACGAGCGGCAGGTGTTCCGCATCGACCATTACCTCGGCAAGGAGACGGTGCAGAACCTGATCGCGCTCAGGTTCGGCAACACCATCTTCGAGCCGCTGTGGAACAACCTGTCGATCGACCACGTGCAGATCACCGTGGGCGAGACCGTCGGGGTCGGTGACCGCTGGCCCTACTACGACGAATACGGCGCCCTGCGGGACATGCTGCAGAACCACATGCTGCAGCTGCTGTGCCTGGTGGCGATGGAGCCGCCGTCGGACCTCGACCCGGACTCGGTGCGCAACGAGAAGGTCAAGGTGCTGCGCTCGCTGCGCCCGATCACCGCCGCCAATGTCCGCGACGTCAGCGTGCGCGGCCAGTACGTCGCCGGCCAGGCCGAGGGCGGGCCGGTCAAGGGCTATGAGGAGGAGCGCGGGGCCCCGTCGGACATCGACACCTATGTCGCCCTGCGCGCCGACATCGACAACTGGCGCTGGGCCGGGGTGCCCTTCTACATGCGCACCGGCAAGCGCCTGCCGGAGAAGCGCACCGAGATCGTCATCCAGTTCAAGCCGCTGCCCCACTCGATCTTCGACCAGCGCGGCGAGGTCACGGCCAACCGCATGGTCATCGAGCTGCAGCCCGAAGAAGACATCTCCCTGACGGTGATGAACAAGCGGCCGGGCCTGGACCAGCGCATGCAGCTGCAGCCGATCCGCATGAGCCTGTCGTGGGGCGTGGACGGCAAGGGCGCCGAGCCGCCGCGCCGCCGCATCGCCTACGAGCGCCTGCTGCTCGACGCCATGGCGGGGGACTCCACCCTGTTCGTGCGCGCCGACGAGGCCGAGAAGGCGTGGGAATGGGTCGACGGCGTCTCCAGCGCCTGGGCCGAGGCGGAGTACAGGCCGCACATCTATCGCGCCGGCTCCTGGGGGCCCGAGGCGGCGCAGCAGCTGCTCGCCCGCGATGGCCGCACCTGGAACACCGATGATGGGTAGGTCGCTTCAACAGCCCGATCCGAGCAAGCTGGCGTTCCGGATCAAGGGCCCCTCTCCCGGATGCACGAGTTTTCTTGTCCGGGGGATGATGATCGTCTCCGGCCTGATGACGCTCGGCGGCCTCGCGGGCGTGGGGCTATCCCTCCGCGACCCTTCCGGGCTCGGCTTCATGATCGCGTTCTTTCTCCTCGCCGCCGTCGTCTTCGCGATCGCGTTGGCCTTCGACCGCTGGATGCACTGGTGACGTACCTCAGATGACAGAGCAGCCCCTCGCGCAGATCGAGACCTTCCCCTCGGCCGACGCCTGGGCGGAGGCGGCCGCCGGCCGGCTGGCGGACGCCCTGCGCGCCGCCGTGGCCGGGCGCGGCCGCGCCCTGTTCGCCGGAGCCGGCGGCTCGACCCCGTCGCCGATCTACCGCCGGCTGGCGCAGGCCGACCTCGACTGGTCGCGGGTCACCGTGCTGCCGGTCGACGAGCGCCATGTGCCGGAGAGCTCGCCGGACTCCAACGCCGCCCTGCTGCGCCGGACCCTGCTGACCGGCCCGGCCGCGGCGGCGACGCTGCTGCCGCTGCACCATGCGGCGGTGACCGTGGACCGCGCCGCCGCCCTCGCCGCGCGCGCCCTGCAGCAGGCCGGCGGGCGCATCGACGCCGCCCTGCTGGGCATGGGCGAGGACGGCCACATCCTGTCGATCTTCCCCGGCAGCCCGACGCTCAAGACCCTGCTGGCCCCGCAGCTGAAGCCGACCGTGCTCGGGGTGCCGCCCGGTCGCGACGGGACCGCGCCGCCGCAGGAACGCATCAGCCTCAACCTGCCTTACCTGAAGGGGGCCGGCCGCCTGGTGCTGGCCCTGACCGGGACGCGCAAGCGCGAGGTGTTCACGCGCGACCTCGCCGGCGATCCGGCGACGACCCCGGTGGCCGCCCTCGCCGCCTTGGGCGCGCCCCTGGACGTGATCTGGACGGAGACCGCCTGATGACCGAGATGCACCCCGTCACCGCCCGGGTGACCCGGCGGATCGTCGAGCGCAGCCGCGCCGCCCGCTCGGACTATCTGCGCCGCATGGACGCCGCGCGCGACGCCGGCGTGGCCCGCGCCAAGCTCAGCTGCGCCAACTGGGCCCACGCCTTCGCCGGCCAGACCGTGGCCGACCGGCTGACCATGATGGGCGGCAAGGCGCCAAACCTCGGCATCGTCACCGCCTACAATGACATGCTGTCGGCGCATCAACCGTTCGAGGCCTTCCCCCCGATCATCCGCGCCGCCGTGCGCGAGCTGGGGGCCACGGCCCAGGTGGCCGGCGGCGTGCCGGCCATGTGCGACGGCGTCACCCAGGGCCGGCCGGGCATGGAGCTGAGCCTGTTCAGCCGCGACGTCATCGCCATGTCGACCGGCGTGGCCCTGACCCACGACGCCTTCGACGCCGCCCTCTGTCTGGGCGTGTGCGACAAGATCGTGCCGGGTCTGTTCATGGGGGCCCTGGCCTTCGGCCACCTGCCGGTGGTGTTCGCTCCGGCCGGGCCGATGCCCTCGGGCATCCCCAACGCCGAGAAGGCGCGCGTCCGCGCCGAGTACGCCCAGGGCAAGGTCGACCGCCAGACCCTGCTGGAAAGCGAGGTCGCCAGCTACCACTCGCCGGGCACCTGCACCTTCTACGGCACCGCCAACTCCAACCAGATGATGATGGAGATCGCCGGGCTGCACCTGCCCTCGACGGCCTTCGTCCATCCGGAGACCGGGCTGCGCGAGGCCCTGACCGCCGCCTCGGCCCGCCGCGCCATCGAGCTGGCCCGCGCCGGCGAGGGCCGCATGGCCGACGTCATCGACGAGAAGGCGGTGGTCAACATGATCGTGGCCCTGCTGGCCACCGGCGGCTCGACCAACCACGCCATCCATCTGGTGGCCATGGCCCGCTCGGCCGGGGTGCTGATCGACTGGACCGATATGGACGAGCTGAGCTCGGTCACGCCGCTGCTGGCGCGCGTCTATCCGAACGGCACGGCCGACGTGAACGCCTTCCAGGCCGCCGGCGGCGTGGCCTTCGTCACCCGCGAACTGGCGCTGGCCGGCTACATCCATTCGGACGTCAGGACGGTCGCCGGCGACGGCATCCACCATTACTTCCGCGAGCCGACCATGCAGGACGGCCAGCTGGTCTGGGTCGACGGCGTCACCGAGACGCTGGATCCCGACATCCTGCGGCCGGCCAGCGAGCCGTTCGATCGCGAGGGCGGGCTGCGGCTGGTGCAGGGCAACCTCGGCCGGGCGGTCATCAAGGTCTCGGCGGTCAAGCCCGAGCATCGCATCGTCGAGGCCCCGGCCATCGTGTTCGAGACCCAGGAAGCCTTCCTCGAGGCCTTCAAGGCCGGGGAGCTGGAGCGCGACTTCGTCGCCGTGATGCGCTTCCAGGGGCCGAAGGCCAACGGCATGCCCGAGCTGCACAGCCTGTCGCCGGGCCTGTCGGTGCTGCAGGACCGCGGCTTCAAGGTCGCCCTCGTCACCGACGGCCGGATGTCGGGCGCCTCGGGCAAGACACCCGCGGCCATCCACGTCAGCCCGGAGGCGCTGGCCGGCGGACCGCTGGCCCGGGTGCGCGACGGCGACCTCATCCGGCTCAACGCCGAGACCGGCGAGCTCAGCGTGACGCCGCGGGACGGCGACTTCGACAGCCGGCCGCTGGCGACGCCCGGCAAGGTGCAGGCCTGGGGCCTGGGGCGCGAGCTGTTCGGGGTGTTCCGCACCGCCGTCGGCTCGGCCGAGGAAGGGGCCTCCGTCTGCTTCACGGCGGACTACGGTCAGGGACAGGATGACCACGTCGAACCGAACGTGGTGGATCACACGGTGGACGCATGACCGATCTCCGCCTGCTCGTCGGCGACGTCGGCGGCACCAATGCGCGCTTCGCCATCGCCCGCTGCACCGAGGGCACGATCTGGCTGGAGCACCACGACAGCTTCCCGGCCGAGCGCTATCCGACCTTCCGCGAAGGCGTGGCCGCCTTCATCGACGGCTGCGACGTCAAGCCGAGCGGCGGGGTCATCGCCGTGGCCGGCCCGATCGAGGACGGCACGATCGACCTGACCAACTCGCCCTGGCGCACCTCGGAGACCGAGCTGGCGACGCTCGGGCTTAACCCGGTGCGGCTGATCAACGACTTCGAGGCCCTCGCCTGGGGCGCGCCGATCGTGCCGCCGGACCAGCTGGAGAGCCTCGGCGGGCCCTACGCCGGCGATCCGCACGCGGCCATCGCGGTGCTGGGCCCGGGCACCGGCTTCGGCGTCTCCGCCCTCGTGCGCGACGTGCACGGTCGCGAGATGGCCCTGCCGTCCGAAGGCGGCCACGCCTGCTTCGCACCCGGCGACCCGATCGAGGACGAAATCCTGCGCATCCTGCGTCGGCGCTATGACCGGGTGTCGATCGAGCGGCTGATCTGCGGGCCGGGCCTGCTCAACATGCACCGCGCCCTGGCCGAGATCGACGGGCGCGAGACCCATATCGACGACCCGGCGGAGATCACCCGCGACGCCCTGGCCGATCCGCACAGCCCCTGCGGCGCCACCCTGGCCCGGTTCTGCGCCATCCTCGGCGCGGTGGCGGGGGACATCGCCCTGACCATGGGCGCGCGCGGCGGGGTCTATATCGCCGGCGGCATCGCGCCGCGCATCCTGCCCTTCCTCAAGGCCAGCCCGTTCCGGCAGCGGTTCGAGCGCAAGGGCCGGTTCAAGGACTATGTCGCCGCCATCCCGACCCAGGTGATCACCGACAAGCACGCCGCCCTGCGCGGCGCGGCGCGGGTCGCCTTCCAGGAGGCGGCGGGGCGCTGAACGCCCTCAGTCGTAGCGGTCCTTGCCGCGGTGCCGGCGGCGGTCATCCCGGTCGTAATCCCGGCGGCGATCGATGTAGCCGTCGCAGTTGCGGTCGCGCGGCAGGCAGGTGACCGGCAGGACCGGGCTGTAGCCATAGTCGCCCGGGCACCACTGGCGCACCGTTCCCAGCGGCTGATCGCGGGGCGGGCCCCAGTAGCAGTTGCGAGTCTCGGCCTCGAGCTGGGCGGCGGTGGCGTTCAGCCCCATGGCCACCCCTTCCCAGAAGGCCGGATCCGAGGCGCAGCCCGACACCCCGAGGGCGGCGGCGGTCGCGAAGACGCCAGGCTTCAGACGCATTGACGGGTCCTCCCGCGGCCAGCTTGACCGCAGAAGGACCCGCTTGTCACGCGTAACGCCGTGAGGCGACCAGATCAGGCCATCGCCTTCGTCAGGTTCTCGGCGACCTTGTCGAGGAAGCCCTCGGTCGACAGCCAGCCCTGCTGGTCGCCGACCAGCAGCGCCAGATCCTTGGTCATGTGGCCGCTCTCGACGGTCTCGACGACGACGCGCTCCAGCGTCTCGGCGAAGTCGATCAGGGCCTGGTTGTCGTCCAGCTTGCCGCGGTGCTTGAAGCCGCGGGTCCAGGCGTAGATCGAGGCGATCGAGTTGGTCGAGGTGGCCTCGCCCTTCTGATGCTGGCGGTAGTGGCGGGTCACGGTGCCGTGGGCGGCTTCCGACTCCAGCACCTTGCCGTCCGGCGTCATCAGCACCGAGGTCATCAGGCCCAGCGAGCCGAAGCCCTGGGCCACCACGTCGGACTGCACGTCGCCGTCGTAGTTCTTGCACGCCCAGACGAAGCCGCCCGACCACTTGATGGCCGCGGCCACCATGTCGTCGATCAGGCGGTGCTCGTAGGTCAGGCCGCGGGCCTTGAACTCGGCCGCGAACTCCTCGTCGAAGACCTTCTGGAACAGGTCCTTGAAGCGGCCGTCATAGGCCTTGAGGATGGTGTTCTTGGTCGAGAGATAGACCGGGTAGTTGCGGTCCAGGCCGTAGGCGAAGCTGGCGCGGGCGAACTCGATGATCGAGTCATCGAGGTTGTACATGCCCATGGCCACGCCGGCGCCCGGCGACTTGTAGACCTCGTGCTCGATCACCTGGCCGTCGTCCCCGACGAACTTGATGGTCAGGGTGCCCTTGCCGGGGAACAGGAAGTCGGTGGCCTTGTACTGGTCGCCGAAGGCGTGACGGCCGACGATGATCGGCTGGGTCCAGCCCGGCACGAGGCGGGGCACGTTGCTGCAGATGATCGGCTCGCGGAAGACGACGCCGCCGAGGATGTTGCGGATGGTGCCGTTCGGCGACTTCCACATCTTCTTG
>CAZUXK010000114.1:0-6886 GCA_964624025.1 uncultured Brevundimonas sp.
CGCGCGCGCGCGCCGCGCAGCGACGACGAGACCCTTGCCGAGATGCGCCGCCAGAAGGACGAGAAGCGCGACCGTCTGGACCGGCTCAGCCGGGACACCGGCCAGTGACCCGCCCGGTCGGTCCCACGCCCCCGGTCGGACCGACGCCGCCGGTCGACGACCGGCGTGAAGCCGACCGGCGCGCGCGCGACCGCCGCGCCGCCCGCCGCGCCGTGGTGCCGGTCGATCCCGCCGTCTCGGCGGACCCCCAGGCCGCGCCGGACGCCGCCGCAGCCACGCCGCCGCCGCATCACGGGTCTAGGCCCGCGCCGGGTCCCGATCCGGCCCTCGCCGCCCAGCTGCTGGGCCAGACCGGCGCCCGCAAGGGCCTGCGCGGCGGTCCGCCGGTGCTGGACGCCGCCCGCTCGACCTATCTCAACGCCCAGTACGCCGGCCCGGCCGACCGCCGGCCGCCGGCCGGAACCCGCGGCAAGACCGAGATCTGACGCGACGCGCGGCTGGCGCCATCCTTGCAGGCGCTCCGGAACCTGTTCCGGAGATTTCCATGGCCGCCTTCGCCAGCTTCGCCGCCCGCGCCCTCGACGTCACCGTGGTGGCGATGATCTTCGTCCTGCTGGCCTGAAGGCGCGCGTCGCCAGGGGGGGTGTCGCCGTTCTCAAAACATCGTCACCCCCGGGCTTGTTCCGGGGGTCCATCGTGCCGCGAGGCGCGATCGGTGGATGTCTCTGGCGGCGCGTGAAGGCCGCACGCGACGGCGCATGACCCGCCCGTGGGCCCCCGGGACAAGCCCGGGGGTGACGGTTTTTCTGAAGTCAGGGCCTACTGTTGCTGGCCCAGGTCCAGATCGCGCCGCGCCGCGATGATGGTGACGATGAAGCCCGCCAGCACGTCGAGCATGACCATCACCGTCACCAGGAAGAAGGTGGAGGTGGCGAAGCCGCGCAGCAGCAGGAACTGCACCAGGCAAACCACGAACAGCACCATCGACAGGGCGTGATTGACGATCGCCACCTTCTGGCTTGAGGTCGACTTCAGCAGCTCGAAGAACAGGCAGATCAGCGACACGAACAGGATCAGGTCGCCCGTGCCCACGTCCCAGCCGGCGCCCGAGGCCATCGGGATCGAGAACACCGGCTCGCGCAGCATCAGGTCGGCCGCTCCGGTCCGCGCCCCGTCGCCGAGGCTGAACAGGACGACGACGTTGTACAGCAGCACAGGGATCAGCAGCAGCGGAACGGCGACCAGCATGGGATGTCTCCTCGGCGACCGGGGCGCACGGGCCCGCCGGACGTCTGTTGCATAACGCGGATCGGCCCGGCCCGCCATCGCGGCCGGCGCACCGGGGCTCAGAGCTCGGTGATCTGTCCGGGCCGGCGGGCCCGCGACTTGAGCCAGATCACGCCCAGCAGGTCGGACATCGACGCCTTCAGTCGGCTCCAGTTGGTGTATTTCGAGCGCCCCTGGCCGCGCGGCCGGTGGCTGACGTCGAGATAGAGGTTGCGATAGCCCTCGCGAATCATCAGCGCCGGCAGGTAGCGGTGCATGTGATCGAAGTAGGGCAGGCGCAGATAGGCCTCGCGGCGGAAGGCCTTGAGCCCGCAGCCGGTGTCGTCGGCGTCGTCGCCCAGCAGGCGCTTGCGGATGCGGTTGGCCCAGCGCGAGGCCCACAGCTTGGCCTGCGAATCCTGCCGCTTGGCCCGGCGGCCGCCGACCAGCGCCACCTCGGCCGGCGAGGCCAGCAGCAGGTCGATCAGCGCCGGCCCGTCACCCGGCGGATTTTGCCCGTCGCCGTCCAGCGTCAGGATGATCTCGCCGCGCGCCGCCAGCACCCCGGTGCGCACCGCCCGGCTCTGGCCGGCGTTGGCCCCGTGCGCCAGCACCCGCAGCTGCGGCAGCGCCGCGCGGGCCGCCTCCAGCTCGGCCCGGGTGCCGTCGCGGCTGGCGTCATCGACGAAGATCATCTCGAACGCCCGCCCCTGCAGCGCGCCGGCGATCTCCCGCGCCAGGGCGGCGGCGGCCCCCTCCTCGTCGTGCACCGGGACGACCACCGAGATCTGCGGCATGGCTTGGCTCATGCCGGCCCCTTAGCCGCTTTCCGGCCCCGGGGGGAGGGCCGCTGTCAGGCCGTCGGCGCGAGACCGATGACGCCCGCGCCGGGCGCGTGATAGGAAGCCACATGATCCGACCGGATTTCGACCGCATGATCGCCGACTGGCGCGGGCCCGTGCTCGCCGCCCTCGTCGCCCTGATCGCCGCCCTGCCCGGCCTGATGTTGCTGCCGCCGCTCGACCGCGACGAGAGCCGCTACGCCCAGGCCACCGCCCAGATGCTGGAGACCGGCGACCTCGTCGACATCCGCTTCCAGGAGGACCCGCGCTACAAGAAGCCGGTCGGCATCTACTGGCTGCAGGCCGCCGCGGTGTCGCTGGTGTCGGACGCCGGGGCGCGCGACATCCGCGCCTACCGCATCCCCTCCCTGCTCGGGGCCATGCTGGCCGCGGCGGCGTGCGCCTGGGCCGGCGGGGCCCTGTTCGGCCAGCGGGCCGGCTTCCTCGCCGGAGCCATGCTCGGCGCCACCTTCCTGCTCTCGACCGAGGCCGGCATCGCCAAGACCGACGCCATGCTGGCGGGGTCGGTGACCCTGGCGATGGCGGCGCTGGCGCGCCTGTATCTCGCCGCGCGCGAGGGCCGGGCCCCGGCGCGCCTGCACAAGCTGCTGTTCTGGCTCGGGCTGGGCCTGTCGATCCTGATCAAGGGCCCGATCGGCCCGATGGTGGTGATCTCGGCCCTCGTCATGCTGACCGTCTGGGACCGCAACGCCCGCTGGCTGACGCGGCTCGGCTGGGGCTGGGGCCTGCCGCTGCTGGCCCTGATGGTCGGTCCGTGGGCCATCGCCATCACCATCGCCAGCGACGGCGCCTTCTGGCGCGAGGCCGTGGGCGGCGACCTCGGCCAGAAGGTGGTCGGCGTCGACGAGAGCCACGGCGGCTTCCCCGGCTACTATCTGCTGCTGGCCCCGGTGCTGCTGTTCCCGGCGACCCTGCTGCTGCCGGCCGCCCTGTCCACCGGCTGGGCCCGCCGCGCCGAGCCCGGCGTGCGCTTCGCCCTGTGCTGGCTGATCCCGACCTGGATCATCTTCGAGCTGACCCCGACCAAGCTGCCGCACTACACCCTGCCCACCTTCGGGGCGATCGCCCTGCTGGCGGCGGCGGCCATGACCCGGCCGATCGGGACCCTGTCGCGCCGGCTTGGCGCCGGGTTGATGCTGTTCGCCGCCCTGGTGATCTCGGCCGCCGCCGTCTACGGCCTGACCGAGTTCGGCACCTCGACGGCCCAGACCTGGGCCACCATGACCCTGGCCTTCTCGCTCGCCGCAGCCGCGGTCGGGGGCTTCCTGCTGCTCAACGGCGCCTCGACCAGCGGCCTGCTGGCGGCCATGGCCTTCGGCATCCTCGCCCACGCCGCCCTCGCCGGAGAGATCCGTCAGCTGCGCCCCCTGGCCATCGCCCCGCGGCTGGACGCGGCGCTGATGGACGCCGGCCTGCACCCGCGCCAGGGCCGGGTCGGCGCCCCGGTGGCCATCACCACCTTCCACGAGCCCAGCTTCGTCTTCCTGACCGGCACCACCACCCGGCTGACCGACGCCGAGGGCGCCGCTGCGGCCCTCGTCGCCGGCCGCCCGGCCATCGTCGAGGCCGCCGACGCCGACGCCTTCGCCGCCGCCCTCGCCGCCCGCCGGGCCCCGCCGCCGCGCGCCGTGGCCGTGGTCACCGGTCACAACTATTCCAAGGGCGATGATGTGGAGCTGACGATCTACGCCCCGGAACAGGCGCGCCCGCTGCCGGGGGGCGGCCGGTGAGCCGCCGGATCACGATCGTCGAGGTCGGCCCGCGCGACGGGCTGCAGAACGAGGCCGCCGTGCTCGATCCTGCGATCCGCGCGGTGTTCGTGCAGAAGCTCGAGGCCGCCGGGGCCCGCCGCCTCGAGGCGGTCAGCTTCGTCCACCCCCGGCTGGTGCCGCAGATGGCCGGCGCCGAGGAAGTCATGGCCGCCCTGCCGCCTGCGCCCGACCGGCGCCGCATCGGGCTGGCGCTCAATCTCAAGGGCTATGAGCGCGCGGTCGCCGCCGGGGTCGACGAGGTCAATCTGTCGATCGCCGCCACCGACGGCTTCGGCCTGAAGAACCAGGGCATGGACCGGGCGGCGCAGGCGGCGATGGTCGAGGCCGTGCTGGACGCCCGCCGCGCCGCCGGCGGCGGCCCGGACCTGTCGGTCACCCTGTCCTGCTGCTGGGGCTGTCCCTTCGATGGCGAGGTCAGCGCCGACCAGGTGGCCGGGATCGCCGGCCGCCTCGACGCCGCCGGGGTGGCCGAGATCGGTCTGGCCGACACCATCGGCGCCGGCGATCCCTGGGCGGTCACGCGGGTGGTCGAGGCGGTCCGCGCCGCCGCCCCGCGGGCGCAGCTGCGCCTGCACTTCCACGACACGCGCAACACGGGCCTCGCCAACGCCTACGCCGGGATCGAGGCCGGCGTCGATGTGCTCGACGCCTCGGTCGGCGGGATCGGCGGCTGCCCCTTCGCCCCCGGCGCGACCGGCAACATCGCCACCGAGGACCTGGTGCACATGCTGCACCGCGCCGGCTTGGAGACCGGCTACGATCTCGACGCCCTGATCGCCGCCGGCCGCTGGATCGGCGACAAGCTGGGCAAGCCGGTCCCGTCGGCGCTGGGCCGCGCGGGACCGTTCAGGCCCTGAGGGCCTACTCCGCCGCCGGGCGCAGCGCCTCCGCGTTGACCGCCGCGTCGGCGAGGGCGGTCAGGTCCTCGTCGGTCTGCGATTCCTGCTGCAGGGTCTCGTCCAGCAGCCGTACCGCCTCGTCCATGCCCAGCACCTGGGCCCAGCGCTTCAGGGTGCCGTAGAGGGTGATCTCGTAGTGCTCGACCGCCTGGGCGGCGGCCAGCAGGCCGGCATCCAGCGCCGCCGTCCCCTTGTACTCGTCCATGATCTCCTCGCCCTCGGCGAGGATGCCCTCGATGGTGTCGCAGGTCTTGCCGCGCGCGGGCTTGCCGATCAGCTCGAACACCTGCTGCAGGCGCTCGATCTGGCCCTCGGTCTCGTCCCTGTGCTTCCCGAACGCCGCCTTCAGCTCCGGCGACTGCGCCGCCCGCTGCATCTTCGGCAGGGATTTCAGGATCTTGCGCTCGGCGTAATAGATGTCCTTGAGGGTGTCGTGGAACAGGGTGTCGAGGGTCTTCTCGGCCATGGGAAGTCTCCGGCTGGGGGTGTGACACCGCCCCAACCGGCCAGCCCGGCCTCCTGTTCCCGCCCCTGTGGGCCCGCCCTCAGGCCGCGCGCGGCGCCGTGGTCAGCCGCAGCCCGACAGCATGGGCGGCGCGGTACAGCCGGGCGGCGAGATCGAGCGCCGGATCGTCCGGCAGCCCCTTGGCGCGTTCGACGTCGCGCACAGCCCGCTCGGTCAGGACAAGGCTGTCGGCGTCCAGCATTTCGGCGAGGTAGCCGGCGATGTCCTCGTCGTCGCGGAGGAAGTCGACGGCATCGAACGGCGTCGTTTCCACGGGCATCGTCAGTCCAACTGCTCCGCGAGCGCCTTGGCTCGCCTGATGTCACGCGGCTGATGGTCCTTGTCGCCCCCCAGAAGGATAACGATCAGATCCGCGCCGCGCCGGACGCAGTATAGCCGATATCCGGGGCCGGCGTGAACTCTGAGCTCGATCAGCCCGTCGCCCAGCGCCTTCCAGTCGCCGAGATGACCCTCTTCCTCGATCGCCGCCAGCCGGGCCAGCACCCGCCTCCGCCCGATGCGATCCCTCAGCTCGTCGAGCCAGGACGTCGCCTCGGGCGTGAAGCGGACTGCGAGTTTCACGGGGCCAGTCTCAAATCCGGCGGCGTCGCCTCCGCGGTCAGCAGGGCGATGGCCTCGTCCAGGGTCACCACCGTCTGCTCCTGGCTGCCGAGGCGGCGGATCGCGACCTTGCCCTCCTCGGCCTCCTTGCGGCCGACCACGGCGATCACCGGCACCTTGCCGACCGAGTGCTCGCGCACCTTGTAGCCGACCTTCTCGTTGCGCAGGTCGGTCTCCACCCGCAGGCCCGCCGCGCGCAGCTTCGCCGCCACCTGTTCCGCATAGGGATCGGCGTCCGAGGTGATGGTCGCCACCACCGCCTGCACCGGCGCCAGCCACAGCGGGAAGGCCCCGGCGTAGTTCTCGATCATGATGCCGATGAAGCGTTCGAAGCTGCCGAGGATGGCCCGGTGCAGCATCACCGGGCGATGCTTCTGGCCGTCCTCGCCGATGTAGGTCGCGCCCAGCCGTTCCGGCAGCACATAGTCCAGCTGGATGGTGCCGCAGGTCCATTCCCGGCCGATGGCGTCCTTGACGATGAAGTCCAGCTTCGGCGCGTAGAAGGCCCCGTCGCCCGGCGTCACCACCGGCTCGGAGCCGGCGGCGCGCGCCGCCTCGGCCATCTGCGCCTCGGCCTTGTCCCAGAACTCATCGGTGCCGGCGCGCACCTCGGGCCGGGTGCCCAGGCTGATGTAGGCGGTCTGCATGCCCAGGTCGGCGTGGACGCTGCGCGCCAGCTCGATGAAGGCCGCCGTCTCCTCGACGATCTGGTCCTCGCGGCAGAAGATGTGGGCGTCGTCCTGGACGAAGCCGCGCACCCGCATCAGCCCGTGCAGCGAGCCCGACGGCTCGTAGCGGTGGCAGGCGCCGAACTCGGCCATGCGCAGCGGCAGCTCACGGTACGAGCGCTGGCCCTGGTCGAAGATCTGCACGTGACCCGGGCAGTTCATCGGCTTGAGGGAGAGCTCCTCGCCCTCGACCGTCTCGCACACGAACATGTTGGGCCGGTACTTCTCCCAG
>CAZUXK010000115.1:0-2357 GCA_964624025.1 uncultured Brevundimonas sp.
CCCTCGGGGTTGGGCTCGCCCTCGGCCCAGCCGTTGTAGTGGATCGAGGCGTGCAGCGGCTGGCTCGCGTCGCCGATGTAGTGGGCCAGCACCCCGAGGTCGCGCAGGATCAGGGCCTCGCGCCGCAGCCGGTCCTCGCGGTACCAGGCGCGCTTGCCCGGGTCGGTCTCGCGCGCCTCGGCGGCGTTCAGCACGCGCCAGTAGCCGAGGTTGCGCACCAGCTGCTGGTAGCCGTCCATCATCGCGTAGGGCAGGTAGCCGGCGGCATCCACATCGGTGCCGGCGGCGATCAGGGCGGCGTCGTACCCGGACTTGAGCCGGGGCAGCTCGGTGATGTGGGGCCCGCCCGCGACCATCACCCGACCGTCCTCGCGCATGTCGACGAAATGGGCCGTGTCGCGCTCGCGGTCGTGCGGCTGGCCGGCGCCCTTCCAGCGGTCAGGCTCGCGCGCCAGTTCGCCGATCTCGGCCGCCGCCGCCGGGCTGCGCAGGAAGGCGGGGATCTCGTCCGGCAGGGCGCGCACCGCCTCGACGCCGATGATGCGGTGGCCGGTCGCGCCCCAGGCGGCGACCTCGCTGGCCGGGCCGCCGACGGCGAGGGCGAGCAGCAGGGACGGGACGAGCAGGCGCTTCATGCGGGAACCTCCGGACAGATCCCCGCCCTACCCTGCCGGGTCCGCCGCGGAAAGCATCGGGCGAGACGGGAGCGCAGAAATCCTTCTCCCCTCGGGGGAAAAGGTGGGCCGCAGCGCGGCCCGGATGAGGGGGCGGGTTCCGCTCTCAACACGTCGGACGATGAGCCCGGGGTCGACCTCCCCCTCATCCGTCATGCTCCGCATGCCACCTTCTGCCCCGAGGGGAGAAGGCGACTTCAGGCGAACACCGCCGCGATGTCCGCCACCGTGGCCATCCGCCATTCGCCGGGCGCCAGGTCGTCCGGCAGGGCCAGTCCGCCCAGCCGCTCGCGGTGCAGCGCCTCGACGTGGTTGCCGACGGCGGCGAACATGCGCCGGACCTGATGGTAGCGGCCCTCGGTGACCGTCAGGCGCGCCTCGGTCGACGAGACGGGCTCGAGGTGCGCCGGCGCCAGCGGCTTGGCCTCGCCCTCCAGCATCAGCTCGCCCGAGGCGAAGATCGCCCCCTCCTGCCCCGTCAGCGGCCGGGCGAGCGTGGCGCGGTAGACCTTGGCCACATGCCGGCGCGGGCTGATGATCCGGTGCAGCAGCTCGCCGTCGTCGGTCAGCAGCAGCAGGCCCGAGGTCTGCTTGTCCAGCCGGCCGACGGTGGAGATGGCCGGGTCGCGGCGGCGCCAGCGGGCCGGCAGCAGGTCGTGCACCAGCGCCCCGTCCTCCTTGTGCGAACAGGTCACGCCCAGCGGCTTGTGCAGCAGGATGACCAGCCCCGGCGGCGGGTCGACCGGGCGGCCGTCGATCTTCAGCCGCGCGGGCAGGTCCGGGCCGACCGGGATGCGCGCGGCGGCGTCGGTCAGGGGCGCGCCGTCCAGCTCGATCCCGCCGGCCCGGGCCAGCTTCTGGATCTCCGACCGCGTGCCGTAGCCGAGGCCCGACAGCAGCTTGTCCAGCCGCACCGCCTTCACTTGGTGGCCTCGTAGACCTTGTAGCCGCCGACCTCCTCGACCAGCCGGACGCGCCGGAAGGCGGCGTCGAGGTCGGCCTCGTAGGGCAGGTGCCGGTTGGCCACGAGCCACAGTCCCCCGCCCTTGCCGAGCAGGGCGGCGGCGGCGCGGACGAAGCCCTGCCCCAGCCCCCGGTCCTCCTGCCCGCCGTCGTGGAACGGCGGGTTGGTGACGACGAAGTCCAGATCGTCGGCCCCGAGGGTGCGCGCGTCGGCCCAGTCGAAGCGGGCGCCCGGGTCCTCGACATTGCGGCGGGCGGCCTGGATGGCGCGGCGGTCGAGGTCGACGAGGCGCAGCTCGGTGATCGCCGGCGACCGCAGGGCCACCAGCGCCAGCGCGCCATAGCCGCAGCCGAGGTCGGCGCCCCGCCCCTTCAGCGGCGGCAGGTGCTCGGCCAGCAGGGCCGTGCCCGGATCGATGCGGTCCCAGGCGAACACGCCCGGCTGCGACCAGGCGTCGAGGCCCGGCACAAGCTGCAGCGCGCCGGCGGCGATGGCCGCGTCGAGCCCCTCGACCGTCTCTGGCCGCAGGGCGATGCAGCGCCGGTGGTGCGCCTTGGGGGTGTCCTCGGCGGCCACGCCGAAGGCGGCCAGTTCCCCCTTCAGCCGGCCGCCGCCTTTGTCCTTCGGCGCCATCACGTCCAGCCGCCCGCCGGGGCGGAGCGCCCTGAGGGCCAGCGCCAGCACATGGCGGCGCTCCACCGCGCCCGGCGGCGCATAGA
>CAZUXK010000115.1:2457-6856 GCA_964624025.1 uncultured Brevundimonas sp.
CCACAGGGGAAACGAGGGGAGGATCGATGCGATCGCTCAAGCGCGCGCTTCTGGCGCTGACTGTCCTGGCGTCGACGCCACTGGCCCTGACGCCCGCGCCCGCGGCGGCGCAGCAGCCTTCCGGGCCGGAACGGCTGGCCCTGACCATCTACAACCAGAACCTCGCCCTGGTGGAGGACGTGCGGCGGCTGACCCTGCCGGCCGGCCGCTCGCGGCAGGAGTTCCCCGGCGTCTCCGCCAGCATCCGCCCCGAGACCGTCAGCCTGTCGGGCGACGGCCTGTCGGTGGTGGAGCAGAACTTCGACTTCGACCTGCTGACCCCGGACAAGCTGATGACCGCCGCGGTCGGCGACGAGATCGGGCTGGTGCGGATCAATCCGGCGACCGGCGGCGAGACCGAGCTGCGCGCCCGGGTGCTGGCGGCCAACGAGGGCGTGGTGCTGCAGATCGGCGACCGCATCGAGGTGCTGCGCGACGACGGCGTGCCGACCCGGGTGATCTTCGACGAGGTGCCGGCCAACCTGCGCCCCCGTCCGACGCTCAGCGTCACCCTCAACGCCGACCGCGCCGGGACGCGCGAGACGACGCTCAGCTATCTGACCACCGGCCTGAGCTGGCGCGCCGACTATGTCATCGACTTCGACGAGGCGGCCGGACGCATGGATCTGACCGGGTGGATCACCCTGACCAACCAGTCGGGCGTGACCTTCACCGACGCCGACACCCGGCTGGTGGCCGGCGAGCTGAACATGCTGTCGGGGCTCGGCGGCGGCTACGGCGGGCGCAACACCTACGGCACCGACAGCGGGAACGCCGAGGACCTGGCCGACTACTACATCTATCCGATCCCGGAACGGGTGACGGTCGCCAACAACCAGACCAAGCAGGTCGGGCTCTACGCCGCCACCGGCGTGCCGGCGCGCAAGCGCTACCGCTCCGAGTTTTCGGGCTTCGGCAACCGCCAGCCGTCGAGCGCCGAGGTGGCGGTGGTGTTCGACAACAGCCGCGCCTCGGGCCTGGGCCGCGCCCTGCCCTCGGGCATCGTCCGGGTCTATATGGACGACGTCGGCGGCCAGTCGCGCTTCGTGGGCGAGGACGGCATCGGCCACACCTCCGCCGGGGCCGAGGTGGCCATCACCACCGGCTCCGCCTTCGACGTGACGGTGCAGACCACGATCACCGACAGCGAGGTCATCCGCATCGACCAGAACAATGCGCGGACGCGCTACGAGATGGCCTACGACGTGCGCAACGCGCGGCGCGAGCCGGTCACGGTCGAGGTGCGCCAGACGGGGCTGGGCCGCAACGGCCGCCTCATCACGGAGAGCCAGACCGGCGAGCGGCCCAACGCCGACACCCGGGTGTGGCAGGTCCGGGTCCCGGCCAACGGCACGACCCGGGTCACCGCTACGTTCGAGATCGAGTGACGGACGCCGCGGTGCGCGCGTTCCGCCGCCTTCTCGCGCTGACCGCAGCGGCGACGGCCGTGGCCCTGCCGGCGGCCGCCCAGACCGTCTCGGTCTCGCCCCGGGCCGAGGCCCGCGACGTGGTTATCTACCGGGCCCAGCCGGTGGAGACAGCGCAGCTGTTCGCCCAGCGCGGCTCGCCCTGGCTTCGCCAGCAGGGGCTCGCCCTGATCGTGGAGACGCGCACGGTCGACGTCCCCGCCGGAGAGGGGGTGATCCGCTTCGAGAACGTCGCCGACGGCATCATCACCGCCTCGGTGGTGATCGACGGCCTGCCGGCGCGGATCACCGAACAGAACACCGACTTCGATCTGCTGACGCCCGGCGGCCTGATCCGCCGCTCGGTCGGCGAGGTCGTGCGGCGCGTCCGCACCAACCCGGAGACCGGGGCGGAGACGGTCGACGTCGGGGTGCTGCGCGCCGCCAGTGACGGGGTGGCGCTGGAGATCGACGGCCGCATCGAGGCGCTGCAGTGCTCCGGCCAGCCGGAGCGGCTGGTGCTGGACCGCGTGCCCGAGGGCCTGACCGACCAGCCGGTGCTGTCCCTGCGCACGCGGTCGGCCCGCGCCGGACGGCACGAGGTGACGCTGGCCTATCTGGCCACGGGCCTGCAGTGGTCGGCGGACTATGTGGCCCGCCCCTCGGCCGACGGCCGCAGCCTGGCGCTGGAGGGCTGGATCACCCTGACCAACGCCGGCGCCACCACCTTCGACAACGTCGAGCTGCAGCTGGTCGCCGGCGAGCTGAACCGCGAGGGCCAGACCCGGCCGGTGCAGGCGGCGACCCTGAGCCGACCGGTCGGCTGCTGGCCGATGGACACCACGACCTCCGTGCCGGGCTTCGGCCTGCCGGATGGGGGGATGTACGACATCGTCGTAACCGGCAATCGCGTCGCCTACGCCAGCGCGGTCCCGCCGCCGCCCGCCCCTCCGCCGCCGCCGGCCCCCGCCGCGCCGCCGCGGCCGGAGGAGTCGGACCTCGGCGACTACAAGCTCTACACCCTGCCGGAGCCAGTCACGGTCGCGGCGCGCCAGACCAAGCAGGTGCAGTTCCTGTCCCAGCCCGAGGTGGCCTACACCCGGCTGCATCGCAGCTGGGTCGCCGCCTATGACGGGCGGGTCAGCGGTGGCGGCCGGCCGCAGATCGTGTTCGAGAGCCTGAACACCGAGGCCGAAGGGCTGGGCCGCGCCCTGCCCGGCGGCCGGGTGCTGGTCATGGCCGACATCGCCGGCCGGCGCATGGCGGCGGGCAGCGCCACCTTCCGGGACAATCCGATCGGCCTGCCGCTGAGCCTGACCCTTGGTCAGGCGCTGGACGTCGAGGTGATCCCTCGGGTGGTCGAGCACCAGCCCGGCCAGTGGCTGTCGCCGCGCCAGCGCGAGGCCAGCCGGACGGCCATGGCCGCGGTGCTGCGCAACACCGGCCGCGAGACGGTGACCGTCGAGATCGTGCCCTCGGCGCAGCACGAGACCGGCTTCCGCATCCTCGCGGAAAGCCATCCGCTGGCGCGCAACCCGCGCGGCGAACTGAGCTGGCGCATCGCCGTCCCCGCCGGCCAGTCGGTCGAACTGACCTGGACGTATCAGGTGGGCTGACAGCTTCCCTCTCCTCCCCCGCGTGCGGGGGAGGGGGACCGTCCGGAGCCCGAAGGGCGAAGGAGGGTGGAGGGGGCGACCGCAGGCGCAGCGCCTGAACCCGCCCCCTCCACCACGCTACGCGTGGTCCCCCTCCCCCTCTGCGAGGGGGTGGGGTTAGATCGCCACCGCCTTCATCGACACCGCCGGATCGGCCAGCTTCGCGGCATCGACGAGCGTCCCGCGGGCGATGAGCTGGCGGCCGCCCATGAACTCGGCCGGGGCGTTGATCGCCTCGACGCAGACCAGCCGGTCGCCCTTGAGGTGGAACACCGCCAGAGGGCCGGCCGCGGCGTCGCCGCGCTGGACCACCCGGTCCGCGCCGGTCGGCAGGCCGGCCATCTGCAGCTTCAGGTCATACTGGTCAGACCAGAACCAGGGGACCTCGGCCGGCGGCGCGGCCCGGCCGGTGATGGCGGCCGCGGCCTGCTTGGCCTGCTCCAGCGCATTGGGCACGCTCTCCAGCCGGAACAGTCCCTCCCCGAGCGCGGGGACGGGGCGGCGGGTACAGTCGCCGATGGCGAAGATGGCCGGATCGGAGGTGCGCGCCCGGTCGTCGACCACCACCCCGCCGTCGCAGGCCAGACCGGCGCTGCGAGCGAGCGCATCGCAGGCGTCGGCCCCGACCCCGACCAGCACCACATCGCCGGTCTCCTCGCCGGCCGCATGAACGACACGGAGCCGGTCGCCGTCCGCCGCGATGGCCGAGATCTCCACGCCCTTGTGCACCTCGACGCCCTCGGCCCGGTGACGCGCCGCCAGCAGGCCCGAGACCGGCTCCGAGGCGACCCGCGCCAGCAGCCGGGGCGCCCGCTCCAGAACGATCGCCTCGCAGCCCAGGGCGCGGGCCGAGGCCGCGGCCTCCAGCCCGACGAAGCCGCCGCCGACCACCACCAGCCGCGCGCCGGGCGTCAGCCGCGCCTTCAGCGCCTCCGCCTCGGCCATCGCGCGCAGCGCCAGCACGCCCGGCAGATCCACGCCCGGCAGCGGCAGGGTGCGCGAGACCGAGCCGGTGGCCAGGATCAGCATGTCGTAGAGCTCGGTCGTCCCGTCGGCGAAGGTCACGGTGCGGCCGGCGGCGTCGATCGCCTCGGCCCGCGCCCCGAGGCGCACCTCGATCCCCTGTTCGGCGTAGAAGCTCTCCGGCCGCAGGAACAGGTCCTCGGGCCCGGCCTCGCCCTTCAGCCAGGCCTTGGACAGGGGCGGCCGCTGGTAAGGCAGATGCGGCTCCTCGCCGGCCAGCAGGATGGGGCCGTCATGGCCGAACTGGCGGAGCGTCGCGGCGGCGGCGCCGCCGGC
>CAZUXK010000116.1:0-6806 GCA_964624025.1 uncultured Brevundimonas sp.
ACTAGGGGCGACTACGTAGGCGATACGTCGGCGCTGGCTTCAGGCACCCCGGGCATTGCGCCCGCCCCGGCGCCGGGACGGCCGTTCAAGCGCTTGCCGGGCTCGGATGACATTTCAGCCAGATGTTACGCTGGACCCGCAGCTTTGCATTCCACAGGGTTACAGATTGCACTGCCCGCCTGCTGCTACCTGTGCTAGACAAGGATCCAGGTGAGGAGTGCGGGCAGTCATCCCGTGACCATCGAACCCGGCATACGAAGACCGGCGTCCGCAAGGAAATGTAAGAATGACTTGCATTGGTAGGGCGAAAGACCTCCGGTGGCGCGTGCGTGCTGCAGTTCAACTGTCCTGGACGCCGCGACGCCGCCCGCTCGTCTTCGCCACGACGCCCGGCCAGCGCCAACACCTTTGGCGGGAGCCCGGATGACCCCGGCCGACTCGCTCCTTGCCGCGGTCGTTGACGCCGCCGCTCTCCTGATCGTCGACGCGCGAGGACACATCGTCATGTCCACCCAGGGCTGCGCCGCCCTGTTCGGGGCGACGCCCGGGGACCTGCGGGGACGGCCCGTCGACGATCTGGTTCCCGGGTTCGACCTCGACGCCACCCTGGCCGCCGGCGAGTTCACCTGGAACGGACGGGACGGCGACGGCCGGGTCTTCCCGCTCAAGGTCGGGGTCAGCCCCGCGCGCGCCGACCCGGGCCATGACTGGGTCGCGCTGTGGATGGTCGACATCTCGATCGCCTATGCCGCCGAGGCGCATTCGCGCGACCTCCAGGACCAGCTGGCGCGCGTCTGGCGCGTCAACTCGCTCGGCGAGATGGCCGCCAGCCTGGCGCATGAGCTGAACCAGCCGCTGGCCGCCGCCGCCGCCTATCTGCACACCGCCCAGACCAACCTCGCGCGCCACGGCCTGCCGGACGACGAGGCCGGGCGCAATGTCGGGCTCGCCAAGGCCCAGCTGCTGCGCGCCGGGGCCATCGTCCGGCGGCTGCGCGAGCAGCTGACGCCGGAAGCCCGCGCCTTCGAGGTGGAGCGGGTCTCGCTGATGATTTCCGACCTCGGCGGCATCCTCGGCATGATCGAGCGTGACGGCGGGGTCACCCTCGAGATCGACATCGAGGACGCCGACGACGCCGTCCAGGCGGACCGCATCCAGGTGCAGCAGGCCCTGATCAACCTTGTTCGCAACGCCGTCGAGGCTGTCTCCGGCCAGGCGGCGCGGCGCATACGCCTGCGCGGCCGGCGCCTCGACCGAACCCGCTACCAGCTGTCTGTCGAGGATAGCGGCCCGGGGGTCGCCCCCGAGCATGTGGACGCCATCTTCCGTCCGCTGATGACCACCAAGCACGCCGGCATGGGCCTCGGCCTGTCGGTCACGCGCAAGATCGTCGAGGCCCATGGCGGGACGCTTGAGGTGGATCGCAGCCCGCTTGGCGGGGCCGCCTTCCGCTTCACCTTGCCGGGCGTCCAAACGAGGGAGGCCGCCGCATGACCCATCCGGTGTTCGTCATCGACGACGACGACGCCATGCGCGACGCCCTCGTGGAAATGCTGCGCACCGAGGGCCTGATCGTACGCGGCTTCGCCAGCGGCGTCGATTTCCTCGAACGCCTGCCCGACGCCGAGTCCGCCTGTGTCCTGACCGATGTCCGCATGCCGGGCCTGTCGGGGGTCGACCTGGTGCAGCGCCTGCTGAAGGCCAAGGGGGCCCTCTGGCCGATCGTGGTGATCACCGGCCACGCCGAGGTCACGACCGCCGTCGCCCTGATGAAGGCCGGCGTCGTAGACTTCATCGAGAAGCCGTTCGAGCCCCAGCGGCTGATTGAAGCCATCCGGGGATCGCTCAAGCTGATCGAATGGCGGCGCAACCGGGCCGAGGCCGCCGAGGCGCTGCGTCAGGGCCTCGCCCGCCTGTCGCCGCGCGAGCGCCAGGTGTTCGACGCCCTGGTCGAGGGGCGCTCCAGCAAGGAGATCGCCGCCAACCTGTCGATCAGTCCGCGCACGGTCGAGATCTTCCGCTCCAATGTCATGCACAAGATGGGGGCGGCGAACCTGCCGGCCCTGATCCGCATGTCGCTGCACATCGAGCAGGTCTGAGCCCGGCCGACCCGACCCTCAGGGCTCCAGCTCGATATCCCAGTACAGGTAGTCCAGCCAGCTCTGGTGCAGGTAGTTGGGCGGGAAGCGTCGCCCCAGATCCTGCAGTTGCCAGGCGCTGGGCCGCACCGGCCGGCGGCGCACCGGCATGCCCGCCTGGGCCGGCGTGCGGCCGCCCTTCCGCAGGTTGCACGGCGAGCAGGCGGCGACGATGTTGTCCCAGGTGGTGCGACCGCCGTGCGAGCGCGGCACCACATGATCGAAGGTCAGGTCGCCCTGGATCCCGCAGTACTGGCAGCGGAAGCCGTCGCGCAGGAACACGTTGAAGCGGGTGAAGGCCGGGGACCGGTCCTGGTCGATGTAGCTCTTCAGCGAAACGACGCTGGGGAGCCGGAACTCCATCGACGGGCTGCGCACCACCTTGTCGTAGGTCGAGACCACGTCGACCCGGTCCTGCCACACCGCCTTGACCACCTCCTGCCACGGCCAGATCGACAGGGGATAGTAGGACAAGGGCCGGAAGTCGGCGTTGAGCACGAGTGCGGGCCAGCCAGACGGGGGATTGACCAGGACCTGCATCAGGTCCGTCCCGCGCCGGAGGCGCTACGGCAGGGAGGCGACGTGACGCGACTGAAGGCGGATCTCCTTCGGGGTGCGGGTCAGGCGAACGCTCCTCCATAACCGGGATTCGGCGACGAGGCCATGACAGCCGGACGCCGCCGCGGTCAGGCTGGCAACGCCTTGAGCCGCAGCGCCGGCCAGACACCGTAGCATTCGCAGGCCGCCCGCTCGAGCGCCCCCGGTCGGTGATCCGCACCCGTCCCCGCGAGTAGGCGATCGCCTCGGCCCGCTGCAGCTGCTGGGCCGCCTCGTTGACCGTCGTCCTCTGCGAGCCGAGCATCGACGCCAGATACTCCTGGGTCAGCATCAGGTCGTCGCCGTCGAGCCGGTCGTGGCACCGCAACAGCCACTTGGCGAAACGCTGGTCCGAACGGTGCAGGGCGTTGCAGGCGGCGGACTGCTCCAGCTCCCGCATGATCCGCGCCGCTTGGGTCGCCAGCGCCTCGCGCACGGCGGGCCGCGCCGCCACCAGCCCGCGCAGGTCGTCCGCCGCGATGCGCCGCGCCGTCCCCGCCGACTGCGCCACCAGCCGGGAGTAAACCGGCAGGCGGGCGGCGAAGGCGCAGATGCCCGTCACGCCCTCCGGCCCGACCATGTGGGTCTCGACCGACCGGCCGTCCTGCAGCACGGCGACGGCGGAAATGATCCCGCTCTCGACGAAGTGGAGCTGGTCGAGGACATCCCCCGACTCGGCCAGGATGTCGCCCACGCGGAAGGCCACCGGCGTGGTCATGGCCAGCAGGGCGTCGCGGTCCGACGGACCGAGCGCGGCGATCAACTGGTTCGGGCCCCGGCTGGGAAACATCACGACCATCATCTGAGGACGGCGGGCCCGTCGCGCGTCGACGGTCCCGGCTCGGACGCATGAACGGCCGGAGTCCGTCGCCGGTTCCCTCAGGTCACGCTGCCCTTGGCGAAACCGCGCCAGACGTCATCGTAGTCCAGCTGCATCTGCGGCGTCGCCATGGCCCAGGCGGTGGGCCGGATCACCCAGCGAGTCTCGAACATGAAGGCGAGGGTGTTCTCGATCTTGTGCGGTTTCAGCTCGGCCGCCACCGCCTTGTCGTAGGACGCCTGATCGGGGCCGTGGCCGCTCATGCAGTTGTGCAATGAGGCCCCGCCCGGGGCGAAGCCGCCCTCCTTGGCGTCATAGGCGCCGTGCACCAGCCCCATGAACTCGCTCATCACGTTGCGGTGGAACCACGGCGGGCGGAAGGTGTCCTCGGCCACCATCCAGCGCGGCGGGAAGATGACGAAGTCGCAGTTGGCCGTGCCCGGCGTGTCCGACGGGCTGGTCAGCACCGTGAAGATCGACGGGTCCGGGTGGTCGTAGCTGACCGTGTTGATGGTGTTGAACCGGGCCAGGTCATACCGGTACGGCGCATGGTTGCCGTGCCAGCCCACCACATCCAGCGGGCTGTGGTCGAAGGTGGTGGCGTAGAGCGCGCCCTGGAACTTCTGCACCACCTCGGTCGGCCGGTCGACGTCCTCGAACCAGGCCGCCGGCGTCTCGAAGTCGCGCGGATTGGCCAGGCCGTTGGCCCCGATCGGCCCGAGATCCGGCAGGCGGAACGGCGCCCCGTAGTTCTCGCAAACATAGCCGCGGACCGGCCCCTCGACCTCGACGCGGAAGCGCACGCCGCGCGGAATCACTGCGATGTGTCCGGGCGGGGTCTCGAGGATCCCGAACTCGGTCTTCAGGGTCAGGGTCCCGCGCTGCGGCACGATCAGCAGCTCGCCGTCGGCGCAGTAGAACAGCCGGTCCACCATCGACCGGTTGGCCGCGTACAGGTGAATGCCCACCCCGCCCTGGGTCGCCGCGTCGCCGCAGCCGCCGTAGGTGACCAGCCCCTCGACCCAGTCGGCCGGCGTCTCCGGCAGCGGCAGCGGGTCCCAGCGCAGGCGGTTCGGGCTCGGGGGAACCTCGTCGAACGGGCCGGAGCGCAAGAGGCCCCCGGCGAACGGCCGGTAGGGCGGATGCTGGGCGCTCGGCCGCAGCCGGTACAGCCAGCTGCGCCGGTTCTCGCTGCGCGGGGCGGTAAAGGCCGTGCCCGACAGCTGCTCGGCGTAGAGCCCCAGCGGATGCCGCTGCGGCGAGTTGCGGCCGACCGGCAGGGCTCCGGCCACCGCCTCGGTCTCCACATGGGCGCCGAAGCCGGTCAGGTAGGCGGGCGCGTTGGATCGCGTCGTCATGGGGTGTCCTCTCCTGCCCGGTTATCTAGCGATCGCGGCGGAGGCCCACAATGCGACCGCCCCGCCCGGAGGTCCGGACGGGGCGGCGAAGGCTTGATCCTGGCGCCCGGATCAGAAGCGGGCGGTCAGGCTCACCGAGACGCTGGAGCCGAGGTCGTACTGGTTGACCCGGATCTTGTTGCCCAGCTCCTGGTACTCGTCGAACTCGGTGCCCAGCAGGTTGCGGGCTTCGACGGCGAGGCCGAGATCCCGACCCATGGCGGTGAAGTCCTTGCGGTACACCAGATCGAGGAACACGCCCGGCTCCTGGATGAAGTCGGGCAGACGGTTGCCGCCGAGACCCGGACCCCGCGCCGTGATGCGGTCCGAGACGTAGTTGACGATCA
This sequence comes from uncultured Brevundimonas sp., assembly GCA_964624025.1. Taxonomy (GTDB): domain Bacteria; phylum Pseudomonadota; class Alphaproteobacteria; order Caulobacterales; family Caulobacteraceae; genus Brevundimonas. Next base: position 5,300 of record CAZUXK010000116.1, read on the forward strand.
GGGTTGCCTGCGACCGGGCGTTGTCGTCTTCCCAGCCGAATTGCAGGTTGGCGACGTGCTCGGACTGGCCCTGCAGCCGGGCCCCGTCGGTCAGGTAGAAGTTGGCCGGTTCGCCGATGCCCCGACCGCCGAGGGTCAGGACCCGGTCAGCCGCATCGACCTGGATCTCGGAGTCGGTGAAGGTGTAGTTAGCCTGGATCAGCCAGCGCTTGTCGGCGATGAACTGCAGGCCCGCCTCCGGGAAGTCGAAGTACTTCTTCCCGTCGATCTCGAAGCCCATCAGCGTCGCCTGCGGCGCGTTCAGGAAGGTCTGCTGATACTCCAGCAGGGCGACTTCGTTGATCGTCGCCTCGACCGGATTCTCCAGCTCCTTGTAGAAGACGCCGGCGGTCAGGTACTGGCCGCGCTCGAAGTACCATTCGACCCGGGCGTCGTAGTTGGTCAGCTCGGTGTCGACGAGGTAGGGGTTACCGATGAAGCGGCGATCGGTCTCCGGATCCGTATAGGCCTGCGGGGCCAGTTCGCGGAATTGCGGACGACCGATGGTCTTGGAGGCGCCGAGGCGCAGCTGCAGATCCTCGGCGAAGTTCCAGGTCAGGGTCGCCGCCGGCAGCCAGTACTGCTCCTCGATCGAGGTCGGGGTGAACAGCAGGCCGGTGTTGAGCAGGTCGATCGGGATGACCCGCTGCTCGGCGTCCTCGAAGCGCACGCCGGCCGAGACGCGGACCAGCGGGATCACCTCGACGTCGGCCTGGACGTAGGCGGCGTTCACCGTCAGCTCGCCCACATAGGCCGGGGCACTGGCGGCGTTCGTCGATTCCCGGATCACCAGGGTGTTCGGGTTGATGTTGAAGTCCGAGAACAGGAAGTCGACCCGCGACCGGACCTGGCTGTTGGTCAGACCTCGCGGCGCGACAAAGCTGAGGTCACGGCGCACCGAGTCCCGGGTGTTGTCGAGCCAGGCCACCCCGGCCGAGAACACCGCGTCGCGGGCGTCCGACAGGGGCAGGGTGTAGCTGACGTCGGCCCCGGCCGAGTACAGTTCGTCGTTCAGCTCGCTGAACGAGATCAGGTTGGTGTCGATGTCGTGCACGAAGGCGCCGTCCGCAGCCTGGCCGTAGCCGAACTGCGTCTCGTAGGGCGCATCGCGTTCCGACACGGCGTAGGCGCCGCGCCAGCTAACGTCGAGGGCGCCGTCGAGGAAGCTGTGCTCCCCGGCCAGCTGGGTCGAGAACAGCTGACGGACGAAATACTCGGTGAAGTCCTGACGGACCTCGCCGCCGAAGGCCAGGTTGAACCCTTCGCGGCTGCGGGCTTCCTTGGTGGTCGAGCGGACGAAGAAGTTGGTCCACTTGATCTCGTGGTCGAGCGTCGAGAAGGCGATCGAGGTCAGGGCGTTCAGCTGCACGTCGTTCTGGCCCGACGCGAACTCGTAGGCGGTGCCGGCCTCGAGCGCGCCGCCGTCCAGCAGGGCCGCCTCCTGGAAGCCCTCGCGGGCGGTCCAGCT
>CAZUXK010000117.1:0-6789 GCA_964624025.1 uncultured Brevundimonas sp.
CATCAGCGGGCAGTGGAACGGCGCGGACACGTTCAGCGGAATGGCGCGCGCCCCCAGCGCCTTGGCTTCCTCAATGGCGCGGTCGACCGCCGCCTTCTCGCCAGAGATGACGACATTGCCCTGGTTGTTGTCGTTGGCGACGACGCAGACGCCGACCGCCGCGCCGGCCTTCGCCGCGGCTTCCGCCAGCGCCAGGTCCGTCTTCGGCCCGATCAGGGAGGCCATCGCCCCCTGGCCGACCGGCACGGCGCGCTGCATGGCCTGGCCGCGCAGCTTCAGCAGCCGCGCCGTGTCCGACAGGCTGATCGCCCCGGCGGCGGCCAGCGCCGAGTACTCGCCCAGCGAATGGCCGGCGACGAAGCCTGCGCGCGTCACCTCGACGCCGAACTCGGCCTTCAGCGCCCGGATCGCCGCCACCGACACCGCCATCAGCGCGGGCTGGGCGTTCTCCGTCAGGGTCAGCTGGTCCTCCGGCCCCTCGCGCATCAGGACCGACAGCTTCTGCCCCAGCGCCTCGTCGACCTCCGCGAACACCTCCCGCGCGCTGGCGAAGGCGTCGGCCAGCGCCGCCCCCATGCCAACCGACTGGCTGCCCTGACCGGGGAAGAGAAGCGCGAGGGTCATGTTCCTGCTGTCCTGCACCGTGAATCCTTGGCTGGAGCGGTAGGGGAAGGCCGGTCCGGGAGCAAGAGAGGCCCGGGATGACGCGCGGCCCGGCCCGACGTAAGCTCGGCCGTCAGCGGGGGGCGCGCCGTGATCTACATCGTTCAGAACCTCTGGCCGATCCTCGCCGCCACCCTCGCGGGTCTGGCGGTCGGCGCCGCCCACCACCTGCTGACCGGCCGCCTCGCCCATGCGCCGGCGGCGACGCGCCCGCCTCTCCTGGTCATCGCATTCGTCGCGGAGTTCTGGCTGGCCTGCATCCTCGCCGGGGCCCTGATCCTCGCCCCGCCGGAGGCCCCGCGCTGGGTCATGGCCATGGCCACCCCCGTCGTGATCTGGATCGGCTTCGTCGCCCCGGCGCTGGTCGTCACCCACGCCTACCGCCGCATCTCGCTGCGGCTGGCCGCCTTCGACGCGGCGCACTGGCTGCTGGTCATGCTGGCCCAGGCGCTGGTCATGACCCTGATCGGCCTGACCCCGCCGGTCAGCTGAACAGACCGACGACCTCGATCCCCGCCAGCACCAGGAACATCAGGGCCGCGGTCGCCAGCAGGCCGTTGGACACCCAGCCGTTGCGCCAGGGCTTTGGTGTCGCCTCGCTGTTCAGCAGCCACAGCAGGGTGCCGGCGAGGAACGGCATGAACACCGCGCCCAGCACGCCGTAGGCCACGATCAGCCCGAACGGCCGGTCGAGCATCAGCAGCAGCATCGGCGGAAAGGTCAGCCACAGCATGTAGGCGCGGGCCGCCACGCTGCGGTCGCCGGTCACCGCCGGATCGCCGGCGCGCCCCAGCAGGTGGGCGTAGAAGTCGGCGAACATCAGCGACACGCCCTGCCAGACGCCCAGCACCGAGCTGAAGGCGGTGGCGAGGAAGCCGATGAGGAAGACGGTGGCCACCGCCGGGCCGAAGCGCTCGGCCAGCACCTCGCCGAGATCCAGCAGGCCCCGGTCGCCGCGCTCGAGGGCAATGCCGGCGGCATGCAGCAGCTCGGCCCCGACGATCAGCATGGCCACGACGAAGACGCCGGTGGCCGCATAGGCGACGCGATTATCCAGCCGCATCACGCGCATCCACTCCGGGCCGGTCCAGCCCTTGGCGGCGATCCAGTAGCCATAGGCGGCGACCGTCACCGTCCCGCCGACTCCGCCGATCAGGCCGAGGGCGTAGACGCCCGCCCCTTCCGGCACGAGCGGGACGAGGCCGCGCAGGGTCTGGCCGATGTCCGGCGCCACCAGCACCGCGAGGCCGACCACGGTGACGAACATGATCGCCACCAGCACGCCGATGATCCTCTCGACGGTTTTGTAGCCGCCGAACCAGCTGATCAGGGCCGCGAGCGGCCCGACCAGCATGGCCCAGGCGGTCAGATCCAGCTCCAGCCCCAGCGGCGCGGCCAGCGCCGCCAGCGGCAGGGCCGTGGCGGTCATCCCCGCCGCGCCGTACACAAAGCCCCAGATCACCAGGTAGAGGCCGAAGTAGGCGGCGGCGATGCGGCCGAACCCGCCCGGCAGCCCGCGCCAGCCGTCATAGAGCGTGCGCCCGGTGGCGAGGGTGAAGCGGCCGACGCCCTCGGCCATGGCCAGCTTGACCACCGCCCCGGCGATCGCCGCCCACAGCAGGGCGTCGCCATAGCGGGCCCCCGCGATCAGGGTCGCCACGAGGTCCCCGGCCCCGACGCCGGTGGCCGCCACCACCAGCCCCGGCCCGAGAAGCCGCCACTTCGCCGCCCGCTCGTCCATATCCTCGCCCTCCCCGTTTCCCGGCGCAGCCTTGCCCCGCCGGGACTTTTCCCCTATAGCGCCCGCCTTTCCAGGACGGCGGTCTTGTCACGGAGCGCCAAAGGGACGGGAACCTCCCGTCCGCCGTGACCAGAGCCATCGTCGACGGGCTACCCGGCCCGCCGGCGCCGCCGCCTACACACGGGAGACTACCGCATGGCTCTTTACGAGCACACGGTCATGACGCGCCAGGACATCAGCGCGCAACAGGCCGAGGCGCTGAACGACACCATCAAGGCTCTGATCGAGGAAAACGGCGGCGTCGTCGCCAAGATCGAGTACTGGGGTCTGCGCAACCTGACCTACCGGGTCAAGAAGAACCGCAAGGCGCACTATTCGCTGCTCGCCGTCGACGCCCCCCCGGCCGCCATGGCCGAGGTCGAGCGTCAGCTGTCGATCAACGAGGACGTGCTGCGCTGGCTGACCGTCCGCGTCGAGGAACTCGACCTCGAACTGTCGCCGCTGCTGGCCCGCCGCGAGCGGGAACGCGAGCGCGAGCGTGAACGCGGCCCGCGCTTCGAAGACGAAGCGGCCGCCTGAGAGAGGGAATCCAGATGACCGACGCAACTCCCGGCACTCCGGTCGGCAACGGCCCGGCCCGCCGCCCCTTCTATCGCCGCCGCAAGGTGTGCCCGTTCTCCGGCGCCAACGCCCCGAAGATCGACTACAAGGACGTGAAGCTGCTGCAGCGCTACGTCTCCGAACGCGGCAAGATCGTGCCCTCGCGCATCACCGCCGTCTCCCAGAAGAAGCAGCGCGAGCTGGCCAAGGCGATCAAGCGCGCCCGCTACCTCGCCCTCCTGCCGTATGTGGTGAAGTAAGATGAAGGTCGTTCTGCTCGAACGCGTCGAGAACCTCGGCGCCATCGGCGACGTCGTCACCGTCAAGGACGGCTTCGCCCGAAACTTCCTCCTGCCGCGCGACAAGGCCCGCCGGGCCACCGCCGCCAACCTCAAGGCCTTCGAAGTCGAACGCGCCGCCATCGAGCAGCGCAACGAGAAGAACAAGGCCGAGGCCCAGAAGGTCGCCGACAAGATCGACGGCCAGACCTACGTGCTGATCCGTCAGGCGGGCGAAACCGGCCAGCTGTACGGTTCGGTCGCGGCCCGCGACGTCGCCGACGCCGTCCAGGCCGAGGGCGGCAAGATCGAGAAGTCGCAGGTCATCCTGCACATCCCGATCAAGACCCTGGGCGTCCACGAGGTGCAGGTCCGCCTGCACGCCGAGGTCCGCGCGGCGGTCAAGATCAACGTCGCCCGCTCGGCCGACGAGGCCGAGCGTCAGGCCAAGGGCGAGGACGTGATCCGCTCGCAGTTCGACGATGAGCGCCTGGCCGCCGATCAGGCCGCCCAGGAGCTGATCGAGGGCGGCGCCGGCCAGCAGGAAGGCTTCGGCGACGAAGCCTGATCCCGTTCCGGTGATCCAGACTGAAGGGGCGCGGCCGGTGACGGTCGCGCCCTTTTTCGTGGCCGGACCCCGGCCCGCCTTGAGCAAGGCTGAACTCCACCTCAGAACTCCTCAGGCCGTTGCCGCTTGCCCGCCGCATGTGGCGCCGCAATATGGCGAGGCTCATCGAGACCGGCTGAGGGACAGGCCCTTGGACGCCGGGGCAACCTGCGGAAACGCAAGGTGCCAACTCCTGCGGAGGCTTTAGCCAGCCTCACGACAGATGGGCGGTCCGGCGACGCATGCGCGTCACCCCTCCGCCTGCCGGTCACGCGCGAGTCTCGATGCGTGGAAGGAGGCGTCGCCATGCTCCCGTCGACCCGTCGCAACCGCCCGGCGCGCGTCCTTCGTCTTTCCACAAGACCGTCCGGCCATGCACCGGGCGGTCCGCTCCGTCACCGAAGGATGAAGTCATGACCCGTTCCCGCCGCGCCGGCCTCAGCCTGGCCGTCTCCGCCGCCGCCCTCTCGACCGTCTTCGCCGCCCCTGCCCTCGCCCAGCAGGCGCCCGCGGCCACCGAGGTGGAGGAGATCGTGATCACCGGCACCCGCGTCGCCAACCGCTCGCGCCTCGACACCCTGGCCCCGGTCGACGTCGTCACCGCCGACACCCTGCAGAACCGCGGCACCACCGAGCTGGCGGCCGCCCTGGCCCAGGCCGTCCCGTCGCTCAGCTTCCCGCGCCCGTCCGTGACCGACGGGACCGACTCGATCCGCCCGGCCACGCTGCGCGGCCTGCAGCCGGACCAGACCCTGGTGCTGGTCAACGGCACGCGCCGCCACGCCTCGGCCCTCGTCAATGTCAACGGCTCGGTGGGCCGCGGGGCCGCCGCCGTGGACCTCAACGCCATCCCGGCGGGGGCCCTCGACCGGGTCGAGGTGCTGCGCGACGGCGCCTCGGCCCAGTACGGCTCGGACGCCATCGCCGGCGTGGTCAACCTGCGCCTGCGCGAGGCGCGTAATGGCGGCGGGCTCAACCTGACCTGGGGGCGCTACGACACCGAGGTGACCACCGCGCGCGGCAGCCGCGATGTGACGGACGGCGAGACCCTCACCGCCTCCGGCTGGCAGGGCTTCGGGCTCGGCGGCGACGGCTTCCTGACCCTGTCGGCCGAGTATCTGCAGCGCGACCCGACCGGGCGATCGGACTTCGATCCGCGCGCCGCCGCCGGGGGCCGCGTCACCGCCCGCCTCGGCGATCCCGAGGTCGAGCAGATCACCGTCTTCGCCAACGCCGGCAAGCCGCTGGGCGCCGACTGGGAAGCCTATGGCTGGGCCGGCTTCCAGGACCGCGACAGCGAGAGCGCGGCCTTCCCGCGCCTGTCCGACAACGTCAACAATGTCGCCGCCCTCTATCCGAACGGCTTCCTGCCGAAGATCGCCATCAACTCGCAGGACCTGTCGCTGGCCGGCGGCGTGCGCGGCCTGCTCGGCGGCTGGTCGACCGACGTCAGCCTCGTCTATGGCCGCAACGCGCTCGAGTACCGGACCGAGGAGACGCTCAACGCCACCTATGGCGCGGCCTCGCCCACCAGCTTCGATTCCGGCGAAACCCTCTATGACCAGCTGGTGCTGGGCATAGATGTCGTGCGCGACTTCGAGGTCGGCCTGTCCGGCCCGCTGACCCTGGCCTGGGGGCTGGAGGCCCGGCGCGAGACCTACGAGGTCGTCGCCGGCCAGCCCGAGAGCTACAACCGGGGTCCGCTCGGGACCAACACCGCCCTCGCCGGCGGCGCCCAGGGCTTTGTCGGCTTCCAGCCCTCCAACGAGGTCGATGAGGACCGCGACGCCATCGGCCTCTACGCCGAGGCCGAGCTGCCGCTGACCGAGAAGCTGACGGTGTCCGGGGCCCTCCGCGTTGAGGACTACTCCGATTTCGGCGACAGCCAGACCGGCAAGCTGGCGGCGCGCTACGACTTCAGCCCCGCCTTCGCCCTCAGAGGTTCGATCTCGACCGGCTTCCGCGCCCCGTCGCTGCAGCAGAGCTTCTACACCGCCACCTCCTCGGTCATCCAGAACGGCCAGGTCGTCGAAACCGGTACCTTCCCGGCCACCAGCACGGTCGCGCGCATCCTCGGGGCCGAGCCGCTGGAGCCGGAAACCTCGACGAATACCTCGATCGGGGCCGTGATCCGCCTCGGGGCCTTTGACCTGACGATCGACGCCTACCGGATCGCCATCGAGGACCAGATCGTCCTGTCGGAGAACATCACCCGCACCTTCAGCCCGCAGGTCGCGGCCCTGCTCGACCCGCGCGGCGTGCAGGCGGCGCGCTTCTTCATCAACGGCGTGGAGAGCGAGAGCGAGGGCATCGATGTGGTCGGCCGCTACCGGCTGCGCACCGACAGCCTTGGCGACTTCGACTTCACCGTCGCCGCCAACGTCAATGACGTGACGGTCACGCGGGTGCCGACCTCGACCTCGGTGCTGAACCCGGCGCCGACCCTGTTCAATCGTCAGCGCATCCTGACCTTCGAGCAAGGCACGCCGGACACCAAGGTCGCCGGCGCGCTGGACTGGGAGCGCGGCCGCTTCGGCGCCTCGGCCCGGGCCACCTACTACGCCAGCGTGACCCAGCCGGGCACCACCGCCCCGAACGACTACTTCACCGGCGACAAGACCGTGGTCGACCTGTCCGGCCGGCTGGAGATCGTCGACGGCGTGGCCCTGACCCTGGGGGTCGACAACGTCTTCGACGAGTACCCGGACTTCACCCCGGCGACGCTCAACTCCAACGGCGTGCTGGGCTTCCCCTTCTACTCCCCGTTCGGCTTCAACGGCCGCTACGGCTACGCCCGGCTGAGCCTGAGCTGGTGAACCGCCTCTCCTCCCCCTCGCAGAGAGGGAGGGGACGAGGGCCGCTGGCCAGTTCCTCCCCCGCAGGGGGAGGTGGATCGCCGG
>CAZUXK010000118.1:0-6726 GCA_964624025.1 uncultured Brevundimonas sp.
CCACGCTGCGCGTGGTCCCCCTCCCCCTGTGGGGGAGGAATGCCCCCCTACGGCTGCAGCCGGTACCCGCCGGCGTCGGTGAGCAGCAGGCGGGCCTGGCCGGGCTCGGGCTCGATCTTCTGGCGCAGGCGGTAGATGTGGGTCTCGAGCGTGTGCGTCGTGACCCCGGCGTTGTAGCCCCACACCTCGGTCAGCAGCTCCTCGCGCGACACGGCCTTGGGCCCGGCGCGATAGAGGTACTTGAGGATGTTGGTTTCCTTCTCGGTCAGCCGCACCTTCCGGCCCTTGCCGTCGACCAGCATCTTGGCGGCCGGGCGGAACTCGTAGGGGCCGACGGCGAAGACCGCGTCCTCGGACTGCTCGTGGCTGCGCAGATGGGCGCGGATGCGCGCCAGCAACACGGCGAAGCGGAAGGGCTTGGTGACATAGTCATTGGCCCCGGCGTCGAGGCCGAGGATGGCGTCGGCGTCCGAGGCCTGGCCGGTCAGCATGATCACCGGGGTCGAGACCCCGGCCTTGCGCAGCAGGCGGCAGGCCTCGCGGCCGTCCATGTCCGGCAGGTCGACGTCGAGCAGGATCAGGTCGGCGCGGGTCTCGCGCCCCAGCCGCAGCCCCTCGGCCGCGGTGGCCGCCTGCACCGGGCGGAACTCCTCGTGCAGCGCCAGCTGCTCGGCCAGGGCCTCGCGCAGGTCGTCGTCGTCGTCGATGATCAGAAGGCTCTTGGGGCTGGGCATGGGGACAGAATGGCGACGCCTTGGGGCCGCGCCAAGGCCGGACGCGGCGAAATCTCGTCGCGCCGCCGGGACGGCGCGGTTGCAGATCAGCGGCGCGGGCCGAACAGGGCCGATCCAAGCCGCACATGGGTGGCCCCGAAGCGCACCGCCGTCTCGTAGTCGTCGCTCATGCCCATCGACAGCACCGGCAGGCCCTCACGGGCGGCCAGCTTCGCCAGCAGGGCGAAGTGGGGCCCGGCCGCCGCCTCCACCGGCGGGATGCACATCAGCCCTTCCACGGCCAGGTCCAGCGCCCGTGCGGCGGCGATCAGGGCCGGCGCCTCGCCCGGCAGGACCCCGGCCTTCTGCGGCTCGGCCCCGGTGTTGACCTGCACCAGCACCCGCGGCCGGCGGCCGAGCTTCATCCCGGCCTCGGCGAGCGCCCGGGCCAGCTTCTCCCGGTCCAGCGTCTCGATCACGTCGAACAGTTCAAGGGCGTCGGCGGCCTTGTTGGTCTGGAGCGGGCCGATCAGCCGCAGCTCCGGCGCGGTCCCGGCGGCGGCGTCCGCGCTCCAGCACCCCTCTCTCCAGCGACCTTGGGCCTCCTGCACCCGGTTCTCGCCGAACACCGTCAGCCCCGCGGCGCGGGCCGCGGCCACGGCCTCGGGCGGCTGGGTCTTGGTCACGGCCACCAGCGTCACGGCCCCCTCCGGCCGGCCGGCGGCGCGGCCGGCCTTGAGGATGCGCCGCTGCGCCGTGGCGATGCGTTCCGCGATGCTGGACGCGGCGGGCGCGGCGGGCGAGAGATCGGCCATGATCCTGTCTCCTCAGGCCCGGGCGCTGTGGGACGCGGCCTGCGCCCTGTCGCCCGGTTCGGGGGCGGATGTAGGCGCGGACGGCGCCCGCGTCAGCCCCGCCCTGCCGCCCCTGTGGTTCCTGACCGACCCGGAGCGCACGCCCGAGCCGTGGCGGACCGCCGCGCGCCTGCCGGCCGGGGCCGGGGTGATCCTGCGCCACTTCGGCCGGCCCGGGGCCCGCGACGCCGCCCTGCGGCTGCGCGAGGCGACGGCGGGGGCCGGGGTGCTGTTCCTGATCGCCGCCGATCCCGAGCTGGTCGCCGCGGTCGGGGCCGACGGGCTGCATCTGCCGCAAGCGTGGCTGGACGCGCCGCCCACGGTTCCCGCCGGCTGGCGGCTGACCGCAGCCTGCCGCTCGGTGGAGGCGCTGGCCCGGGCCGAGACGGTGGGGGTTCAGGCCGCCTTTGTCTCGCCGGTGTTCGCGCCGGGCGGCCGTTCGGCGACGCGGCCGGGGCTGACGCCGCTGGGTCGCGAGGGACTGGCGGCGCGGGTTCAGGCGACGCGGCTGCCGGTCATCGCTCTCGGCGGTCTCGACGCGGCCCGCATCCGCACGCTGCAGGGCACCGGCGCGCGCGGGGCCGCGGCGGTGGAGGCGGTGCAGACGGCCTTCGGCGACCCGGGCCCAGGCCCCAAGGTTCGATGAGATAACGCGTCCGGCTCCCGATCCTCCTCACCCGGGGGTGACGATGTGGGTGGGGTTGCGGCCTAGAAGCGGAAGATCGATTCGAGCCGCACGCGCGGCTGGGCCCGACGGTCGCTCTCGGCGGCGCGGGCGGGGTCGGGCTCGGCGCGGCCGAGGCCGGCGGAGGCCCCGAGGCGCAGGCGCGGATTGACGCGGTAGTAGGCCCCCGCCTCGACATCGCCCCACTCGGTCTCGCGACCGACCGGCTGGCTGACGCCGAGGTCGAGCCCCCAGCGGCCGCTCTCGCGGAACTGCAGCACGCGGCGTTGCGGGACGGAGCGCTGGGCCTCGGCGAGGCTGAGGGCCGGGCGCACGCTCTCGCGGCCGCTCTGCGGAGCAGCGGTTGTCTGGGCGGCGGCGGCGCCCGCGGTCAGACCGACCACGGCGACGGCGCAGATCCAGCCGGCGAGACGCATGACACGAGCCCCTTCGAGGCGAGACGCGGCCCCATGCCGTGTCTTCCGGCGACTTAGCCGCCGGGACGGTGAACGGTCAATGAAGGCCGCAGGGGCAGGCGCGGTTCCCCCGACGCGTGTGTCGCCGCCGTCACGGCCGGGCCGCCTTGTCAGGGCCCCTTTCGGGCATGCTATAGACCACGATCTGGCGCGGGGTGGCGCTTCGCGGGCTTCCTGTCGCGCCTGATCGCGCGGTGCGACCCGCTGACGACGGAGAAGAGACGGATGGGCTTTGTTCGCGGCGCCTCGATCGCCCTCTCACTCGCCCTGGCGGCGACCGGCCTGTCGGCCTGCGGCGGCCGCGCCGCCGATGACGACGTCAGCGCCCGGCTGGGCATCGGCGTCAACGCCTTCCTGTGGCGCGCCTCGCTCGACACCCTGTCGTTCATGCCGCTGGCCAGCGCCGACCCGTGGGGCGGGGTGATCACCTATGACTGGTACGTCAATCCCCAGGCCCCGGACGAGCGCTTCAAGGCCACCGTCTTCATCCTCGACCGCCGCCTGCGCGCCGACGCCCTCAACGTCAGCGTGACCAAGGAGACGCGCGGGGCCGACGGCCAGTGGGCCACCACCCCGGTCTCGGCCCAGACCGAGTCCGACCTCGAGAACGCCATCCTGACCCGGGCGCGCCAGCTGAACCTCGCCGCCGGCGGCTGACCCGGGTCGACCGCCCCCTTTTTACGCCTTCCTCCAGGACCCGACGTGGCCCGCTACGACCCCAAGACCGCCGAGCCGCGCCAGCAGGCGCGCTGGCAGGCGGCGAACGCCTTCGCCGCGCCCGTCGCCGACGACGGCCGCCCGACCTACTATGTGCTGGAGATGTTTCCCTACCCCAGCGGGAACATCCACATGGGCCACGCCCGCAACTATGTGATGGGCGATGTGGTGGCCCGCTTCAAACGGGCCCAGGGCTTCGCCGTGCTGCACCCGATGGGCTGGGACGCCTTCGGCATGCCGGCCGAGAACGCGGCCATGGAGCGGGGCGTCCACCCCAAGGCCTGGACCTGGGACAACATCGCCAACATGCGGGCCCAGCTGAAGCTGCTGGGCCTGTCGCTGGACTGGAGCCGCGAGTTCGCCACCTGCGACCCGGCCTATTACGGCAAGCAGCAGGCCTGGTTCCTGAAGCTGTTCGAGCGCGGCCTGGTCTATCGCAAGGACGCGGTGGTCAACTGGGATCCGGTCGACAACACCGTGCTGGCCAATGAGCAGGTCATCGACGGCCGCGGCTGGCGCTCGGGCGCCCTGGTCGAGAAGCGCAAGCTGACCCAGTGGTTCCTGCGCATCACCGACTATGCCGACGAGTTGATCGACGGGCTGAAGACGCTGGACCGCTGGCCGGAGAAGGTCCGGCTGATGCAGGAGAACTGGATCGGCAAGAGCCGCGGGGCCACCCTGTGGTGGGACATCGCCGAGGCTCCGGCCTTCCTGCCCCCCTCGCCCGAAGGCGAGCCGAACCCCGCCCGCGATCCGATCGAGGTCTACACCACCCGGCCGGACACCCTGTTCGGGGCCAGCTTCCTGGCCCTGGCGGCGGACCATCCCCTGACCCGGGCCATCGCCGCCCACCGGCCGGAGGTCGCCGCCTTCGTCGCCGAATGCGCCCGCTCGGGCACCAGCGAGGCCGATCTGGAGAAGGCCGAGAAGCTGGGCGTCGACCTCGGGGTGCGGGTGCGCCACCCGTTCGACCCGGAGCGCACCGTGCCGGTCTGGGCCGCCAACTTCGTGCTCTCGACCTATGGCTCGGGGGCCATCTTCGGCTGCCCGGCGCACGACCAGCGCGACCTCGACTTCGCCCGCAAGTACGGTCTGCCCGTGCTGCCGGTGGTGCGGCCCGAGGGCGCCGGCGATGACTTCGCCGTGGCCGACGAGGCTTATGTGGGGCCCGGCAAGCTGTTCAACTCCGCCTTCCTCGACGGGCTGGAGGTCGAGGCCGCCAAGGCCGAGGCCATCGCCCGGGTCGAGGCCGCCGGCCAGGGCAGGGGCGCGACCGTCTATCGCCTGCGGGACTGGGGCGTCAGCCGCCAGCGCTACTGGGGCTGCCCGATCCCGATCATCCACTGCGACAGCTGCGGGGCCGTGCCGGTGCCGGACGCCCAGCTGCCGGTCGAGCTGCCCGAGGACGTGACCTTCGACGTGCCCGGCAACCCGCTGGCGCGGCACCCGACCTGGAAGCACGTCAAATGCCCCTCGTGCGGCGCCGACGCGGTGCGCGAGACCGACACCCTCGACACCTTCGTCGATTCCAGCTGGTACTTCGCCCGCTTCGCCGACCCGACGGCGGCCGGGCCGATCGGCGCCGAGGCCGCCAACCGCTGGCTCCCGGTCGACCAGTACATCGGCGGGGTCGAGCACGCGGTGCTGCACCTGCTCTACGCCCGCTTCATCAGCCGCGCCCTCTCGGACGCCGGCCTGATGACTGTGCGCGAGCCCTTCGCCGGCCTGTTCACCCAGGGGATGGTGGTCCACGAGACCTACCGCCGGGCTGACGGGGCATGGGTCGAGCCGACCGACGTCGAGATCCTGACCGAGGGCGGCGTGCGCCGCGCCCGCCAGCTGTCGACCGGCGAGGCGGTGACCATCGGCGACATCGAGAAGATGTCGAAGTCGAAGAAGAATGTGGTCGCCCCGGCCGAGATCCTCGACACCCACGGGGTCGACGCCGGTCGCCTGTTCGTCCTGTCCGACAGCCCGCCGGAACGGGACGTGCAGTGGACCTCGGGCGGTCTGGAGGGCGCCGGGCGCTTCGTCCAGCGCGTCTGGACCCTGTTCGACGGCCACGATCCGGCGAAGGCGGGCGATCCGGCCGCCGACGAGTCCCTGCGCCGCGAGACGCACAAGGCCATCAAGGCCGTGACCGAGGGCGTCGACGGCTTCCGCTTCAACTCGGCCATCGCCAAGCTCTACGCCTTCGTCGCCGTGGTGCGCGACCACGAGGCCGCCGGCGGCGCCGCCCGGGCCGAGGCCCTGTCGGCCCTGGCCCGGCTGATCGCCCCCTTCACCCCCCACCTGGCCGAGGAAGGCTGGGCGCGGCTGGGAATGGAGGGCATGGTTCTCGACGCGCCCTGGCCGGTCTATGATCCGGCCCTGGCGGCGGACGACGAGGTGGTCCTGCCGATCCAGGTCAACGGCAAGCGGCGCGCCGAGATCCGCGTCGCCCGGGGCCTGGAGCCGTCGCAGGTGGAGGCGCTGGTGCTGGCCGACGAGACCGTGAAGGCGAAGCTGGAGGGCCAGGCCATCCGCAAGGTGGTGGTGGTCAAGGACCGCATCGTCAATCTGGTGGTGGCCTGATGCGCCGGGCCGCCGCCGTCGCGGCCCTCGCCGTGGCCCTGCCGGCGCTGTCGGCCCTGGCCGGCTGCGGCTTCACGCCCCTCTATGCCGATCCGCAGCTGGGCGGCCTGTCGCGGGTGGCGGTCTCCACCCCGGACGACCGGCTCGGCTATCGCGTGCGCGAGCAGGTCGAGGACGCCCTGGGCCGCACCCCCGGCGTCGCCCCCAGCCACCGGCTGGCGATCGCGCTTGACCCGCAGCGCCGCCCGCTGGGCCGGCGCATCGACGACACCGCCGTGCGCTATGAGCTGGTCATCACCGCCGACTGGACCCTGACCCCCGCCGCCGGCGGGACGCCGGTGACCGGGCGCGAGATCGTCACGACCACCTACGCCGCCGCCGACCAGCCCTATGCCGCCATCGCCGCCCAGCAGGACGGCGAGGAACGCGCCGCCGCCGAGCTGGCCCGCCGCCTGCGGCTGGCCCTGATCCGGGCCCTGGCGGAATGAAGGTGCGCTTCCCTTCTCCTCCGGCGGGAGAAGGCGGGCCGCGCAGCCCTCACCTCATTCCTCCCCCACAGGGGGAGGTGGATCGACACGCAGCTGCGAGACGGAGGGGCGTTTGAAGCGTCCCGCAACCTCGCCCCTCCACCGCCTTCGGCGGTCCCCCTCCCCACTCCGTGGGGAGGAAAGGCGTTCTCCTCCCCATGCAATGGGGAGGTGGCGCGGCGCGCAGCGCCGTGACGGAGG
>CAZUXK010000119.1:0-6668 GCA_964624025.1 uncultured Brevundimonas sp.
CCCTCCGTCACGGCGCTGCGCGCCGCGCCACCTCCCCATTGCATGGGGAGGAGAAGGCCTGCCCTGCCGCCTACCCCTACCCCCTACCCCTCGAACACCTTCACCTCGACCTCGCCGTCCGCCGACAGCCAGGCGCGCTTCATGCCCTGGCTGTTGAACGGGTCGGCCAGGTTGCCGTCGCGGTCCAGCGCGATCAGGCCGCCGTCGCCGCCCATCGCGCCGATGCGGTCGATCACCCCGCGCGCGGCCTCGCCCAGCGGCCGGCCGGCCTCGACCTCGAAGCCCAGCCGCGCGGCGGCGGCGGTGCGGATGAAGTACTCGCCCTGGCCGGTGCAGGAGACGGCGACCCGGCCGTCGGCCCAGGTGCCGGCCGCCACCAGCGGCGTGTCCCCGACCCGCCCGGGCAGCTTGCCGAACACCCCGCCGGTCGAGGTCGCCGCCGCCAGCCGGCCCTCCCGGTCCAGCACGCAGCACCCGACCGTGCCGTGCTGCAGGGCGCCGGCGGTCACACCCGGCGGATGGTTGTCCTCGCCCTGGCCGGCGCGGGTGAACCAGGCCTCCGGATCGCCGACCGGCGCCAGCCCCGCCCCTTCGGCGAAGCGGGCCGCGCCCTCGCCGGCCAGCAGCACATGCGGGGTGCCGTCCATCACCGCCCGGGCGGCGCGGATCGGGCTGCGGAAGCCCGCCAGCGCCGCCACCGCCCCGGCCCGGCCGCTGGCCCCGTCCATCAGGGCGGCGTCCAGCTCATAGACCCCGGCGGTGTTGGGCGAGGCCCCGCGCCCGGCGACATAGAGCCCGGACTCTTCCAGCCGCGCGACCGCCTCCACGGCCACGTCCAGCGCCGCCGCGCCGTCGGCCAGTTTCGGCCGCACGGCCTCGACCACCTCGCGCATGTGCACGATCTCGGCGGCGTAGTCGCGGCTGCGGCGGGCGCCGGCGCCGCCGTGCAGGATCAGGGCGAAACGGGACATCAGGGCTCCTGGGCGTTTGACCGGGCCTCTTTTCACGGGCCCTGCCGCTGATTAGCGTCGCCCCGACCCGGGCGCCATCGCCCGACCGGCAAAACCCCCGAAGCGAGACCTCATGCGCGCAGTCCTGTCCAGGAGCCCCGGCGGCCCCGAAACCCTGGTCGTCGAGGAGGTGCTGGACCCCACGCCGGGCCCCGGCCAGGTGGTGATCGATGTCCGCGCCGTCGGCATCAACTTCCCCGACACCCTGATCATCGAGGACAAGTACCAGTTCCGCCCCGAGCGCCCCTTCTCGCCGGGCGGCGAGGCCGCCGGGGTGATCGAGGCCGTGGGCGAGGGGGTCAAGGGTCTGTTCAAGGGCGACCGCGTCATCGCCGTGCCCGGCTGGGGCGCCCTGGCCGAGCGGCTGGCCGTGCCCGCCGCCAGCGTGCTGAAGATCCCCGGGGCCATGAGCTTCGAGGAGGCCGCCGCCTTCGTCATGACCTATGGCACCAGCTACTACGCCCTGAAGCGCCGGGCGCTGCTGCAACCGGGCGAGCGGCTGCTGGTGCTGGGCGCCGCCGGGGGCGTCGGCGCCGCCGCGGTCGAGCTGGGCAAGGCCATGGGGGCCCATGTGGTGGCCGCCGCCTCGACCAACGCCAAGGTCGAATTCGCGCTGGAGCTGGGGGCCGACAACGGCCTGATCTATCCGACCGGCCCGATGGACAAGGCGGCGCAGAAGGCCCTGTCCGGCGAGCTCAAGCTGGCCTGCGGCCGCGACGGCGCCGATGTGGTCTATGACGCGGTCGGCGGCGACTACGCCGACCCGGCCCTGCGCGCCATGGACTGGAACGGCCGCTATCTGGTGGTCGGCTTCCCGGCCGGCATCCCGTCCCTGCCGCTCAACCTGACCCTGCTCAAGTCGGTCAGCGTCATCGGCGTCTTCTGGGGCGCGGCGGTGATGCGCGACCCGGCCGCCCACGCCGAGGACATGGCCGAACTGTTCGCGCTTTACGCCGAAGGGAAGATCCGGCCGCGCATCAGCCGCACCTTTCCGCTGGAGCGGGCGGGGGAGGCCATCGCCGCCCTGTCGGCCCGCGACGTGATGGGCAAGGTCGTCGTGCGGATCGAGCCATGACCCCGCCCGCCGCCGCCGTCGAGCGCCTCAGCCGAACCGGCCGCACCCGGGTGGCGGACCTGCTGCCGGCGGCGGAGGCGGAGGCGCTGCACGGCCTGCTGGCCGGCGGTCCGGTCGACTGGCAGCGGGCCATCGAGACCCCCGGCGACGTGGAGGTGCCGGTCGCGGTGTTCGAGGCCCAGCCCGTCGGGGAACAGATCCGCATCCTGTCCAAGGTGCACGGTGAGGCCCGCGACGGCTTCCAGTTCATCTTCGACCGCTGGCGCATCGACGTCGGCGGCCGGCCCTCGCCGGCCGCCCCGGACCTGCTGGCCGACCTGCACCGACGCTTCAACAGCCCGGAGTTCCTCGCCTTCGCCCGGGCCCTGACCGGCGATGACCGCATCGCCTATGTCGATGCCCAGGCCACCCGCTTCCTGCCCGGCCACTTTCTCAACCGGCACAGCGACCAGCTGGACCGCGCCGGGCGGCTCTACGCCTATGTGCTCAACCTGTGTCCGCGCTGGCGCATCGAGTGGGGCGGCCTGCTGCAGTTCCTCGATGACGACGGCGACGTCGCCGAGACCCTGACCCCGGGCTTCAACGCCCTGAACCTGTTCCGCGTGCCCCAGCCGCACGCGGTCAGCATGGTGTCGCCCTTCGCCGGGGCCCCGCGCCTGTCGATCACCGGCTGGTGGCGCGCCTTCCCGCCGGATCCGGCAGCCTGAGGCGCGACGGCGCCTTGCGGCCGGGCCGGGCCGGGGGCATCTGTGGCCCATGTTCATCCAGACCGAACCGACGCCGAACCCGAACGTCCTGAAGTTCCTGCCCGGCCGCGCCGTGGCCGTGGACGGCGCGCTGGAGTATCGCGACATCGAGGCGGCGACCGCCTCGCCCCTGGCCGAGGCCCTGTTCCAGGTCGAGGGGGTGGCGTCCGTCTTCTTCGGCGCCGACCACGTCTCGGTCACCCGCGCCGCCGACGGCCCGGACTGGACCGCCATGAAGGCCCCGCTGCTGGCGGCCCTGATGGATCACTTCGTGTCCGGCGCGCCCCTGACCCGCGAGGGCGTGGCCGCCGAGGGGCACGCCGGGGACGACAGCGAGATCGTGGCCGAGATCAAGGCCCTGCTCGACAGCCGGGTGCGCCCGGCGGTGGCCCAGGACGGGGGCGACATCCTGTTCGACCGCTTCGACGAGGCGGAGGGCGTGCTGTACCTGCGCATGCGGGGCGCCTGCGCCGGCTGCCCCTCCTCCTCGGCCACCCTCAAGGCCGGGGTCGAGCAGATGATGCGCCACTATGTGCCCGAGGTGCAGCGGGTCGAGCAGACGCTCTGACGCCGCGTTAAGAACCTTTTCGCTGGTGACCCTGCACGGCCTTTGCCATTGTCGCCGGAATGGCCCGATTTGACCGTGAAAAGGCGAGCGAAATCATGCGTCTGGCCAACGCCCTGGCCGCGCTGAGGCGCCGCCGTGGGCTGAGCCAGGCCGACGCCGGCGAGGCCATCGGCATGACCAGCCAGGCCTGGGGCCTGTACGAGGCGGGCCGCCGGGCGGGCCTGTTCCGCCCCGACGTGCAGGATCGCATGACCGGCGCCCTCGGCCTCACCCGCGAGGACCTGCTGGCCGCCGCAGGCCAGGCGCCGGCCCCTGCCGGCCGTATCCCCGGCGTGGAGTCCCCCGGCCTCGCCTTCGTCGGTCCCGAGGCCGCCGGCGTGCGCCGGCTGCAGCTCGACGACGACCGCCTCGCCCCCTGGGCCCTGGCCGGCGTCATCGTCGAGTATGTGCCGGGCCGCTGGCCGCGACCGGCCCAGGGCTGCGTGGTCGAGACCGACGACGGGCAGACCTGGGTGCGGCTCTACGACGGCGACGACGGCGAGGCGGTCCAGCTGCGCGGCGCCGCCGGCCTGGACAGCGTCGAGCGCCTGCCCCGCGCCCGGCTGCGCGGGCTGCACGCCGTCGTGGCCCGGATCGAACCGTGAGCGCGCCGGGGGTGATGAAATCTTTTTGTTGCACGTCTGACGCCGGCGAGGCAAGCTGCGGCTCCCTGCGATCCGCGATCCCGAGCCATGACCCGCACCGCCCCGCGCCCGCTCCGCGCCCGCCGCTCCGACCCCGGGCTCGACGCCGTCGTGGGGGCGCGCATCTCGGCGCGGCGGCAGGCGCTGGGCCTGTCGCAGGCCGCCCTGGCCGGACGGATCGGCGTCAGCTTCCAGCAGCTGCAGAAGTACGAGAGCGGGGCCAACCGCATCTCGGCCTCGCGCCTGCATCATCTGGCCCGGGCGCTCGGGGCCCCGGTCTCGCTGTTCTTCCCGGACGAGGACGCGGCGCCGTCGGCCCCGTCGCCCCTGCCCGCCCTGCTGGAGACGCCGGAGGGCCGCCGTCTGGCCGCCGGCTTCGCCCGCATTCCGGCCCGGGCCACGCGCCGCGCCCTGGCCCATCTGGCGGAGGCCCTGGCCGCTCCGGCGCGCCCCGCCCCTTTCGCCTGAGGCCGGTCTGATGCGCGGCCTGGTTATCGACACCGCCCTCGGCGGCCTGTCCGTCGTCCTGTTCGAGGATGCGCAGATCCTCGCCGCGCGCCATGAGCTCATGGCCAAGGGGCACCAGGAGCGGCTGGGGGGGCTGGTCCGCGACCTGGCGGCCGAAGCCGGGGGCTTCGCCGGCCTCGACCGCATCACCGTCACCGTCGGGCCAGGCTCCTTCACCGGCCTGCGCGTCGGTCTCGCCTTCGCCCTCGGCCTCGGCGCCGCGCTGGACCGCCCCGTGCTGGGCGTCACCACCCTGGCGGCCCTCGCCGGCAGCGTGGTCGCCCCGACGGACCGTCCCGTGCTGGCCGCCATCGACGCCCGCCGCGGCGAGGTCTACGCCCAGGTCTTCGCCGGCGGCGCGCCGAACGGAGATCCAGGGGCCCTGACCCTAGCGGCCGCCCTCGACCTCGCCCGCGCCCTCGGCCCCGCCGTTCTCGTCGGCTCCGGCGCGCCCCTGCTGGCCGAAGCCTGTCCCGCCGCCGCGGTCGAGGACCTCGCCGCTCCCACGCCCGCCGGCCTCGTCGCCGCCGCCCGCCGCGCCAACCAGCCGGCGCGGCCGCTCTATCTGCGGGCGCCCGACGCCACGCCGCCGACCCGGCTTCCGGGTCAGCCCCGCCCCGCCCGGGAGGCCTCATGACCGTCTCCGCCGACGACCCGGCGCCCGAACTGGCGGCCGGCCTCGCCGCCCTGCACGCCCGGGCCTTCACCGACCCCTGGCCGGTCAGCGCCTTCGCCGCCCTGCTGTCCCTGCCGGAGACCCGGCTCGAGGTGGCCGCGGACGGCTTCATCCTGACCCGGCTGGCGGCGGACGAGGCGGAGGTCCTGACCCTGGCGGTCTGTCCCGCCGCGCGCCGGCGCGGCCTCGGCCGCCGGCTGGTGGAGACCGCCGCCGCCGCCCTCGCCGCCGAGGGTGCGACCCGGCTGTTTCTCGAGGTGGCCGAGGACAACGCCGCCGCCCGGGCCCTCTACGCGGCCGCCGGTTTCGCCCCCGTCGGCCGCCGCCCGGGCTACTACGGCCGGCCCGCCGGGGTCGTCGACGCCCTTGTCCTGGCCCGCGATCTGGCCCCCCTGACCGACCGGCGATCTGAAGCGCGATAGGGCGCTTCCCTGACACGCCGCGAGCGCCTATTTTCCGCGCCATGGAACGGATCGAAAAACTCTGCGTCGAACGCGGCATGCGCATGACCGAGCAGCGGCGCGTGATCGCCCGCGTGCTGTCCCAGGCCAAGGACCACCCGGACGTGGAGGAGCTGTACCGTCGCGCCTCCGCCATCGATCCGCACATCTCGATCGCCACCGTCTACCGCACCGTGCGCCTGTTCGAGGAAGCCGGCGTGGTCGAGAAGCACGACTTCGGCGACGGCCGCAGCCGCTATGAAGAGGCCGGCGACGATCACCACGACCACCTGATCGACACCCGCAGCGGCGACGTCATCGAGTTCTTCGACGCCGAGATCGAGAAGCTGAAGTCCGAGATCGCCCGCCGCCTCGGCTTCGAGCTGGTCGGCCACAAGCTCGAGCTCTACGGCAAGCCCATCCCCGGCGCCGCGCCCGAGGACCGCGAGGGGCTGGTCTACAAGCGCCACCACCAGCGCGCCTCCACCGCGTCCTGACCGGTGGCCGTCGAGCCCGCTTTCGGGCTATGAGGCCCCTATGACCGACACGCCCCCGACGGCCACGGGAACCGGCGCGCCGAAGCGCCTGTTCATCAAGACCTACGGCTGTCAGATGAACGTCTATGACTCCGAGCGCATGGCCGATGTCCTGCGGCCGCTCGGCTACGCCCCGACCGAGGCGGTCGAGGACGCGGACTTCGTCATCCTCAACACCTGCCACATCCGCGAGAAGGCGGCCGAGAAGGTCTATTCCGAGCTCGGCAAGCTGCGTCAGCTCAAGGAGGCGAAGGACGGCGGCCTGACCATCGCCGTGGCCGGCTGCGTCGCCCAGGCCGAGGGCGAGGAGATCATGCGCCGCCAGCCGGCGGTGGATCTGGTGGTCGGGCCCCAGGCCTATCACCAGCTGCCAGAGCTGCTGACCCGCACCGCCCGCGCCCGCGGCGAGCGCATCGGCGCCGACTTC
>CAZUXK010000120.1:0-3034 GCA_964624025.1 uncultured Brevundimonas sp.
GACCCGCGGGTCGAGGGCATCCTGGTCAATATCTTCGGCGGCATCATGCGCTGCGACGTGATCGCCGAGGGCGTGGTCGCCGCGGTCAAGGAAGTGGGCCTGAAGGTGCCGCTGGTGGTCCGCCTCGAGGGCACCAACGCCGAGCTGGGCAAGAAGATTCTCAACGAATCCGGCCTGCGCATCACCGCCGCCGACGACCTGGACGACGCCGCCCAGAAGATCGTCAAGGCGGTGGCCTGACGCATGCTGGCCGTCGCCGCTGCCGCGGGCTTGCTTGCGGGGCCAATGGTACAGGCGGCCGGGCAAGACGAGCGAGTGGCGGCATTCCGGCATCTGTGTCTTCCAAACCGCCTGAACCCCGGAGCGGCCGTCGCCGCCTTTCAGGCGGCCGGATGGGCGCCAGTTGCGGAGGATGCACATCCAGAGCTGGCGGCGATCTCCCAGATCGAACGGCAACGCGCCGCTTCCGTCGGGGCCGAGTCGGAAACTGTTGTGCTTCAAAGAGGTCCACTCTTCGCCACGGTCAACTTGATGACCGCCGAGATCACGGCCTCGGAGATTGCGCGATACGCAACATGCGCCATATGGGATTTTGAGGCAGTCGCCGGCATTCCGGACGGTGAGTTGGCGGCAGTTTCCCCGGTAGCCCCGCGCATCCGGCTGGATTTGGCGGCCGGACGTATTGTGCAGTGGGACATGAGCGGTTCGCTTGCTGGCGCCGGGAATCTTCAGACGTCGTTCTTCCCCGAGGGCAGCCCGTTTGTTCCGCAGACGGGGTTCAGCGGCGCTGCCATCTTTCTGACGTCTGACCTGGACGCGCGCCCTTAGCCTGCCGCCGAACGCGGATTGTGTGTTCCACGTATCCTGTGTAAATCTGGGGCGTGACCCGCAACCTGACCCTCGCCATCGACGACGCGCTCCTCGACAAGGTGCGCGTGCTGGCCGCCATGAAGCGCACCAGCGTCAACGAGATGGTGCGCGGCTTTCTCGCCCGGCTGGTCGAGGAGGAACAGGCCAAGGACGAGGCGCGCGAGGCGCTTCTGAAGCTGATCGACGAGTCCGACGGCGACATGGGCGACTGGCGTCCCAGCCGGCAGGAGACCTACAGCGGCGAGCCCCGGTTTGATCGCCAGTTCTGACGTCTTCCTCGACACCAATGTGCTGCTCTACGCCGCGCTCGGGCGCGCGCATGCGGGGCCGCGGTGGTCGCGCGCGCGGGACATCGTGCTGAGCGACGACTACTGCACCTCGGCCCAGGTGCTGGCCGAGTTCTATGACAACGCCATTCGCAAGGGCCGTCGGCCGCTGACGCCGGAGAAGGCGCGCGAGTGGGTGCGCGTGATCGCCCGCAAGCCGTGTCAGCCGGTCACCCCCGAGGTCGTGGTCGCCGGCATCGATCACGCCCGCCGCTACCGGATCTCCTACTGGGACGGGGCCATTATCGCCGCCGCCGAGCGGCTCGGCGCCCGCGTCGTCTATTCCGAAGACCTGAATCACGGGCAGACCTACGGGTCGGTCCGCGTCGAAAACCCCTTCCTCTCCGTCTGAAAGAGCGACCGCATGTCCATTCTCGTCGACAAGACCACCAAGGTCCTGGTCCAGGGCCTGACCGGCAAGACCGGCACCTTCCATACCGAACAGGCGCTGGCCTACTACGGCACCCAGATGGTCGGGGGCATCCACCCGGCCAAGGGCGGCGAGAGCTGGAGCTCGGGCCTCGACGGCGCCTCGCTGCCGATCTTCGCCTCGGTGGCCGAGGGCCGCGAGAAGACCGGGGCCGACGCCACGGTCATCTATGTGCCGCCGGCGGGCGCCGCGGCGGCCATCATCGAGGCCATCGACGCCGAGATCCCCTTCATCGTCTGCATCACCGAAGGCATCCCGGTGCTGGACATGGTGCGCGTCAAGGCGCGGCTGGACCGCTCGAAGTCGCGCCTGCTCGGCCCGAACTGCCCGGGCATCCTGACCCCGGAAGAGTGCAAGATCGGCATCATGCCGGGCTCGATCTTCCGCAAGGGCTCGGTCGGCATCGTCTCGCGCTCGGGCACCCTGACCTATGAGGCCGTGTTCCAGACCTCGAACGAGGGCCTGGGCCAGACCACCGCGGTCGGCATCGGCGGCGACCCGGTCAAGGGCACCGAGTTCATCGACGTGCTGGAGATGTTCCTCGCCGACGAGGCCACCCAGTCGATCATCATGATTGGCGAGATCGGCGGCTCGGCCGAGGAAGAGGCCGCCCAGTTCCTGATCGACGAGGCCAAGAAGGGCCGGAAGAAGCCGATGGCCGGCTTCATCGCCGGCCGTACGGCGCCCAAGGGCCGCACCATGGGCCACGCCGGGGCGGTGGTCTCGGGCGGCAAGGGCGATGCGGAATCCAAGATCGCGGCCATGGAAGCGGCCGGCATCAAGGTCTCGCCCTCGCCGGCGCGCCTGGGCAAGACCCTGGTCGAGGTCCTGAAGGGCTGATCCGGGGGGGCGCAGGTTCATCACGGAGGACACGGGGGGATCACGGAGGGCGCGAAGGGGAGGCGGAGCGTCGGCGCGCAGCGCCTTTCGATCCGCGGAAAACCATCACGGCCTGCGGCCGTGGACCCCCGCCCTCCGTGTCCTTCGTGGAATCTTTGTGCCCTCCGTGACGAAACAGGCGCCAGACGCGGCGATTTTCCGCGATTTTCGCCCTTGTTCGGTCATGACCCATAAGGAAACAGCCCTTATATGAGCCGGTCGCCTCCGCGCGGACGGGCGCGCGCGACCCCAAGGGACTGACGAACGAGATGGCTGACGACGCCGGCCGGCTGAACCAGGTCTTCGCCGAGACCTCCTTCCTCTATGGCGCGAACGCCGCCTTCATCGAGGAGCTCCACGCCAGATGGGCCGATAATCCGGCGTCCGTGTCGGCGGAGTGGCGCGCCTTCTTCGACCAGCTGCGCGACCAGGCAGATGTGGTGCGCCAGAACGCCCGCGCCGGCGCCTGGGGCCGCTCCACCGCCACCGAGCCGACCGAGGCCACCGCCGTGTTCGACGGCCGCTGGCC
>CAZUXK010000120.1:3134-6654 GCA_964624025.1 uncultured Brevundimonas sp.
GCCGCCGCGCCGGCCGCCAGCGCGGTGGACGTCCGCGCCGCCGCCCATGACTCGATCCGCGCCCTGATGCTGATCCGGGCCTACCGCATCCGCGGCCACCTGCAGGCCAACCTCGACCCGCTGGGCATCGAGCCGCCGGTGCAGAACGCCGAGCTGACCCCCGAGCACTGGGGCTTCGGCGCCGCTGACATGGACCGTCCGATCTATCTGGACGGCGTGCTCGGTCTGGAGACCGGCACCCTGCGCGAGGTGCTGGAGATCCTGCGCCGCACCTACTGCGGCAACCTCGGCATCCAGTACATGCATATCGCCGAGCCCGAGGAGAAGGCCTGGCTGCAGCAGCGGGTCGAGGGTCCGGACAAGCTGCAGGCCAACGCCTTCACCCGCGAGGGCAAGCTGGCGATCCTGAACAAGCTGATCGAGGCCGAGACCTTCGAGCGCTTCCTGCACAAGCGCTTCCCGGGCACCAAGCGCTTCGGCCTGGACGGCGGCGAGGCCATGGTCCCGGCGCTGGAGCAGGTGATCAAGCGCGGCGGCGCCCTGGGCGTCGACGAGGTGGTGCTGGGCATGGCCCACCGCGGCCGCCTGAACGTACTGGCGGCGGTGATGGGCAAGCCCTACCGCGCCATCTTCCACGAGTTCCAGGGCGGCTCGACCGTGCCGAGCGACATCGAGGGCTCGGGCGACGTCAAGTATCACATGGGCGCCAGCTCGGACCGCACCTTCGACGCCAACACGGTGCACCTGTCGCTGACCGCCAACCCGTCGCACCTGGAGATCGTCAATCCGGTGGTGCTGGGCAAGGCGCGCGCCAAGCAGGCCTTCGACATCCGCGAGGCCAACGCCGGCAAGCCCGAGGCCGAGTGGGCGCTGGACCGCTCGCACGTGCTGCCGCTGCTGATCCACGGCGACGCCGCCTTCGCCGGCCAGGGCGTGGTGGCCGAGTGCTTCGCCCTGATGGGACTGAAGGGCTACCGCACCGGCGGCACCCTGCACTTCGTGGTCAACAACCAGATCGGCTTCACCACGAGCCCGCGGAACTCGCGCTCGTCGCCCTATCCGTCGGACGTGGCCCTGATGGTCCAGGCGCCGATCTTCCACGTCAACGGGGATGACCCGGAGGCGGTGGTGTTCGCCGCCAAGGTGGCCACCGAGTACCGGCAGAAGTTCAACAAGGACGCGGTGGTGGACATGTTCTGCTACCGCCGCTTCGGCCACAACGAGGGCGACGATCCGACCTTCACCCAGCCGATCATGTACGCCAAGATCAAGACGCAGCCCTCGACCCGCGAGCTCTACGCCCAGCGGCTGATCGCCGAAGGCGTGATCACGGCCGGGGAGGTCGAGGCCGAGGTGGCGCGCTTCGAGGCCTTCCTGGACGCCGAGTTCGACGGCGGCAAGAGCTACCAGGCGGACAAGGCCGACTGGCTGGACGGCAAGTGGCAGGGTCTGGGCCTGCCGGACAGCGACGAGCGTCGCGGCGAGACCGCCGTGCCGCTGGCGAAGCTGAAGGACTACGGCCAGCGCCTGACCACGGTCCCCAACGACATCGACATCCACAAGACCCTGAAGCGCGTGCTGGAGGGTCGCCGCGAGACGATCGAGACCGGCGAGGGGCTGGACTGGGCCACCGCCGAGAGCCTGGCCTTCGCCAGCCTGGTGGACGAGGGTTTCCCGGTGCGCCTGTCCGGTCAGGACTCGGTGCGCGGCACCTTCAGCCAGCGCCACTCGGCCATCGTCGACCAGACCACCGAGGCCCGCTACGTCCCGCTCAACAACCTGCGCGAGGGCCAGGCCCAGTTCGAGGTGATCGACTCGGCCCTGTCGGAAGAGGCGGTGCTCGGCTTCGAGTACGGCTACGCCCTGGCTGACCCCAACAGCCTGGTGCTTTGGGAGGCCCAGTTCGGCGACTTCGTGAACGGCGCCCAGGTGGTGATCGACCAGTTCATCAGCTCGGGCGAGCGCAAGTGGCTGCGCATGTGCGGCCTGACCATGCTGCTGCCGCACGGCTACGAGGGGCAGGGGCCGGAGCACTCGTCGGCGCGCCTCGAACGCTTCCTGCAGGCCTGCGCCGAGGACAACATGCAGGTCGCCAACTGCACCACCCCGGCCAACTACTTCCACATCCTGCGCCGCCAGGTGCACCGGCCGTTCCGCAAGCCGCTGATCCTGATGACGCCCAAGTCGCTGCTCCGGCACAAGAAGGCGGTGTCCACCCTGGCCGACCTGGCCGAGGGCAGCTCGTTCCACCGGGTGCTGCACGACGACGCCCAGACGCGGCCGGCGCTGGCGGGGATCAGGATTCGCGCCGACAAGGACATCCGCCGCGTCATCCTGTGCTCGGGCAAGGTCTACTACGACCTGCTGGAGGCGCGCGAGAAGGCGGGGATCGACGACATCTACATCCTGCGCCTGGAGCAGTTCTATCCGTGGCCGATGAAGTCGCTGATGACCGAGCTGGCCCGCTTCCCCAAGGCCGAGCTGGTCTGGTGCCAGGAAGAGCCGAAGAACATGGGCGGCTGGACCTTCGTCGATCCGTGGCTGGAGCTGACGCTGGAGAAGCTGGACGTGGCGGCGAAACGCGCGCGCTACGTCGGCCGTCCGGCCTCGGCCTCGACCGCCGCCGGCCTGATGAGCCGCCACCTCAAGGAACTCGAGACCTTCCTCGGCGAGGCCCTGGCCTGACGAGGGCCGGGCCCGCCCCGGGCTTGACGTAACCGACACACCTGCCGACTAGACCTGCCGAACACCAGAGCTGAACCGGACCGCGACATGGCCGACATCCTGACCCCCACCCTGGGCGAATCCGTCACCGAGGCGACCATCGCCAAGTGGACCAAGAAGGTGGGCGATCCGGTCCGCAAGGACGAGATCCTGGTCGAGCTGGAGACCGACAAGGTGTCGCTGGAGGTGGCCGCGCCCGCCGACGGCGTGCTGTCAGCCATCCACGCCGAGGCCGGCGCCACGGTGACCCCGGGCACGGTGCTGGGCGCCGTCGCCGAGGGCGCGGCCGCCGTCGCCCCGGCCGCCGCGGCTCCGGCCCCGAAGGCGGCGGCCCCGGCTCCCGCCGCCGGCGGCGGCAGCGTCACCCTGACCGTGCCGACCATGGGCGAGAGCGTCGCCGAGGGCACGATCGGCAAGTGGCTGAAGAAGGCCGGCGAGGCTGTGCGCAAGGACGAGCTGCTGGTCGAGATCGAGACCGACAAGGTGGCCGTCGAGGTCGCCTCGCCCGCCGACGGCGTGCTCAGCGAGATCCTCGCCGACGCCGGCGCCACCGTGACCCCGGGCCAGGAGATCGGCCGCGTCAGCGCCTCGGGCGCCGCCGCTGCCCCGGCCGCCGCGGCTCCGGCCCCGGCCCCGGCCGCCGCGCCCGCCAACACCGGCTCTGCCCAAGTCTCTGGGCAAATCCCGCTGTCGCCGTCGGTGCAGCGCATCGTCGCCGAGAACAACCTCGACCCGGCCGCCATCCAGGGCTCGGGCAAGGACGGCCGCATCCTCAAGGGCGACGCCCTGGCCGCCG
>CAZUXK010000121.1:0-6588 GCA_964624025.1 uncultured Brevundimonas sp.
TGCACGCCTCGATCCACTACAACGGCTGGGCCGAGGGCGAGCCCAACCCCGAGGGATTCACCACCTCGCGCCGCACCCACGGCCTGTTCGAGGGCGCGTTCGTGCGCCGCAACGTCCGCGCGACCGACGTCGCCGCGGCCATGCCGGCCCCGCGCCTCGACGGCTTCGAGCTGCGCGCCTCGACCGCGGCCTACCTGCTGGAGACCCTGGCCGGGGTGACGCCCTTCTACCGGCTGGAGAAGACGGGGGCCTTCGTCGATGGCGACCCCCGCGGCATCGCCTTCGCCACGGAACGGCTCGCGGCCGGCGCGGGGGTGCTGCGCGACTGGACCCTGCTGGCCTGGCGCGACTCCGCCGACGAGCGCGTCGGCTGGCCCGCCGTCAGCGTCGCCGAGGTCGAGGCGGGAGCCGCCGACCCCTGGGACGCCATGGTCGGCACGGACTAGGTCCGGGAGATCGCAAGAGGGGAACGCATTCCTCCCCCGCAGGGGGAGGGGGACCACGCGTAGCATGGTGGACGGGGGATGGGCGCGACGGTGGAGGTCTCCCCCCCTCCGTCTCGCCGGCTACGCCGGCGATCCACCTCCCCCTGTGGGGGAGGAATGAATCAGCGCCCCTTGACCGCCGTCATCCTCGGGCTTGACCCGAGGATCGGGGGTCAGGTCAGGCGCTCCGGGCGGCCGGCGATCTGCGGCGGCGAGCTCGACCCTCGGGTCAAGCCCGAGGGTGCCGGGGAGGATCAGGCCTGGGGTGGGGCCCGCAAGCTGTCGGGAAGGGCTCAGGCGGCGGGACCGCCTCATGCGCCGCCTTCTTCAATCAAGGCGCGCTCACCCCCATCCCCGACCCTTCCCCCCTCGAGGGGGAAGGGAGAGGCGCGCAGCGACCGGACGGAGGGGCTCTTCCGGCGGACGCCCGGCTTGACGGCGGGCCGTCGCGCCGCCGACATGCGCCTCCCGGAGGAGGACCCCATGACCCGCACCCTGTTCGGCGCCGCGCTCGCCGTCGCCCTGCTGGCCGCCGTCCCGGCGACGGCGCAATCGCCCGTGGGCGACCCGGCCGCGCTGGAGACCGCCGCCGCGGCCTGGGTGCAGCCGTCCAACGCCGCCCGCTTCGAGGTGCTGACCGCCCAGCTGACGGCGGCGGGCCTGCCGTTCGAGGTGCAGACCTTCGAGGGCGGGACCGCCCGCACCGGACCGCTGCAGGGGCGCAATGTCGTGGTCACCCTCGGCGAGGGGCCGCGCGACATCGTCCTGACCGCCCATTATGACGCCGTCCCGCTGAACGGCGGGGCCTTCTCCCAGGGCATCGTCGACAACGCCGGCGGGGTGCTGGCCATGATCACGGCGGCGAAGGCGCTGCAGGAAGGTCTGGCCGGACAGCCGACCTCGCACCGCTTCGTCTTCGTCCTGACCGACCAGGAGGAGCTGGGCCTGATCGGCGCGCGCAAGTGGCTGGAGGCCGCCGACCGCACGCGCATCGCCGCGGTCATCAACGCTGACGTCGCCGCCTATGGCGAGACCATCATGTACGGCCAGAACAACGGGCCGCAGTCGACCGGCGTGCTGCGCGCCCTGCGGCTGCAGTGCGCGGCGGAGGCGGTGACCTGCATCGGCTTCCCGGTCTATCCGCCCAGCGACGACCGGGTGTTCTCGGCCGCCGGCCTGCCGGTGCTGTCGCTCGGGACCCAGGACGCCGTCGGGGCCCACCAGATGTGGCTGGCCTTCAACGGCGGCGAGACGCCGGGCCTGCGCGAGGGCTTCGTGCCGCCGGTGTTCCAGCGCATCCACTCGGCCGGCGACGACCTCGACCTGTTCGACGGCGAGGCGGTGCATCGCTTCGGCGGCTTCCTCGCCGATCTGGCGCTGCGCATCGCCCGCGGGGAGTGACGCCGCGCGGTGTTGACTAAGACCGGGCGCGGCTCGACAACGCCAGGCCTCTGACGCGCCCCTGCCGGGCGCGCCCCTGCCACGAGGAGCCTGCCGTGTCCGGTCACATCATGGGTGTCTACAATCGCGCGCCGCTGGAGGTGGAGCGCGGCGAGGGCGCCCGCCTGTACGCCACGGACGGCACGGCCTATCTGGACTGCGTGGCCGGCATCGCCACCAACGCCCTGGGCCACGCCCATCCGCGGCTGGTCGAGGCGGTCAAGGCCCAGGCCGACAAGCTGTGGCACGTGTCCAACATCTTCCGCATCCCGGGCCAGGAAGAGCTGGCCGACCGGCTCTGCGCCGACAGCTTCGCCGACGCGGTGTTCTTCACCAACTCGGGCACCGAGGCGGTCGAGTGCGCCCTGAAGACGGCGCGCAAGTACCACACCGCCAACGGCCAGCCGGAGCGGGTCGAGATCTACGGCTTCGACGGCTCCTTCCACGGCCGGTCCTATGCGGCGATCAATGCGGCGGGGAACCCGGGCTATGTCGAGGGCTTCGGCCCGCGCCTGCCGGGCTACACCCAGCTGACCTTCGGCGACCATGAGGCCCTCAAGGCGGCCATCGCCAACCCGACCACGGCCGCGATCATCGTCGAGCCGGTGCAGGGCGAGGGCGGGGCCCGGGCCATCCCGGAAAGCTGCCTGCGGGGCCTGCGCGAGCTGTGCGACCAGCACGGCGTGCTGATCATCTTCGACGAGGTCCAGTGCGGCATGGGCCGCACCGGCAAGCTGTGGGCGCATGAGTGGGCCGGCATGGCCCCGGACATCATGGCCGTGGCCAAGGCCCTGGGCGGCGGCTTCCCGGTCGGCGCCTGCCTGGCCTCCGCCGAGGCGGCCAGGGGCATGACCGTAGGCGTGCACGGCTCGACCTTCGGCGGCAATCCGCTGGCCATGGCCGTGGGGCTGGCCGCCTATGACGAGATCGCGAAGCCGGAGACCCTGGCCCACGTCAACGAGGTGGCGGGCTATCTGAAGCAGCAGCTGCACGGGCTGAAGGAGCGCTTCCCGGACATCATCGTCGACATCCGCGGCAAGGGGCTGCTGATCGGGGTCAAGCTGGTCCCCAACAACCGCGACTTCATGGCCTGGGCCCGCGACGGCCAGCAGCTGCTGGTCGCCGGCGGCGGCGACAACTGCGTCCGCCTGCTGCCGCCCCTGACCCTGACGCTGGACGAGGCCCGCGAGGTCATCAGCAAGCTGGAACGCACCTGCGAGGCCGCCCGCAGCAAACTGGCGGCGTAGGGGGGCTTTCGGGCGGCTTCAAGGGGCAGGTTCATCACAGAGGGCACGGAGGGATGCACGGAGAGCACGGAGGTCGTGCGCCGCTTTCCGAGGAGACTGACCGGATCGGGAGGGCGGCGATCGACGCTGCATTCGCCGTGCATACCGCGCTGGGACCGGGGCTTCTGGAATCCGTCTACGAAGCCTGCTTGTTCGAAGAGCTAACGGCGCGAGGCATGGCGGCGGAGCGCCAGGTCGGGGTTCCGCTGAGTTATCGCAACGCCCGGCTCGATGTCGGCTTTCGCCTCGATTTGCTCGTCGAACGCTCCGTGATCATCGAAATCAAGGCGATCGACGCCCTGGCGTCGATCCATACGGCCCAGGTCCTGACCTATCTCAGGTTCAGCGGCCTGAGGCTCGGCTATCTGGTGAACTTCAACGTAAGCCGACTTAAGGATGGCCTGCGGCGCCTGGTGTTGTGACGGCGCCCGTCCACACCCTCGACAACCTCCGTGTCCTCTGTGACATCTCCGTGCTCTCCGTGATGAACCTTCTTTCTTGTGAGCCGCGCACCCAGATGACCCGCCACTTCCTCGACATTCATCGGCTCGACGGGTCGGAGCTTCGCGCGATCCTCGATGACGCCCATGCCCGCAAGGCGGCGCGGAAGGGCTGGCCGAAGGGGCGGGTCGACGCCGATGCGCCGGCGCGGGACCATGTGCTGGCGATGATCTTCGAGAAGAACTCGACCCGCACCCGCTTCAGCTTCGACGCCGCCATCCGCCAGCTGGGCGGGGCGTCGATCATCGCCACCGCCTCGGACATGCAGCTCGGCCGCGGCGAGCCGGTCGAGGACACCGCCCGGGTGCTGGCGCGCATGGTCGATGCGGTGATGATCCGCGCCAACCGCCACGAGGACGTGGAGAACTTCGCCCGCATCTCCACCGTACCGGTGATCAACGGCCTGACCGACCGCAGCCACCCGTGCCAGATCCTGGCGGACCTGCAGACCATCGAGGAGCATCGCGGGCCGGTCGCCGGCAGGACCATCGCCTGGGTCGGCGACGGCAACAATGTCTGCGCCAGCTTCATCCATGCGGCGCCGAAGTTCGGCTTCACCCTGAACGTCGCCTGTCCGGCCGAGTACCACCCGGACCTGTTCGATCTGCAGAAGGGCGGGGCCGCGGTGCATCTGACCGGCGACCCGCGCGAGGCGGTGGCCGGGGCCGATGTGGTGGTCACCGACACCTGGGTGTCGATGGGCGACCAGGACTATGAGGCCCGGCTGGAGGCGTTCGAGGGCTACACCGTCGACGACGCCCTGATGGACCTGGCCGCGCCGGACGCCCTGTTCCTGCACTGCCTGCCGGCCCACCGCGGCGAGGAGGTGACCGACGCGGTCATCGACGGCCCGCGCTCGGTAGTCTGGGACGAGGCCGAGAACCGCATCCACGCCCAGAAGGCGGTGCTGGCCTGGTGCCTGGCGGGGGGGTGACGGTCGCGCAAGGGCGGGCGGAGCGTCCCGCTGGACAGCCCCTCCGTCTCGCCGGCTTCGCCGCCGATCCACCTCCCCATTAAATGGGGAGGAGAGGCCTTTTTCCTCCCCACGCAGTGGGGAGGGGGACCGCCCCCGGGTCTCGCCGCAGGCGAGCCCGAGGACAGGCTCCGCGGTGGAGGGGCGCGCCTCCGACCCTACGACTTCCCGGTGCTCTCCCACTCGGCCTCGGCGGCCTTGCGGACGTACTGTTCGGCGACCATCCAGCCCTTGAGCGGGGGCAGGACGGCGAGGCAGGCCACGATCAGCAGGGGGAAGGTCACCACCATGTGCACCCAGATCGGCGGCTGGACGGTGAACTCGAACGCCATGAAGGCGATCATGCCGAACAGGCCGACGATGCTCATGCCGAAGAAGGCCGGGCCGTCGGCCGGGTCGGCGAAGCTGTAGTCGAGGCCGCAGGCGGGGCAGGCCTCGCGCATCTTCAGGAAGCCGCGCAGCACCGGGCCCTTGCCGCAGCGCGGGCAGCGGCAGCGCAGGCCCGTGACCAGGGGGTTGAGCGGCGGGGCGTCGGGGGCGGGCGTCTCGGACATGACCCCGAGGTGCGCCCGATCCCGCGCCAGCGCAAGATTCAGTGGCGGAAAACCCGCACCCCGGTGAAGGCCATGGCGATGCCCTTCTCGTCGGCGGCGGCGATGACCTCGGCGTCGCGGATCGAGCCGCCCGGCTGGATCACCGCCGTGGCCCCGGCGGCGACCGCCTCCAGCAGGCCGTCGGCGAAGGGGAAAAAGGCCTCCGACGCGCAGGCCGAGCCCTCGGCCAGCGAGCGGCCCAGGCCGGCCGCCTCGCCCGCCTCGGCGGCGCGCAGGGCGGCGATGCGGGCGGAGTCGCGGCGGTTCATCTGGCCGGCGCCGATGCCCGCCGTCTGGCCGTCGCGGGCGTAGACGATGGCGTTCGACTTGACGTGCTTGGCCACGGTGAAGGCGAACAGCATGTCCTCGATCTCGGTCGGGGT
The DNA here is from genome assembly GCA_964624025.1 of uncultured Brevundimonas sp. Classification (GTDB taxonomy): domain Bacteria; phylum Pseudomonadota; class Alphaproteobacteria; order Caulobacterales; family Caulobacteraceae; genus Brevundimonas. The sequence goes on from CAZUXK010000121.1 coordinate 5,662, forward strand.
CGGGGCGCGCTTCGTCACGATCTTCAGGTCCGCCGCGGTGAGGCGGGCCGTGTCGCGCGCCTGCACCAGCAGGCCGCCGGCGACCGAGCGGAACACCTCGCCCGCGGCCAGGGGATCGGGCAGGCCGTCGGTCAGCAGCAGGCGCAGGTTCTTCTTCGCCGCGAAGACCTCGCGGGCGCCGGCGTCGGCCCCGGGCGCGATCACCACCTCGGTGAAGATGTCGGTGATGGCGCGGGCGTCGGCGGCGGTCAGGGGGCGGTTGACGGCGATGACGCCGCCGAAGGCCGAGACCGGGTCGCAGGCCAGGGCGCGGGCGTAGGCCTCGCCGAGGTCGGCGCCGAGGCCCACGCCGCAGGGGTTGGCGTGCTTGACGATGACGCAGGCCGGGCGGTCGAACTCGGCGACGAGCTCATACGCCGCGTCGGCGTCGGCGATGTTGTTGTAGCCCAGCGCCTTGCCCTGGATCTGCTCGGCCGAGGCCACGCCCGGGCGGCCTTCCCCTGCGCGATAGAAGGCGCCGGTCTGGTGCGGATTCTCGCCGTAGCGCAGGGTCTGGGCGAGGCTGCCGGAGATCGTCTTGCGGGCCGGGGCGGCGTCGCCGACCTGGCCGGCGAACCAGCCGGAGACGGCGGCATCATAGGCGGCGGTGCGGGCGAAGGCGCGCGCCGCCAGCCGCTTGCGCAGCGCGAGCGTCGTCGCGCCATCGGCCTCGAGGGCGGCGAGGATCTCTGCGATGCCCGCGCCGTCGACGGCGACGGCGACATAGCCGTGGTTCTTGGAGCCCGACCGGATCATGGCCGGGCCGCCGATGTCGATGTTCTCGATCGCCGCCTCGAAGCCGCCGCCGCCTGGCCCGGAGTGTAGGAACGGGTGGAGGTCGACCCATCGGAAGACGAACCGTCCGATGGCCTGACCCAACAACGGCTC
>CAZUXK010000122.1:0-6456 GCA_964624025.1 uncultured Brevundimonas sp.
TGCCGTTCATGGCGTCAATGACGTCGGCGATCCAGTGACCGACCTGCTGGAACTCGGCCACGCCGAAGCCGCGGGTCGTCGCCGCCGGGGTGCCGAGGCGGATGCCCGAGGTGACGGTGAAGGGCGCCGTGTCGAACGGCACGCCGTTCTTGTTGCAGGTCATCAGGGCGTGATCCAGCTGGGCCTCGGTGGCCTTGCCGGTGACGCCCTTGGGCCGCAGGTCAACCAGCATCACGTGGCTGTCGGTGCCGCCGGAGACGATCTTCAGGCCGCGCTCGACCAGCACGGCGGCCAGCGCGCGGGCGTTGTCGATCACCTGCTGCGTGTACTGCTTGAACTCCGGCTTCAGCGCCTCGCCGAAGGCCACGGCCTTGGCGGCGATGACATGCTCCAGCGGACCGCCCTGCAGCCCCGGGAAGACCGCCGAGTTGAACTTCTTGCCCAGCTCCGGGTCGTTGGAGAGGATCAGGCCGCCGCGCGGCCCGCGCAGGGTCTTGTGCGTCGTGGTCGTGACCACATGGGCGTGCGGCAGCGGGCTGGGATAGACCCCGCCGGCCACCAGGCCCGCATAGTGGGCCATGTCGACCATCAGATACGCCCCGACCGAGTCGGCGATCTCGCGGAAGCGCTTGAAGTCGATGTGCCGCGAGTAGGCCGAAGCCCCGGCGATGATCAGCTTCGGCGTCTCGGCCGCGGCCATCTCGGCCACGTGGTCGTAGTCGATCAGGTGGTCATCCTCGCGCACCTTGTAGGTCACCGGCCGGAACCACTTGCCGGACTGGTTGGCCGGGCTGCCGTGGGTCAGGTGCCCGCCGGCGGCGAGGTCCATGCCGAGGAAGGTGTCGCCCGGCTGCAGCAGGGCGAGGAACACCGCCTGGTTGGCCTGGGCCCCCGAGTGCGGCTGCACATTGGCGTAGGCGCAGCCGAACAGGGCCTTGGCCCGCTCCCGCGCCAGATCCTCGACCACATCGACGAACTCGCAGCCGCCATAGTAGCGCTTGCCCGGATAGCCCTCGGCGTACTTGTTGGTGAGGATCGAGCCCTGGGCCTCCAGCACCGCGCGGGAGACGATGTTCTCCGAGGCGATCAGCTCGATCTGCTCCTGCTGCCGCTTCAGTTCGCTCTGGATGGCGCGGAAGATGTCCGGGTCAGCGCCCGACAGCTCGGTCTGGAAAAAGGCGTCGTGGGTCAGCGCGGTCACGGCAGGCATCCCTGGCGGCGGGTTTGAGGGGCTGGCCTATCTACGCCTGCGGGCCCTTCGCCACAACATCTTGTGTCCGTGCGCCGCAGCCGGCGCAGGGCGAAGCACGCCGGATCGCTTGACACGCGCCCCGGGCCGTCCGACCTCCGGGCCATGAGTTCGACCGCCCCGATCGCCGAGCCCCCGGCGGCGCCCGCGCGCCCGCTGCTGCGGCGCATCTGGCAGGACTATCTCCAGCGCCGCCGAGGCGCCCTTGGCCTGTCGCTGGTCTGCGCCGCCATCGTCGGCGTCATGGCGGCCACGGTGCTGCAGCTGCTGGAGCCGGCCATCGACGGCCTGTTCCTCGGCCGGCCCGTGACGATCTGGGGCCTGATCACGATTGCGCCCGAACACGCCCTGACCCTGATCCCGCTGATCATCGTCGGCGCCGGGGTGGTCTGGACCATCGCCGCCCTCGGCCAGGCGGCGCTGGTCAACCGCATCGGCCACGGCATCGTCGGCGACATCCAGGTGCGGCTGTTCGGCTCCATGATCCGCGCCGACCTCGCCCGCCTGCGCGCCAGCCACTCCGGCGGCTTCGTCTCGAGCGTGCTGTTCGACGCCAACCTCGTGCGCGAGGCCTTCACCAACGGGGTGGTCAACTACACCCAGCACGCCCTGACCCTGGTCGCGGTGCTGGCCTACATGACCTGGAGCGACTGGCGGCTGACGCTGATCGTCTTCCTCGGGGCCCCGCTGATCGCCTGGATCATCCGCCGCTTCGGCAAGCGCATGCGCAAGGCCACCACCGGGGCCATGGTCGAGACCTCGAACCTGTCGACCGCCCTGATGGAGAACCTCGACGGGGTCCGGCTGATCAAGATCGAGAACCGCGAGGCGCGCGAGGAGGCCCGCATCGGCGAGGTCGTGGCCCGCCGCCAGCGCCATGTGATCAAGTCCGCCGACAGCCGCGCCTTCGCCGGCCCCTTCTCCAACCTCGTGGCGATGATGGTGGTCGCGGCGGTGATGGCCTACGCCGGCTGGCAGGCGCGCGAGGGCGAGATGAGCGTCGGGGCCTTCGCCGCCTACATCGGCCTGCTGATGGCCGCCGGCCAGTCCCTGCGCCAGGTCACCAACCTGCAGACCGTCCTGTCCGAGGGCCTGACCGCCGCCCGCCGCCTGTTCGAGGCGCTGGACATCCAGCCGGAAATCCGGGCCCCGGCCGCGCCGGTCCCCCTGCCGTCCGGCCCGGTCCATGTGGCCTTCGAGAACGTGGACTTCGCCTATGCGCCTGCGGGCGCTCCGACCCTGTCGGGGGTCTCGCTGACGGTCGCCCCCGGCGAGACGGCGGCGCTGGTCGGCCCGTCCGGCGGTGGCAAGTCGACCCTGCTGGCCCTGCTGCCGCGCTTCTACGACGTCAGCGGCGGGCGCATCACGGTCAACGGGATCGACCTGCGCGAGGTCAGCCTGACCGACGTGCGCGACCGCATCGCCCTGGTCACCCAGGAGCCCTTCCTGTTCGATGACACCATCGCCGCCAACATCGCCTACGGGCGCGATCCGGCCAGTCCGGCGGAGATCGAGGCGGCGGCGCGGGCCGCCGCGGCCCATGACTTCATCACCGCCCTGCCCGACGGCTACGAGACCCGGGTCGGCGAGGGCGGCATGCGGCTGTCCGGCGGCCAGCGCCAGCGCATCGCCATCGCCCGCGCCTTCCTCAAGGACGCCCCGATCCTGCTGCTGGACGAGGCGACGTCGGCCCTCGACACGGAGAGCGAGGCCCTGGTGCAGGCGGCGCTGGAGCGGCTGATGCAGGGCCGCGCCACCCTGATGATCGCCCACCGCCTGTCGACCGTCCGCCGCGCCGACCGCATCCATGTGCTGGAAGCCGGGCGTGTCGTCGAGGCCGGAACCCATGACGAGCTGGTGCGGCGTGGCGGCCTGTATGCCCGGCTGGCGCAGCAGCAGTCGCTCGACGGCCCGTCGCCGGCCGGAGCCCCGGAGCCCGCCCCCGCATGAGACCCCTCCGCAACCCGGTGATCCAGACGGTCCTGTCGCACCTGCTGGCCGGCTGGATGCAGTTCTGCTTCCGCACCCTGCGCTGGACCCATGAGAACCGGGCGCTGGCCGAGGCCCTGTGGGCGCAGGGCGGCGGCGCCCTGTGTGTCTTCTGGCATGGCCGTCTGGCCCTGTCCCCGGCCTGCTGGCCGCTGGACCGGGCCCAGCCGGTCAAGGGCATGATCTCCCTGTCCGCCGACGGCGAGTTCCTCGCCCGGGCCATGGCGCTGCAGGGCATTCCGGCGGTGCGCGGCTCCTCGGCCAATCCCGACAAGGGCGAGAAGGCCCGGGCCGCCGCTGCCAAGGGCGGCAGCCAGGCGCTGCGCGACGGGCTGCGCCAGCTCAAGGTCGCGGCCCTGGCGGTCACGCCGGACGGGCCCCGCGGCCCGGCGCGACAGATGGCCGAGGGCCTGCCGTTGCTGGCGAAGCTGTCCGGCGCCCCGGTGCTGTTCATCGGCCTGTCGTGCAGCCCGGCCATCCGGTTGGGCAGCTGGGACCGGGCTGTGCTGCCCCTGCCGTTTGGCCGCGGCGCGATCGTCTGGGACCGCGCCGACTTTCCTCAAGGCGCCGACATCAGCGACGTCATTCCCGAGTGGACCGCCCGGCTGAATGCGGTCGAGGCGCGGGCTGACGCCCTGACCGGCCTGCGGGATCGGGCGGGATGAGCCTCGCGCTCCACGCCTATCGCCGGATCACCGGCCTGCTCGAGGGACTCGCCCCGCGCCTGCTCGCGGCCCGCGTCCGCGCCGGCAAGGAGGACCCCGAGCGGGTCGGCGAGCGGCTCGGTCTGGCCGGCCGTCCCCGGCCGCCGGGCCCGCTCGTCTGGCTCCACGGCGTCAGCGTCGGCGAGACCCTGTCGCTGCTGCCGCTGGTGGCGCGCCTGCGGGCGGACCGGCCCGACCTGACCCTGCTGGTGACCTCCGGCACCGTGACCTCGGCGCAACTTCTGGCCGAGCGGCTGCCGGCGGGGGTCCTCCACCAGTTCATTCCCGTCGACGGGCCGCGCGCCGTCGCCGCTTTCCTCGACCACTGGCGCCCGGCGCTGGGCGTGCTGGTCGAGAGCGAACTTTGGCCCAACCTGATCCTCGCCGCACGTGACCGCGACATTGCCATGGCCCTGGTCAGCGCGCGGGTCACCGAGGCCACGCACCGCGGCTGGCGACGACTGCCGGGGGCGGCGCAGACGCTGCTCGGCGGGTTCGATCTGGTCCTGCCGCAGGATGCGGAGTCCGCCGACCGGCTGGCCGACCTCGGGGCCCGGATCGACGGCGAGGCCAATCTCAAGCTGGCCGGCGAGCCCCTCCCCTATGACCGTGCGGCCTTCGCCCGACTGTCCGAGGCCATTGGCGACCGGGCCGTCATCATCGCCGCCAGCACCCATCCCCACGAGGAAGCCTTCCTGCTGCGGGCCCTGTCGACCGTGCCGCAGCCCTTCTGTCTCGTGCTGCTGCCCCGCCACCCGGATCGCGGGGCGGAGATCGCCGGCCTGCTGGAGCGCGAGGGCCGCGCCCATGCCGTGCGGTCGCGCGGCGAGCCTCTGGACATCGACGTCGACGTCTATGTCGCGGACACCCTCGGCGAGATGGGCCTGTTCCTCAGGCTCGCGGACGTGGTGATCATGGGCGGCTCCTTCGCCCCGGTCCTCGGCCGGCCGGCCGTGGGCGGGCACAATCCGCTGGAGCCGGCGCGGCTGGGCAAGCCGACCCTGTCCGGCCCGGACGCCAGCAACTGGACGGCCGTGACGGCGATGCTGACCGCCCGGGGCGCCTTGGGCATGGTCCGCTCCGCGATTGAGCTCGCCGAGACGGTCGAGGCCCTGCTGGACGATCCGACCGAAGCCCGGGCCATGGGCGAGCGCGCCCGGCGGACGGCGGCCGAGGCCGGGGCCGGCCTCGACCGGCTGATGCAGGCGCTGACGCCCCTGCTGCCGCCGGCCGGCGGAGGCGCGCGGGCATGAAGCTGAACACCCCGCGCTGGTGGTATCGCCGCGAGCCTGACCACGCCCGGATCGCGCGCCTGCTGCTGCGGCCCTTCGGAGCCATCTGGGCGGCCGCGACCGCCCGCCGGCTGGCGCGCGCTACGCCTGTTGAGGTCGGCGCACCGGTCATCTCGGTCGGCAATCTGACGGTCGGCGGCTCGGGCAAGACCCCGGTGGCGCGGGAGCTGCTGCGCCTGCTGCGGGCGGCCGGCCTCGAGGCCCACGCCCTGTCACGGGGCTTTGGCGGCCGGCTGACCGGCCCGGCCCAGGTGGACCCCGCGCGCCACGACGCCGCCGACGTCGGCGACGAGCCGCTCATGCTGGCCGGCGACGCCCCGGCCTGGATCGCGCGCGACCGGGTGGCCGGGGCCCGCGCCGCCGTCGCGGCCGGGGCCGAGGCGCTCGTGCTGGACGACGGGCACCAGAACCCGGCGCTGAAGAAGACCGTCAGCCTGATCGTCGTTGACGGCGAGACCCGTGAGGACGAATGGCCGTTCGGCGACGGCGCCGTCTTCCCGGCCGGCCCGATGCGGGAGCCCTTCGCCGCCGGTCTGGCCCGCGCCGACGCGGTCATCGTCCTGCTGCCGACCGACCTGGAAGCGCCGTCCCCGGAGCTTCTGGCCCTGTTTCAGGGGAAGCCGGTCTTCCTCGCGCGGCTCGTTCCTGACACCGCCCCGCCAACCGGGCCTCTGGTCGGCTTCGCCGGCATCGCCAAGCCCTGGAAGGTCGAGCGCTCGCTGGTCGCCGCAGGGGCGGACCTCAAGGACTTCGCCCCCTTCCCCGACCACGCCGGGTTCAGCGAGCGCGACCTCGCCTTCCTCGCGGACCGCGCCGCCCTGTTCGGGGCCCGACTGATCACCACCGAAAAGGACCGGGTGCGCCTGCCGGCGGCCTGGCGCGCGCGGATTCTGGGGTGGCCGGTGCGGGCGCGACTTGACGCCCCGGATGGCCTGCTGGCCCTGATCCGCGCGGCTGCGGCTCAGTCCTGACGGTAGATCCTGCCGCCGCGCATCACGAAGCGTACGCGCTCCAGTTCGGTCACATCGGTCAGCGGATCCCCGCCGACCGCGATCAGGTCCGCCGGGAAGCCCGGCGCCAGTCGACCCGCCTCGCGCGCGATGCCGAGGTGCTCCGCCGCCACCACCGTCGCCGACCGGATGGCCTCCAGCGGGGTCATGCCGGCCTGCACCAGCAGGGCGAACTCCTGGGCATTGTCGCCATGGGCCGAGACGCCGGAGTC
>CAZUXK010000123.1:0-6361 GCA_964624025.1 uncultured Brevundimonas sp.
AGGGCTTAGGGATTAGGTCTTAGGCGTTTGGTAAGGGCGGGTCCGGCGACGGGCCCGCCCTTCTTGCTGTCTGCAGGCTGTCGCCCCACCACCACGCTCCGCGTGGTCCCCCTCCCCACTGGCGTGGGGAGGAAGGGCGCCTCTCCTCCCCATGACATGGGGAGGTGGCCCGGCGCGGAGCGACGGGACGGAGGGGCCGCGACGGACTCCGTTGTCCTGGACCGTAGAAGCTGTGGACCTGACCGGAGAGCCGACATGCCGCGCCAGACGCCCGACCTTGCCGACGACGCCCTGACCGCGGCGATCGCCCTGACCCGGTTCGGGCTGGGGGCGAGGCCGGGGGAGATGGCGCGGGCGGCCGCCGATCCGCGCGGCTGGCTGCTGGCGCAGATCCGGCCGGAGGGCGCGCCGCAGCCGGGGCGGGCCTTTGCCGGCACGGCGGGCGCGCTGGCGACCTGGCAGGCCTATCTCGCCGTCGGACAGGGGCTCGACGAGGCGGCGGCCCAGGCGGCGCGTCAGCAGGCGCGTCGCGCCATGACCCGCGAGATCGGGGCGGCCTTCCTCGACCGGATCGTGCTGGCGGCCACGACGGAGGCCGGCTTCGCCGAGCGCTGGGCCCTGTTCTGGGCCAACCATTTCGCCGTCTCGGCGACGAAGTTCCAGGCCTCGGCCTTCCTCGAGGCCTATGAGCGCGAGGCCATCCGCCCGTTCGTGTTCGGCCGTTTCGCCGACCTGGCCTTCGCGGCCGAGAGCCACCCGGCCATGCTGCTCTATCTCGACCAGGCCCAGTCGGTGGGCCCGGGCAGCCCGGCCGGTCGCCGCCGCGAGGCGGGGCTGAACGAGAACCTCGCCCGGGAGATTCTGGAGCTGCACACGGTCGGGCCGGAGGCCGGCTCCACCCAGGCGGATGTGACCGAGTTCGCCCGGGCCCTGACCGGCTGGTCCGTCCCCCGCCCGGGCGGGCGCGACCGCGGGCCGGCGGCCGGAACGCCCGGCGCGCGGGGCTTCGTGTTCCGGGCCGTGACCCATGAGCCGGGCGTGCGGCAGGTGATGGGCCGGTCCTACAGCCAGACCGGCCTGGCCCAGGGGCGCGCCATCCTTGAGGATCTGGCCAACCATCCGGCCACGGCGCGGCGGCTGGCGCGCAAGCTGGCGGCCCATTTCGTCGCCGATGATCCGCCTGAGACGCTGGTCGAGCGGCTGACGGCGGCCTGGACCGGGTCGGACGGCGATCTCGCCGCCGTGGCGCGGGCGCTGGTCGAGGCCCCGGAGGCCTGGGCCCCTGCGCCGGCCAAGATCAAGACGCCCTATGAGTTCGTGGCCTCGACCCACCGGGCGTTCGGCACGCGGCCGACGGACCTGGCGTCGTTGCAGCAGGTGCTGGCCGGGCTGGGCCAGCCGGCCTGGGCCCCGCCCTCGCCGGAGGGCTGGCCCGATACGGCTGCGGGCTGGGCCGGGCCGGACGCCCTGGTCAAGCGGCTCGACTGGGCGAAGACCGCCGGCGAGGTGCTGGCGGCGGATCCCGATCGCCAGCCTGTGGCGGTCGCCGAGGGCGCCCTCGGCGCGCGGCTCGGGGCCCGGACGCGACAGGCGGTGGCCCGCGCGGAGAGCCGCGCCGAAGCCGTCACCCTGTTCCTCATGTCGCCGGAGTTCCAGCGCCGATGACCCATATCCCCCACCTGCATCGCCGATCCGTGCTGACCGGCCTCGGCCTCGTTCTCGGGGTCGATCTGGCCTTCGCCGGCCGGGCCCGGGCCCAGACCGGCCAGCCGGCCCGCAAGCTGGTCTTCATCATCGCCCGCGGGGCCATGGACGGGCTGTCGGTGACCGTGCCCTGGCGCGACCCGGACTACGCCCGCTGGCGCGGCGATCTGGCCGTCCGTCCGCCGGGTGAGCCGGACGGGGCGCTGGCGCTGGGCGAGGGCTTCGGCCTGCACCCGGCCCTGACCGGCCTGCACGACCTGCACGCCGCCGGTCAGTTGAGGTTCGCCCCGGCGGTCGCCATTCCCGCGCGGGTGCGCTCCCACTTCGACGCCCAGGACGTGCTGGAGAACGGCGGCGCGGGCCTGCGCGCCGAGACCGATGGCTGGCTTAACCGGGCCCTTCAGGCCGCGGGGGGGCTCAGCGGCCTGGCGGTCGGGGCCCAGACGCCGCTGATCCTGCGCGGCGCGGCGGCCACCTCCAGCTGGGCGCCGGGCGGCCGGGTGCGCGGCGATGACCGGGTCGTGTCGCTGGTGCAGGACCTCTATGTCGACGACCCTCTGCTTGGCCCGGCCCTCGCGCGCGGGCTGGAGACCCAGGCGATGGCGGCGGAGGCCGGGGCCGGCGGCGCGGTCCGACGCGGCGACGCCGAGGCGCTGGGCCGCTCGGTGGCGCGGCTGATGAGCGGCGAGGACGGGGCGGATGTGGTGGCGCTGTCCGTCGATGGCTGGGACACCCACGCCCGGCAGGCGCCGCAGCTGGCCCTGCGGCTGGCGGGCCTGGACGCCCTCGTGACCGGCCTGCGCGAGGGGCCCGGCCTCGACTGGGACCGGACGCTGGTGGTGATCGCCACCGAGTTCGGTCGCACCGTCCGGGTCAACGGCACCGCGGGGACGGATCATGGCACGGGCTCGTCCCTGCTGCTGGCCGGCGGGGCGCTGACCCCCGGCGGGCCGCTCGGCGACTGGCCGGGACTGGCCGAGGCCCGGCTGTTCGAGGGCCGCGATCTGGCCCCCACCCTGGATGTCCGGTCGGTCTTCAAGGGGGTGCTGCGCGACCATCTCGGCGTCGACCGCGCGGCGCTGGACGCCCGGGTCTTCCCCGGCAGCGCCCGCGAAGCGCCGGTGCTGGAAGGGCTGGTGCGGGCCTGAGGGCCGCGCGACGCGGCGTCGCCCCTCCACCGCCCCCAGGCCGCTTCGTGGCCGGGCCCCTCCACCGCTTCGCGGTCCCCCTCCCCACTGCGTGGGGAGGAAAGCGCCTCTCCTCCCCATGGAATGGGGAGGTGGCTCGAAGGCGAAGCCGGCGAGACGGAGGGGCTGCCGCCCTTAACCCTCCTCGCCCTCGCCGCGGCATGGACCGGGGGGCGGGGGGCGTCTATGGCTGGGCGGATGTTCGAGGCGACGGCCGGATGATCTTCAGGCGCGGCGACGAGCGGCGGCGGGAGCTGCGGCGGCCGGTCAATCTTGACGGGGTGGTGCACGGCCCCGGCTACGAGGTGGCGTGCCGCATCCTCGACCTGTCCGAGCACGGCATGCGCGTGCGGCTGGACCGGCCCGCGCCGCCGCCGCCGCAGGTGGTGGTGATCGAGATCGCCGGCGGGGTCGCCCATGAGGTCGAGACGCGCTGGCGCGAGGGGAGGGAGGCGGGCTTCCGCATCCTGTCGACCAGCTCGCTGCGCGGCCTGACCCCGGCCCGGCTGACCGCCGCGCGCGAGGCCTGGCGGCGGGCCGGGGGCCGCTGACAGGGCTCAGGCGCCCGTCAGCGCCCGGACGGCGACATAGAGGGCGGTGAGGATGATCAGCCCGGCGAACAGACGCCGCGCCAGCTTGACGTTGCGGCCCAGCCGGGCGGCCAGCGGCAGGCCGAGGGCGGCGCCGCCGAGGCCGCCCACCGCCATGGCGCCCACCAGGGCCGGATCGAGCCGGCCGGCGGCGGCGTAGGTGGCGGCGGTGGTCGCGCCGAAGGCCGCCACGCTGACCAGCGACGCGGCCTGGGCGAGGGCCAGACCCATGCCGGTGGCGGCCATCAGCCCCGGCACGATCAGGAAGCCGCCGCCGATGCCGAAGAAGCCGGACGCGGCCCCGACCCCCAGGCCCGCGCCGGCGCAGCGCAGCTGCGCCCGCCGGTTCGGCCGGTTCTGTCGGTTCGGCAGGAGGGCGGGCCGGGCCTCCGCCTTCGCCGGGCGCAGCATGGCCAGGCCGACCGTCACCATGGCGCCGGCGAAGGCCAGCAGCAGGGCGCGCCCGTCGATGCGCTGGGCCAGCGCCGCCCCGGCCCAGGCGCCCGTCACGCCAAAGGCGGCGAAGCCGAGGGCCGGACGCCAGCGCACCCGGCCGGCGCGGGCGTGGCCGGCCAGGGCGGTCAGGGCGTTGAGCGCCACCCCCGCGGCGGAGGCGCCGACGGCCGCGTGCGGGTCGCGCACGCCCACGAGATAGAGCAGCAGGGGCACGGCCAGCACCGAGCCGCCGCCGCCGAATACGCTCAGCAGCAGGGCGACGAGGGCCCCGCTGAGGCCGGCGAGACCGAGCTGGAGCCAGGTGAAGGTCATGTCAGGCGGTCCGGCGGTTCCACGGCAGGACGGCCAGCAGCCGGGCCATGCCGCAGAAGCCGGTCACCCCCGCTGTCAGAAGTCCGGCCCCGACGAAGGCCGACAGGGCCCAGCCGGCGGGGTGGAGGAAGGTTCCGAGCGCCGCGCCCAGCAGGATCAGGCCGCCGGCGGCGATCTGCACCTGACGCATCAGCTCCAGCGGCGCTCGGGCGTCGGTGCGGGTCGGCAGGCCGGCCGCCTTCCACGCCATCAGACCGCCCTCGAGGATGTGGGCGGGCCCCGGGGCGCGGGCGGCGAGGCGTTCGCACTGGGCCCCGGTGCGGGCCCCCGAGCGGCAGGTGAAGATCACCTCGCGTCCGGCGGCGGCGGCGAGGTTCGCCGTCTCCAGCGCCGACAGGGGGGCGGCGAGGGCGCCGGGGATCGATTCCCGGGCGATCTCGTCGGGCTCGCGGACATCGACGAGGACGGCGCGGCCCTGGCGGACCAGCTCGGCGGCGACGGCGGGGGCGAGGGGGGCGAGCAGGGTCATGGACGGGACTCCTCAGCGTCAGGGGGGCAGTAGATCTCGGCCAGCACCGCGATGATCCGCGCCACGTTCGGGTCGGCGAGGCGATAGCGGATCGAGACGCCCTCGCGCCGGGTGGCCACCAGTCCGTCCTCGCGCAGCACGGCGAGGTGCTGGGACAGGGCTGACTGGGAAAGGCCGACGAGGGGGACCAGCTCGCCGACGGCGCGTTCGCCGCCGCCGAGCTGGCACAGGATCATCAGGCGCCGCTCGTTGGACAGGGCGCGGAGCAGGCGCGCGGCCTCGGCGGCCCTGGCCTGGAAGCGGTCGAGCGGCATGACGGCGAGATCGATCATGCCGCCTATATATCAGCACTTGCTAAATTAGCAATAGCTAATAAATTGGGCTGGTCCAAGGAGCCTGTTCATGACCCCCTCCCCCCGCGTCGACGCCGTGTTCGACCCCGCCACCCACACCGTCACCTATGTCGTCAGCGACCCCGCGACCGGCGCGGCGGCCATCATCGATCCGGTGCTGGACTTCGATCCGGCCAGCGGGCGCACCGCCCTGACCTCGATGCAGACGGTGCTGGATCTGATCGACCGCGACGGCCTGAAGCTGGAACGGGTCCTCGAGACCCACGCCCATGCCGATCACCTGACCGCCGCGGACGAGATCCGGCGCGTGCGGGGCGTCGAGATCGGCATCGGCGCGCGCATCGACGGGGTGCAGACCCGCTTCGCCGCCCTGTTCGGCATGAATGACCCGGGGGCTGCGGTGTTCGATCACCTCTATGCCGACGGGGACCGCTTCGCCCTCGGCGGGCTGGAGGTGGAGGTGATGCACACCCCCGGCCACACCCCGGCCTGCGTCAGCTATCGCATCGGCGACGCCGTGTTCGTCGGCGACACCCTGTTCATGCCCGACTATGGCACGGCGCGCTGCGACTTCCCCGGCGGCGACGCCCTTACCCTGTACCGGTCGATCCAGCGGCTGCTGGCCCTGCCGGACGAGACCCGGATGTTCGTCGGCCATGACTATCTGCCGGCCGGCGGCCGCACAGACTTCCGCTGGGAGACGACGGTGGGGGCCCAGAAGGCCGGCAACATCCACATCGGCGGCGGCCGCAGCGAGGACGACTTCGTGGCCCTGCGCGAGGCGCGCGACGCCACCCTGGCTGTGCCGCAGCTGATCCTGCCGTCGCTGCAGGTCAACATCCGCGCCGGGGCCCTGCCGGAGCCGGACGCCGGCGGGAAGCGCTATCTGAGGACGCCCCTGAACGCGATCTGACGCCGCGGCCGGGGCGGCGGGCAGGCCCGGGGGCCGATGACGGGACTCAGGCGCCCCCGGGCATGACCCCGGCGTTGATGGCGATGCGCCCGATCAGGCCCTTGATGATGAGGTCCAGCGGCGAGCCCTCGCGATAGTCGGCGGCGGCGACGAAATTGACCCGGTCCTCGGAGATCAGGGAGTAGAGCTTGTCCTGGTCGCGCTGGCTGTTGCGCGGGTCATAGACGGCGATCGAGAAGCCGCCCTTGGTGTGCATCATCTTCATGGTCGGCACGTCGGTGTCGCCGTCGCCGAGGAAGATCATGCGCTCAAACGGG